>NZ_LCYG01000042.1 GCF_001017175.1 Microvirga vignae | reverse complement strand
CAAATCCGTCCACACGACCTAGCACCTGCCGAAAAGAACCCCGTGGACCATTCTTCGCGCATCCGATCCGCCTGGGTCTCGCTCCGCAAACGGCGGAGTCCACGGGAACTGAGCGACGCAACGACACGCCTGATCCGCGAGGCGGATACGGGAGCCCTGCAGCGGGCCGGCATGGTCCGCGTGGTCGTAGCGGGCATTCTGCTCATCACGGTGGTGCTCGCCGCCCATGGCGTTCAGCTTGTGAATCCAATGGCCATGAAGCAGATCGCTGCGGCGGAGATGACATTGGCTCTCTTTGGGGTCTCCGGCTGGGGGAGCGCTTGGCTCGCCTCGAAGCGCATTGCAGTGGAGCAACTCCCCGTTTCTACCGCCGTGCTCGACGCGTTGCTGGTCCTCGGGAATCTGGCTTACAGCCATTGGGGCTTAGGGATTCCTGGTGGATTGTTTGCAGTCTTCCCGGTTGTCTGGGTGGTCCCCATCACGCTTGCCGCGGTAGCCATTCACTATCAGCCGCGCCTGCAAATCCTGGTCGCACTCATCTATGTGGTGGGCCTGTCGCTGCTCGCCTTCGGCGGCGAGGCGTTGACCCCCGCCGAGCGGCAGCGGGATCTCTCCGAGATCAACGCCGTGTTTTCCGAACAGGCGAACCTGGTTCGCCTCGCCATGATCCTGTCGCTCGCGCTGATCCTCATTCTCGTGGCGCGGCAAGGCCGTGTGCTGCTGGAGCGGGCGGTGCGCGAGACCACCTTGCGCGTCAATCTCACCCGCTATCTGCCGCGCGAGCTCGCGCCCGTTCTCACGGAACAGGCCTTCGCGTCATTGAGACGGGGGCGGCGTGCCCGCGTCACGGTACTGTTCGTGGACATGCGCGCCTCCACCTCTTTCGGCGAGACCATGGACCCGGCGCGGCTCGCCGTGTTCATCACCTCGTTCCGCCGCCGCGTGCTCAGGGCCGCAAGCCGCCACGGCGGCGTCATCGACAAGTTCACGGGTGACGGTGCGCTGGTCCTTTTCGGCGTGCCGGGCGCGGGCGACGACGATGCGCGCCGCGCGCTCGCCTGCGGGCGCACGCTGCTGCGATTGATCGAGCGCTGGAACATCAAGCGGCAGTTCGATCCGCCCGTGCGCGTCGGCATCGGCATTCATACGGGCGAGGTCTTCTGCGGCGTGGTGGGTGACGAGAGCCGTCTCGAATTCACAGTCGTCGGCGAGACGGTCAACATCGCGTCGCGCATCGAGCAGGCCACGAAGAACACGGATTGCGACCTGCTGGCCTCAGCGGAGACGGTGCAGGATGCGGACGAGGCAGGTTCCTGGATCGAGGTGGCGCACGAGCCCTTGCGCGGCGTCACCCGCAACGTCGTCTTGCTGAAGCCTGTGGGGTGAGGGCTGCTACATTTCTTCTGTCATGGCTAGGCTTGTCCCGGCCATCCCGGTAAGAAGAGCGCGGCGCTTGATGGATTGGGATCACCGGCACAAGGCCGGTGATGACGCTGGGCATTTACGCTTCTTCCGCCTTCTTGGCTTCATGCCGCAACAAAAGCGGCGTTTGCGCGAGGGCAAAGGCGATGGTGAGCGGCATGATGCCGAAGACCTTGAAACTCACCCAGAAATCCGTGCTCTGCGTGCGCCAGACGACCTCATTGAGCGCAGCGAGTGCGAAGAAGAAGAGTGCCCAGCGAAGCGTGAGCTTGCGCCATCCTTCTTCAGTGAGGGCGAACACGCTGTCGAGCACGATCTCGAGCAGAGGCTTGCGGAAATAGAGGCCGCCGAGAAGGATCACGCCGAACATCGTGTTCACGATGGTGGGCTTGAGCTTGATGAAAGTCTCGTCCTGCAGGAAGAGCGTGAGACCGCCGAACACCACCACCACGACGCCCGACACGAGCGGCATGATCGGCAGCTTGCGCAAGAGTGCGTAAGAGACGCCGAGCGCCACCATCGTAGCGCCGATGAAGAGAGCCGTTGCGACGAAGATGCGCTGGCTCTCCGCAAAGCCGAACCGGCCCGCATAGGCGTTTGCGATGAAGAAGAGAGCGAGCGGCCCGAGTTCGAGGGCGAGCTTGAGAAGGGGCGGGAGGCGCTTTTCGTCGGTCATGATGTTGCTTCTAACCCGGCAATGGCTTTGGCGAAATCCCCTGCGGTGAAGGGCTCCAGGTCCTCCACGCCTTCGCCGACGCCGATGAAATGGACGGGCAGGCCGAACTTGGCGGCAAGCGCCACCAGGATGCCGCCGCGCGCCGTGCCGTCGAGCTTGGTCATCACGAGCCCCGTGACGCCTGCAGCCTTCTGGAACAGCTCCACCTGGCTCACCGCGTTCTGGCCGACAGTGGCATCGAGCACGAGGAGCGTGGCATGGGGCGCGTTCTCGTCGAATTTCTTGATCACGCGCACGATCTTTTCGAGCTCGGCCATGAGGCCCGCCTTGTTCTGCAGACGGCCCGCCGTGTCGATGAGCAGCACGTCGGTGCCGTTCGCCTTCGCCTCTTGAAGCGCGTCATAGGCCAGACCTGCCGCATCCGCGCCCTGCTCGCGGGCGAGAACCGGCGCGCCGACCCGCTCGCCCCAGACCTTCAGCTGCTCGATGGCGGCAGCGCGGAAGGTATCGCCCGCTGCCAGCATGACTTTAAGACCCTGCTGCCGGAATTTTTGGGAGAGCTTGCCGATGGTGGTGGTTTTGCCTGCACCGTTCACGCCGACCATGAGGATGACGAAGGGCTTCTTCGCGCGATCGATGATCAGCGCCTGGGCCACGGGCTGCAGCGTCTTCTCCACTTCGCTGGCGAGAATCGTGCGCACCTCCTGCGGCGAGATCTCCTTGTTGTAGCGCCCGGCCGATATCGCCTCCGTGATCCGCATGGCGGTGGGCACGCCGAGATCGGCCTGGATCAGGGCATCCTCCAGGTCCTGAAGCGTGGCATCGTCCAGCTTGCGCTTGGTGAAGAGGCCCGTGACGCTCTCCGACAGGGACGAGGAGGTGCGGCGCATGCCTTCCGTCAGGCGCTGCCACCAGCCCCGCTTCTCCGCTGGGGCGGGCTTGGCTTCGGGTGTTGCTGCAGCGGCCTTGTCGCCCTCGACGACATCGGGACGCGGCTGAGGCCCGGCCTCTGTCTCGATGCGCGGAATCGGCTCCTTCGGATTGCCGCCTTCCGGCTCCACGCCTTCGACGGGCTGCAGATCCGCTCCGGCGAGCTCAGGGGCGGTCTTGTTCTCCTCAGGCGTGTCGGGCGAGGCCGTGGTGACGGTCGGCGGAGCAGCCGCCAGATCGTCCGCGCCCGTGGCGGGCGGGGAGGGCATGGCTTCCGGTTCGCCGCCCGCCTGCGGTGTCCGGGGAGCAGTCTCGGGCGGGGTTTCGGCCTTACGCCCGAAGAGACGGGACAGGAATCCGGGCTTGTCGGGCTTCGTTTCGGCCATGGGTCTTAGCTGCCTCGTGAACGCTGGTGCTTGATTTAACGCCGATGCCTCGATAGCCGAGGCGTCATGAATGCGGAAGAGATAGTAAGCCGTTTGCTCTATCGCGATGCCCTGATGCTCGTGATCGACAAACCCGCCGGCCTGCCGGTACATCCCGGTCCCAAGGGCGGGGAGACCTTGTTTCATCACCTCGATGCCTTGCGCTTCGGCCTGCCCCGGCGGCCTGAGGTCGCACACCGTCTCGACAAGGACACCTCCGGCTGCCTCGTGCTGGGCCGCCACCCGAAGGCCATCGCCCGCCTCAACGAGCTTTTCCGCAAGAACGAGGTCGACAAGGTCTACTGGGCCGTGGTCGAGGGAAGGCCGCATGAGGACGAGGGCGAGATCGATCTTCCGCTTGCCCCTAAATCGCCGGATCGCGGCTGGTGGATGAAGGTGGACCCGAAGGGCCAGCCTTCGCTGACAAAATGGCGGGTACTGGGCCGCACCGAAGGCCTCACGCTTCTCGATCTGCGCCCCATCACCGGCCGCACCCATCAGCTGCGCGTCCATTGCGCGGCCATGAACTTCCCGATCCTGGGCGATCCGATCTATGGCACGGCTCCCCGTTTCAATGGCCCAGGCCTGCATCTCCATGCCCGCAGCATTACGGTTCCGCTCTATCCGAAGAAAGAGCCGATCTTCGTCGAAGCGCCGGTGCCGGAGCATATGCGCGAGCGGGTGAGGGCGTGTGGTGTCATCCCGGACGAGCCGAAGGTGAGGGAAGGAAATCCGTAACGCAGCGGATATCAGCCGCTTCCGGCTCCGCGCTCTGCGGGAATGAGAGCTTCTCCCGTCATCCCCGGACTTGTTCCGGGGATCCACGTCTTCTGCCGCAGAGGTTCTTAAGACGTGGGCGGCCGGATCAAGTCCGGCCATGACGATGTGAGTATTGATCCCACATTCAAGCCGCAAGCAGTTCCTTGCCGTCGTGTCCGGCAATGGTGACGGGCACAATCGCGCCGGGCGTCACTTCGCCCGGGAAGCGCACGAGCGTAAAGCCTTCCGTGCGGCCGAGCTGGTTGGTTTCAATCAGCACGTTCCGCTTCGCACCCACCTCTTCACCGAGATGCTTCAGCAACGCGGCCTCGCCCTTTTCGCGCAAGCGACGGGCCCGGTCCTTCACCACGTCACGGGCGACCTGCGGCATGCGGGCGGCGGGCGTGCCGGGGCGGGGCGAGAAGGGAAAGACGTGAAGATGCGTGAGATTGCACTCGTCGACGATGTCGAGCGAGCGGGAAAACATCTCCTCCGTTTCCGTCGGGAAGCCCGCGATGATGTCGGCGCCGAAGACCATGTCGGGGCGAAGCCGCTTCACCTGCTCGCAGAAGGCAATCGCGTCATTGCGAAGGTGGCGGCGCTTCATGCGCTTCAGGATCATGTCGTCGCCCGCCTGCAACGAGAGATGCAGATGCGGCATCAGGCGGCTTTCGCCCGCAATCGCATCGAGAAGATCGTGATCGGCTTCCACGGAGTCGATGGAGGAGATGCGAAGGCGCTCCAGCTCCGGCACGTGGCGTAAAAGGCTCTTCACAAGAGAGCCGAGCTTCGGCTCGCCCGGCAGATCCTTGCCGTAGCTCGTGATGTCGACGCCGGTCAGCACCACTTCGCGGGAGCCATGCTCCACCAGATTGCGCACCTGCTCCACCACCGCGCCCATGGGCACGGAGCGGGAATTACCGCGGCCGTAAGGAATGATGCAGAAGGTGCAGCGATGATCGCAGCCGTTCTGCACCTGCACGAAGGCGCGCGTGCGTCCGCGCATGCCGTCGATGAGATGCACGGCGGTTTCCTTCACGGCCATGATGTCGTTGACCAGAACCTTTTCGCTCTGGCCCACGCCGAAATCGCGCATTCCTACCCAGGTCTCGGCCTTCATCTTCTCATGATTGCCGAGAACCTGAGCGACCTCCGGCATGGCGGCGAAGGTTTCAGGCTCCACCTGCGCGGCGCAGCCCGTCACGATAATGCGTGCATCAGGCTTTTCACGCGCGATCTTGCGGATCGACTGGCGCGCCTGGCGCGTCGCCTCGGAGGTGACGGCGCAGGTGTTGACGATGACGACCTCGCCCAACCCCGCATCCTCCGCGTGGCGCTGCATGGCCTCCGATTCGTAGGTGTTGAGCCGGCAGCCGAAGGTGACGACCTCCACGCTCATCAGGCTGCTCCCGCGAACAGAGCAGGGGAGAAGAAGCCCTCGTGCTCCAGCTCCGTCTCGCCGGTCATGAGCACATGACCGTCGCTCTCGCGCCATTCGATCACAAGATCGCCGCCGGGAAGCGAGATCTTGGCCTTGCGGCCCGTCAGTCCCTTGCGTGCCGCCGCCACGAGAGCGGCGCAGGCCGCCGAGCCGCAGGCGCGGGTGGCGCCTGCTCCGCGCTCCCATACGCGAAGCACGATGTGGTCGGGGTTCACCACTTCAGCGAAGGAAATGTTCGCGCGCTCGGGGAAAACCGGATCGTGTTCGAACTTTGGGCCGATGACGGCCAGGTCGTAAGATTCCGCGTCCTTCACCCAGAAGATGGCATGCGGGTTGCCCATGCCGACAGCCGACGGGTTCTGCAGCTCGGGATGTTCCGGGATCTGCGTGTCGACCGCGATGGCGCGGGTGTCCGGATAGGGATCGCGCAGGGGAATCTCGTTCCAGCTCAAGCGCGGCAGGCCCATATCCACGGTAAAGACCGTGTTGGACAGGCGTGTCACCGGCAGCAGACCGGCCTTGGTTTCGAGCACCAGGCCCTCGGTCGGACGGCTCATGATCGGATCCGCCACCATCGCCCAGGCCACGCAGCGGGTGCCGTTGCCGCAGGCACCGGATTCCGAGCCGTCCGTGTTGTAGATGCGCATATAGGCGTTCGTGCCGGGTGAGACCGGGTCGTGCAGCACCATCAACTGATCGAAGCGTGAGCGCGGATCGGCCGCGATGGCGCGCGCTTCCGCAGCGCTCACGACATGGGGTGAGCCGCGCAGGTCCAGCACGGTGATCTCGTTGCCGAGGCCGTTCATCTTGAGGAAACGGTGGTTCGAAAGGGTGTTCATGGGCCGTATATGGCTGAAAACGTGAGGAATCGCGAGAGGGAAGGAGGCTGCCTGCGGCAATATCGTTAGAGAGCCGGCAGGATCCGGGGGATGCTGGTCGCGACGATGATGAGGCCGACGCCGACCATGAGCGGGCGCGTCGGCAGGCGGCTGACCAGAAAACCACCCAGGGGAGCCGCCAGCACGCCGCCGAGGATGAGGCCGGCCGCTGACCTCAGCTCCGACCAGCCCAGGGTCAGGATGAAGGTGGCGGAAATGACGATCGTGACCAGAAATTCGGTCAGGTTCGTGGAGCCGATCACGTGTCGGGGCGCATGACCGCGTCCGATGAGAGAACTCGTGACGATGGGGCCCCATCCGCCTCCGCCCATGGCATCGAGCAGGCCGCCTCCGCCGCCGATGAAAGGAACGAGCCAGTCCCGCACCTCCCGCGGCCAGAGAGGCCGGAATGCCTTGAAGACGATGTAGAGGCCGATCACCATCAGATAGGCCGAGACCACAGGCTGCATCATCTTCGCGTCGATGTTGGAGAGGACAAAGGCTCCGATGGCTCCGCCGATCATGCCTGCGGGGGCAAGCCGCGCCACGAGGCGCCAGTTGACATTGCGGTGGAAGACATGGGAGGCGCCGGAGGCCGCCGTGGTGAAGATTTCCGTCACATGGGTCACGGCGCTGGCTGTTGCCGGCGGAACGCCGAAGGCCAGAAGGCTCGTGGTGGAGAGCACGCCGAAAGCCATGCCGAGGGCTCCATCCACCAGCTGGGCCAGGAAGCCGATCACGGCAAAGATCAAAAAGTCTTCCATTCTCGAAACAGCCCCCGCGCGGTCGGAATGGCATCATAACCGCGATTTCAGGTTGGCTGAGAGCGGCCAAGCCGGCGGCCAGAGGATTTTTTAGGCAGGTGCCACGAGGTGCCTGCTTCCATCCGTCCTCCACAGTGAAGCTCGGGACACCTCGCGGCTGGACCAAAACCCTCCTATGCTCCGGCTCGTCACCATTTCGTGATTCGAGGCTTGAGGCTTTCTTCCATGTGGCTGCGCTCTTCCCATTTCGTTCTTGTGCTTGCCCTCTGCTCGAGCGTGGCCCTGGCGCAGACTCCTCCTGCGGCGAGCACGCCTCCTGCGCCGGCCCCCGCCGCTCCGGCGCCAGCCCTTCAGGCACCGGCTTCAAATATCCTGGCTCCTTCGACATCGGTGCCTTCGACCTCTGAGACACCGGCCCAACCGCAGCAGCCCACGACGGCACAGCCTACGCCCATGCCGGCTCCGGCTTCTCCTGCTCCGACCGCACCTCCTGCACCCGCCCAGCAGACGGCGCGCACAACGCTCTTCCCCAATCCGAGCGATCCCACCGGCGTGGAGGAAGGCGTGCTCACCGCAAAGCCCACAGCGATGCTCTCCGGCACCAGCACCTGGGACGAGGCCTTCAACAGCCTCAAAAACGCAGTCGCCAAGCTCGATGGCGAGTTGAAGAAAGCGGGTATCTCGCCGACGGGCCGCCCGCTGACGATCTTCGTGGATACGGACGACAACGGTTTCAAATACGAGACGATGATCCCGATCGCGCAGGTGCCCGAGGGCAAAACCGAGCTGACCCCGGAGATCAAGTTCGGCAAGACGCCGGAAGGCAAGGCCCTGCGCTTCGTGCACAAGGACGCCTACGACGAGATCGACGGCACCTACGAGACGATCACGGCCTATCTCGACATCAAGGAAATCGTCGCCAAGGACGCCTTCATCGAGGAATACGTGAGCGATTTCACAGATTCGCAGGACACGAATTTCGAGGTGAACATCTACGTTCAGCCGAAGTGATGATCGCTCTTTTCGACCTCGACGGGACCCTGACCGACCCTAAGGCAGGCATCACCCGCTCCATCCAGTATGCGCTCGAAAGGCTGGGCCATCCCGTGCCTGAAGCGGATGCTTTGACATGGATGATCGGGCCGCCGCTGATTTCAGGTTTCACAAAGCTCCTCGGCGGGGCCGAGAATGCTCCTGAGGCGGTGCACCTGTATCGCGAGCGCTTCAGCGATGTCGGATTGTTCGAGAACGAGGTTTATCCGGATATTCCGGCGATCCTCGAAGCTCTTCACGAGGCCGGATTTCGGCTCTTCGTCGCCACGTCCAAGCCTCATGTGTTCGCAAAGCGGATCATCGACCATTTCGGCCTGTCGCGGTTCTTTCGCGAGGTTTATGGCTCCGAACTCGACAACCGGAACGCCGACAAGCGCGACTTGATCCGCCACATTCTCGACCGGGAGCGGCTCGACCCCGCGACGGCGGTCATGATCGGCGACAGGGAGCACGATGCCATCGGTGCGCGCGCGAACGGCATTGCAGCCATAGGCGTGACCTGGGGTTATGGATCCCGGCAGGAGCTGCTGGATTCGGGCGTCGCCTGTCTGGTTGAGAAGCCGCGCGATCTACACGAGCCGATCCTCACCCTGACGGGGTCCATGCTTCGCCCGGCCGCAAGGGCCTGAACCGGTCCGGCGGGATCTCCGCAGCCCGCACGGCCACCGCCAGTTCATGCGGCGGCTCCTCGATGCCTTCATTGGTGAGGCGGAAAGTGCCCCAATGGTGGCCAAGTGCCTGGTTCGGCGCAACGATCTGGAACACCTTCACCGCATCCTCCGGGTTCATGTGCTGCGGCTCCATGAACCAGCGCGGCTCGTAGGCGCCGATGGGCAGATGCGCGAGGTGGATCTTGCCGAAGCGTTCGCGCGCGGCGTGAAAGATCCTGCCGTCGCCGAAGCCCGTATCGCCGATGTGGTAGATCGTGCCTTGGGGCGTCGTGAGCACAAAGGCGCACCAGAGCGCCATGCGCCGGTCGTTGATGCCGCGTGCAGACCAGTGATAGGCGGGTTCCAGATGCGCGATGACGCCGTTGCCAAGCTCAACCGATCCGCCCCAGTCGCGCGTCTCGACCCCAATCTCCGGGTGCTCGGCTTGGATGATCGCATCGTTGCCCAGGGGTGCGACGAAGCGAGGGCGGTGGCGCTGCCAGAGGCGGCCCAAAGCATCGATGTCCAGGTGATCGTAATGATTGTGCGTGATCAGCACCCCGTGGATCGGGGGCAGATCCTCAAACGCGATGCCGGGTGGGTTGACCCGCTTGGGGCCCGAGAAGGAGACGGGACTCGCCCGTTCCGAAAAGACCGGATCGATGAGGATGTTGAGCCCCGCCACCTGGATCAGGAACGAGGCGTGGCCGATGAGCACCGTGCGCAGGCCCTGCACGTCGGCTGGAGGCTTGTCCCGAAAGGGGCTCGGGAAGCTCTCAGGCCATTCCTTCCGCCCCCCGCCGAGCTGCCAGCGCAGCAATTCCATGAAACCCTTGTCCTGCGGCTGGTTGGGCGAGAAGAACCGCACCCCGTCAAAGTGATCGGTTGCGGGGCCCTGGTAATAGCGGTTCGTGGCGCGGGCGGCGCTCATCCAGCCCAAGACTCCAGTGGCGGCGAGGGCGGGGACGCTCAAGGTTTTCAGCAGGGTACGGCGCTTCATCGTGACCTTCGAGACAAGCAGAGCCTTTAAGCATGGTGATTGATATTTCTTGCCGCAAGGCCCGGAAAAGCGGGGCTTTTCTGGTCTTTTCTTGACTCTTGCCCTCCTTTCCTCTATCGCCTGACCGCAAATCTGTAGAGCGAGCCCCTTTGAGCCGCCGACCAGCCCGAGAGGCTGGAGGTCAACGTCCGACAGCGCGATGCGCCCTCGGGCGCGTTTTTCTTTGGTCTCGTTCTCGCCCGTCATGACCGGGCTTGTCCCGGTCATTCACGCTTTCACCTTGCGCTTGAAAGACGTGGATGGCCGCATCAAGTGCGGTCATGACAAGAGAGGATGGATGGATGTCGAAGGACACATTGCGCATCGAGGACGCGGTCAACGAGACCTGCCCGTGGTCGGGAAAGCCGATCGCGGCGGACTCGCTCACCCTCTATCGCGGCGAGGTCGTCGGCTTCTGCAATCCCGGCTGCCGAGACAAGTTCAAAGCGGCAATCAATCACTTTGAAAAGGCCCTTGCGGATCGCGATGTACCGCTCATCGCAAAAGGAATTGATTGATCATGTTTGAAGGCCTTTCCGATAAACTTTCCAACATCCTCAATTCGCTGACGCGCCGTGGCGCGCTGACGGAAGAAGATGTGAGTGCGGCCCTTCGCGAAGTCCGCCGCGCGCTTCTCGAAGCCGATGTCGCGCTCGAGGTCGTGCGCTCCTTCACGGACAAAGTCCGCGCCCGCGCGGTTGGCGCCGAGGTCATCAAGTCGGTCTCCCCCGGCCAGCAGGTGGTGAAGATCGTCCACGACCAGCTCGTGGAGATGCTGGGCTCGGACGCGGAAGTGATCAGCCTCAACGCGGTTCCGCCTGTCGGCATCCTGATGGTCGGTCTCCAGGGCTCGGGTAAGACGACGACGACCGCCAAGATCGCCAAGCGTCTGACGGATCGCGAAAGCCGCCGCGTTCTCATGGCCTCGCTCGATACGCGCCGTCCGGCAGCGATGGAGCAGCTTGCCGTGCTCGGCAAGCAGGTCGGCGTCGATACGCTCCCCATCGTGGCGGGCCAGACGGCGGTGCAGATCGCCCGTCGTGCCATGGAGGCCGCACGCCTCGGCGGCTACGACGTGGTGATGCTCGATACCGCCGGTCGCGTGACCGTCGACGAGTCGTTGATGGTGGAAGCCGCCGACGTGCGCGCCGCCACCAATCCGCACGAGGTTCTGCTCGTCGCGGATGCGCTCACCGGTCAGGACGCGGTCAACACCGCCCGCGCCTTCGACGCGCGCCTCGGCGTCACTGGCATCGTGCTCACCCGTATGGATGGTGACGCGCGCGGCGGTGCTGCTCTGTCGATGCGCGCCGTCACGGGCAAGCCGATCAAGCTCATTGGTACGGGCGAAAAGGTCGATGCGCTGGAGGAATTCCATCCCTCGCGCGTCGCCAACCGCATCCTCGGCATGGGCGATATCGTCTCGCTGGTCGAGAAGGCGGCGGAGACCATCGATCACGAGAAGGCCCAGCGCATCGCGGAGAAGATGCGCAAGGGCAAGTTCGACCTCGAAGACCTGCGCGATCAGCTCTCCCAGATGGAGAAGCTCGGCGGTCTTGGCGGTCTCATGGGCATGCTGCCGGGCGTCGCCAAGATGAAGTCGCAGCTCGAGAACGCGAATATCGATGACAAGGTCATCAAGCGTCAGTGTGCGATCATCGATTCCATGACGCCCGCCGAGCGCCGCAACCCGGACATCCTCAAAGCATCGCGGAAGAAGCGCATCGCGGCAGGCTCCGGCGCGAAAGTCGAGGACATCAACAAGCTCCTCAAAATGCACCGCCAGATGGCCGACGTCATGAAGATGATGGGCGGCGGCAAGGGCAAAGGCATGGCGGGCGCGCTTGGAAAAATGTTCGGCATCGGCGGCGGCGGCATGCCCCAGCCGACCCCTGAGCAGATCGAGGCGCTGCAGAAGCAGATGGGGGGCAAGCTCCCTGATTTTCCGGGCGGTGCAGGCGGTGCTCTTCCGCCCATGCCGAAGGGCGTTCCCGGTCTGCCGGGTCTCGGCGGTGCGCCGAAGATCCCCGGTTTGCCCGGCCTCGGCGGCTTTCCGTTCGGAAAGAAGAAATAGGTTTCGTCGTCTCAGACTGATCTGGAACGGCACAAGGTTTGATCACAGGACACTAGAAGGAGTTACCCATGTCCCTGAAGATCCGTCTCACCCGCGGTGGCGCGAAGAAGCGTCCCTACTACCGCATTGTTGTTGCCGATTCGCGCTCCCCGCGCGATGGCCGCTTCATCGAGAAGGTCGGCACCTATGACCCGATGAAGCCGAAGGATGACGCCGGTCGCGTCAACCTGGACGTCGAGAAGATCCAGGCCTGGCTCGCCAAGGGCGCTCAGCCGACCGACCGCGTCCTGCGCTTCCTCGACGCCGCCGGCCTCCTGAAGCGTCCGGCTCGCAACAACCCGCAGAAGGCCGTTCCGGGCAAGAAGGCCCAGGAGCGCGCTGAAGCCAAGGCTGCTGCGGCTGGCGAAGGCGAGGCTGCGTAAGCACCATGACGAAGAAGGAGCGCTTCAACCAGCGCTCCACTTCTTCCTTCTCGATTCAAGAGAAGGGCAGGGGTGGGGGTGCTGGCGCCAGCCTGTCGAAGGGCGCGCCCACCCCCTCCTCCAAGCCTCTTCCTCGCCAGAGGCAGGAGGCTCCACCCGCAAACATGAGGGACGATCTCGTCCTGGTCGGCGAGTTCGGTCGCGCGCATGGCCTGAAAGGCGAGGTGCGGCTGAAATCCCATACCGGCGATCCGCAGGCGATTGCCGATTACAAGCCGCTGATTGCGGCGAATGGCAAAACCTACACTCTCAAGACTGTCCGACCCGCTCCCGGCGGCGCGCCCGATCTGCTGATCGCCGTCGTCGACGGGGTGACCACGCGCGAAGCCTCCGAGGCGTTGAACCGCGTGCAACTCTATGTGGAGCGCGACAAGCTTCCGCCCCCTGACGAAGAAGACGAATTCCTGCTCGCGGATCTGATCGGTCTTTCCGTTCAGAACGAGGCGGGCGAGACCGTCGGCACCATCGTTGGTGTGCCCAATTACGGCGGCGGCGATCTTCTCGAAATCGCGCCTGCGCAAAAGGGCCCGACCGCGCTTCTGCCGTTCACCAAGGCTTTCGTGCCCGTGATCGACATCGCCGGAAAGCGCCTGGTGGCGGCGCTCCCTGACGATTTCTTCGAAATCGGCAAGCCTGAACCCGGTGAGGATCGCGCGTGAGTTTTTCGGCGACCATCCTCACGCTCTACCCTGAGATGTTTCCAGGACCCTTGGGCCTGTCGCTCTCCGGCGATGCGCTTTCTCGTGGTGTCTGGTCGCTGGCTACGAAAAACATCCGCGATCACGGTCTCGGCCGCCACCGCGCGGTGGACGATACGCCCGCGGGCGGCGGACCCGGCATGGTAATTCGCTGCGATGTATTGGCCAATGCCATCGATGCGGCGATACCGGCTGATGATCCGCGACCGAAGCTCCTCATGAGCCCACGCGGGAAGCCGCTCACGCAGTCCTATGTGCGCGAACTTGCCGCCGGTCCTGGCGTCGTCATCGTCTGCGGCCGATTCGAAGGCGTGGACGAGCGGGTGATCGAGGCGCGCCGTTTGCAAGAGATCTCCATCGGCGACTACGTGCTCTCCGGCGGCGAGATGGCGGCGATGATCGTGCTCGATTCCTGCGTCCGGCTGCTCCCTGGCGTCATGGGCAAGGAGGCCTCCGGCAGGGAAGAGAGCTTCGAGTCGAACCGTCTCGAATATCCGCATTACACGCGTCCCCGCGAATGGGAGGGGCGCACGATTCCCGACGTGCTGCTGTCGGGCAACCACGCCGTCATCGAGCGCTGGCGCCGCGAAGAATCGGAACGGATCACGCGGGAGAGACGGCCGGATCTGCTGGAGCGATAACGGCTCTTCCCCGTCAGCGCTCGAAGCTCTCTCCGAGCTTCGCACCATAGGCTCTGAGATATTTCATCCCCGTATCGCACATCACGGTGACGATGGTGGCCGTCGGGCCCAATCGATTGGCGAGCCGCAGGGCGGCGATGACGTTGGCGCCCGTGGATGTTCCCGCGAAGAGACCTTCCTCTCGCGCCAACCGAAAAGCCATCGCCATCGCTTCTTCCGTCGAGACCCGTTCGATTGTCTGGGCGATGTTCTTATGCCAGAGCGGCACGAGATAACCCGCGCCGATTCCATCAATCTTGTGGGCGCCTGAAGGACCGCCTGACAGGACGGCGGATTCGGCAGGCTCTACGGCGACGATGTCGATGCGATCGTGATGCCGTCTGAGTCCTTCGGTGATTCCGCGAAGGGAAGCCGCCGTGCCCACGCTCTGAACGAAGCCGTCAATGCGTCCGTCTGTCTGGCTCCAGATTTCATCCGCCATCGCATGATAGGCCGCAAGCTGATCCCGGTTCTTCATCTGGTCCGTCCAGAAGGCACCGGTCGCCTCAGCGATGACGCGGGCCGCCTCGATCATGTCCTTGGTGAGCTTTTCCGTCATGCGCCCCGAGTCGCTCGGAATGACCTGGAGCTTCGCTCCCAGAATCCTCATGTGATCGAGCTTTTCCCGCGCAAATGCATCGGACGTGACGATGTGGAGGGGATGCCCCTTCACTGCACAGACGAGGGACAAGGACACGCCGGTGCTGCCGCCGGTATATTCGACGACCGGGCCGCCTGATGCTAAGCGTCCATCCGCCTCCGCTGCCTCGATCATGGCAAGTGCCATGCGGTCCTTCATGCTGCCCGTGGGATTCTCGTTTTCCAGCTTCACCAGAATGCGAGCGCCGTTCGACGGCACGATCTTCCGCAAGGCGAACAGGGACGTGTTGCCGACGCGCTCAAGAATGCTCTGCTGCTTTTCGCTCATGGTCTGCGCTTTCTTCGCGAGATGATCCGAAATCTTCGATAGGCGCGCGTGATCGCCATGTCAGGTCCAAAATCCGGACTTCTCCGCTTGAATGACCCGTGCTAGCGCTTGAGCATGTCGGGTTACGGTCAGTTCTGTTCCGTTGCACGCGCCCACGAGGCTATCGGCGGGCGCTGGACCTTGCTTGTCGTGCGCGAGCTTCTCTGCGGCAGCCGGCGCTTCAACGACATCCGTCGCGGTATTCCACGCATCTCCCGCACCATGCTCTCGGAGCGGCTGCAGGAACTCGTTCATGTCGGAGCCGTCACACGCATCGAGGGCGAGCATGGTTCCGAATACAAGCTCACGGAGGCGGGCCGGGATCTCGCCGAATTGGTGAGTGCCTTGGGCCGCTGGGGCCAGCGATGGCTGCCACGGCATGCGCAAGATGAGGATCTCGATGCTGAACCCGTCCTCGTTGACATGCAAAGGCGTGTCCGCTCCGATGCGCTGCCCAAGGACCCGATGATCGTGCGCTTCCAGATCGACGAGGAGCAGAAGCCACGCTTCATGCTCCTGAAGGCTGGCGAAGTCTCGCTTTGCACTCACAACCCGGGCTTCCCGGAGCTTCTGCGCGTCCGGGCGCGCCTGCACGCCTTGGCCGCGTGGTGGCGTGGGGACGTCGACTTTGCCGAGGCAAAGCGGATGGGTCTGACAGTGGAGGGTCCGAAAGAGCTGGCACGGGCATTCCCACACTGGTTCGACCGGTATCTCTTTGCTCGCATCGGTCCGGCGTCTCCACACGCGGAACGTTGATCCGAACCGGACGATTAATGAGGCGGGGCCTTCGATCAGAGGAGGTCGGCATGGTCAGCGAAATCGTCCTCGGAACATCACTTGCATTTGTTCTTGTCGGGCCTGGTATCGCCGGACCATGCACGCAGCGTCTCGCCGATCTGGAAAAATTCCATTTCGGCCAGACAGGAGAGGGCGGGACCTGCGCTGGATGCGCCCGCAACGACAGGCTCTACGGGATCAGAGGCGTCGTGCATGGACATGGCCGCCAAGATCGGCGCCATGGCTCCGCCGGATACTAATAAGGAGCTGGACTCGTCGCCCGCAGACGCATCGTACCTGCGGTTGATCCTGAGTGTTGCATCATCCACGCTCCATCGCCGCGCGACCGATGAAGCGGCTCAAACCCAGCTGCCATTTGAGGTTCACTCCCGCGCTGCCAATCAGGATCAGCAGGATGCCGCTCCATTGGTTGAGCGAGAGCATGCGGCCGAAGGCCAGGTGATCGACGAGGATGGCCACCACCGGATAGGTGAAGGAGAGCACCGCAATCACCGTCGTCGGCAGCTTCTGAAGGGCCGAGTACAGGAAGATGTACATGATGCAGGTGTGAACCACGCCGAGCACCACCAGACATCCCCATTGCGTTGCATCGATGGGCAGATGGGAGAAATCGGCAAGAGGCAGAAGCATCAACGTGCCGAGGATCGCCTGCACGAGGGCGATCACATGAGGCGAAAAGCCCTTGAGGCGCTTGATGATCACGGAAGCCACCGCATAGAGCAGGGCGGCCCCCAAGGCCTGGAGGAGCCCGATCATGTAGTCGCTCGTCAGGGTCAGGCTTCCCGCATCGATCTGCGTCACCAGCAGGAGGCCGACAAAGGCAAGGGCGACGAAACCCAGCATGTCCGCTGTAGGCCGCTCGCCGAACAGAACCGCGCCGAGCAGAATGAGGAAGAAGGGTTGCGTGTTGTAGACGGCGGTGGCGATCGAGATCGATGCGTGGCTGTAGGACGAGAAGAGCAGCACCCAGTTCAGAACGATGGCCGCACCGCCCAAAAGCGCGAGGCTCAGGGCTTTGCTCGTGAAGCGCCAGGGCAGCAGAAGACCCTTGGCTGCGCAATAGACGAAGAGACTGACGGCGCCGAACAGGCAGCGGAAGAACACCACGTTCCAGACGCTCTGCTCGGATTCGACGACGAAAAAGCCGATGGTGCCTGAAAGCACCATTGCGGCAATCATTTCCAGCCGTCCGGATAGCGTGGTTGACGTCTTCATGGCCTGTCCTCCTGAACGAGATGGCACTTTACCCCTTTCAGGAGGCGGCGTACTTTATGATTCGAAGCCGGATCAACCTTTTTGGCTCATGGATTAATGGCAGCTCCAGCAAAGAACCTCAGAAACAAAAGCGATGTCCTCGATGAGGTCGACCAAGCCCTGATCGCGCTTCTCTCGGAGAATGCGCGTCTGCCGATAGCGGAGCTGGCCCGGAGCGTGGGGCTGTCTGCTCCCAGCGTGGCGGAGCGTCTGCGTCGATTGGAGGAAGACGGCGTGGTGAGGGCCTATCGGGTCGAGATTGACCCCAAGGCCCTGGGCTATACGCTCACCGCCATCGTGCGCATCCGCCCCCTGCCAGGCCAGCTCCACGCTGTCGAGAAACTCCTGGTGGAGAGCCCCGAGGTGGTGGAATGCGACAAGGTCACGGGCGACGATTGCTATGTGGCGCGCTACCTCCTGCGGTCCATCGAGGAACTCGACCCGATCCTTGAACGGATTGCCCAGCGCGCCCAGACGAGCACCTCCATCGTCAAGACATCGCCCGTCAAACGCAGGCTCCCGGCCATCGGGTGAAGGTTGGGGCCGAATTCCCATCGACAAAGTGGGAAAACTCCTGTATAGGGCCCGCCTCAACTTAAAACAGGACGCCGAAATCCCGCTGGCTTGGGCATGTCTCAAGACCATGCAACGGCAGGAGTAAGACCATGAACATCATCCAGCAGCTCGAGCAGGAGCAGATTGCCAAGCTCGGCAAGAACATCCCCGACTTCCAGCCCGGCGATACCGTGATCGTCAACGTGAAGGTGAAGGAAGGCGAGCGCACCCGCGTGCAGGCCTATGAAGGCGTCTGCATCGCCCGTTCCGGTGGCGGCCTCCAGGAGAGCTTCACGGTCCGCAAGATTTCCTACGGCGAAGGCGTGGAGCGCGTGTTCCCGATCTATTCGCCCAACGTCGAGTCCATCAAGGTCGTGCGCCGCGGTGCCGTCCGTCGCGCCAAGCTCTACTACCTGCGCGACCGTCGCGGTAAGTCGGCCCGTATCGCCGAGCGCGCCGAGCGCCGCGAGGCTCCTGAAGCTGCCGAGTAAGGCCTTCATTCAGTAAGTTTCCCGAAAAGCGCGGTGCGAACCGCGCTTTTTGTTTATGGCGATAAGCGTCGCTGATGCATTGCCTTGGAAAGGGAGCTCGGGCCCAAAGTGGGGCGCACTTTTGGGCCCGATGCCCGGCGCAAAAAATTTTATTGCGCCTTTCGGGCAATCAGCTATGCGATCCTTTCAAAGCGGTGCGCGCTCAGGACACCTTTTCCTCTCGTTCGTGTGCCGTTAGAAGACGACCACGACATTTTTCATTGTTGGAAGACACCCATGGCAAAAGCCCGTACCCTCTATGACAAGATCTGGGACGACCACGTCGTCGATCAGCAGGATGACGGGACGTGCCTTCTCTACATTGACCGCCACCTCGTCCATGAAGTGACCTCGCCTCAGGCCTTCGAGGGCCTGCGCACGGCCGGCCGCAAGGTGCGCCAGCCGCAGAAGACGCTCGCGGTCGTCGACCACAACGTGCCCACCACCGATCGCTCCCATGGCATTGAGGATCCCGAATCCGCAACCCAGGTGGCAACGCTTGCCCAGAACGCCGAGGAATTCGGTGTCGAGTACTACAACGAACTCGATACCCGTCAGGGCATCGTCCACGTGGTGGGTCCGGAGCAGGGCTTCACGCTGCCCGGCATGACCATCGTCTGCGGCGACAGCCACACCTCGACCCACGGCGCCTTCGGCTCGCTGGCCCACGGCATCGGCACGTCTGAGGTCGAGCACGTGCTCGCCACCCAGACGCTGATTCAGAAGAAGGCCAAGAACATGCGCGTGACCGTGGACGGGCAGCTGCCCGCCGGCGTCACGGCGAAGGACATCATCCTCGCCATCATCGGCGAGATCGGCACCGCCGGCGGCACCGGCCACGTGATCGAATATGCGGGCGAGGCCATCCGCTCGCTGTCGATGGAAGGCCGCATGACGATCTGCAACATGTCCATCGAGGGCGGTGCCCGCGCCGGCATGGTGGCTCCCGACGAGAAGACCTATGCCTATCTGAAGGACCGCCCCAAGGCTCCGAAGGGCGAGGCCTGGGAAGCGGCCGTGCGCTATTGGGACAGCCTCCGCACGGACGAGGGCGCGTTCTTCGACACCGAAATCAAGCTCGATGCCGCGAACTTGCCCCCCATCGTCACCTGGGGCACGTCTCCTGAGGACGTGATCTCGGTTGCCGGCGTGGTGCCGAACCCGGACGATATCCAGGACGAGAACAAGCGTCTCTCCAAGTGGCGCGCGCTGGAATACATGGGCCTCAAGCCAGGCCAAAAGATCACGGACATCGAACTCGACCGCGTGTTCATCGGCTCCTGCACCAATGGCCGCATCGAGGATCTGCGCGCTGTCGCGAAGGTCGTCGAAGGCAGACGAGTGCATGAGCGCGTCAATGCCATGATCGTTCCCGGCTCCGGCATCGTGAAGATGCAGGCCGAAGCCGAAGGCCTCGACAAGATCTTCAAGGCCGCGGGCTTCGACTGGCGCGAGCCCGGCTGCTCCATGTGCCTGGCCATGAACGCGGATCGCCTTGCTCCCGGTGAGCGCTGCGCCTCCACCTCGAACCGCAACTTCGAGGGCCGCCAGGGCTTCAAGGGCCGCACGCACCTCGTCTCCCCCGCCATGGCGGCGGCAGCAGCGATCGCAGGTCGTTTCGTCGACATCCGCAACTGGAAGTAACAAAGTTTTCAGTCAGACAACGAACATTGAGACGGCGGCTCCAGCGAGCCGCCGTCTTTTTATTGAACGAGGGGCGTCGTCGTGGGCGGCGCGAAGAACGTGCAGGGGCACCGGACATTCGAATGGGCCGTCGCGGCACTGGTCGCGGTCGCCGGCCTCGTGGGGCTCGTCCTCTGCTGGCCCATCGCCTTTCCGCTCGATGATGCCTACATCACGCTCCACAATGCGCGGGTCCTACTCGAAGGCGCTGACCGGGGCTTTGGCGTTCCGGCCCTCGTGGGCGCAACGAGCCCGGTGCATCTCGCCCTCGTTGCCGGGTTGGGGCTGATCCTCGATCTGCCGCTCGCCAGCTATCTCCTCAATCTCGCGGCCGCCATTCTCTACGGGGTGGGCCTCGCCCGTCTGGCCTTCTGGGTGCAGCCGTCGCGCCGGATTGCGGCAGGACTTGTCGCGCTCGGCCTGTTGGCCGCCCATGTGCCCTACCACCTGTTCAACGGACTCGAGACCGGGCTTGCGATGGCAGTCGTCACGTGGGCGCTGGTGCTGGCCCTCTCCGGCTCACGCTTTCTCCTGCCGCTTCTCTGCGGCCTGATGCCGTTCATTCGGCCGGAACTCGCTGTTCTGGCCGGCACGCTCCTGGTGTGGCGCGCCTGGAAACAACGACACACGATGGATCGCATCGCCGTCGATTTCGCGCTTGCCGCTCTTGCGGCCGCGCCCTGGCTGCTCTGGTCATGGATCGCAACCGGATCCGTGACGCCGCTGACGGCATCGGCCAAGCGCGCCTTTTTCGCGGAAGAGCTCTATCCGTTCTGGTTCAAGCTCAAGATCGCGCTCATCTTCACGGTTCAGTCCGGTGTCGGAGCGTTTCTGCTGGCGCTGGTGTTCCTCAGGCGTATGTCCATGGGCGTTCCGGTGCTGCTCTCGTTGGCGGTCATCCTCCTCATGTTCGCCGTGACCTTTCCAGGAGGCCTGTTTCATAACTTCTATCGCTATTGCTATCCGCTCCTGCCGATCGGCCTGCTCGGCTGGGGCATCGCCACGCGGGACAGCAGGGTCATGAGATGGGCTTTTGGCGCGCTGGCCGCAGTCTATATCGTCATCGGCTTCAATACGTGGCCGCACGTGGTGGGCGGACGGCGGTTCACGGCGGAGCTGGACGAGGCTGCGCGATGGTCCAGGGAGCATCTGCCCAATGACGCCCGCATTCTCATTCACGATGCCGGTTATTTCGCCTGGGCTACGCCCTTTACCCTGTTCGATATCGTCGGGCTCAAGACGCCGAGCTCGATCGAGGATCATCGCCGCTGGACATTGCCGAGCCGCGCGCAGGAGCGGCATGTTGCCGTGCACGAGATCGCCCAACGCAACCGCGTGACTCATGCGGTCATTCTCAACGATGAATTCTGGGGCGATCTGGCCCATGACCTGCAGCGCCACGGGTGGGGATTGAAGCCTGTGCGCGAGCCTGCAGCCCGCGGATATGTGGTCTATGAATTGACCCCTCCGGCTTCATAGCGGAGGCGACAAATGCAAAGGCGGCGGCTCCTACGAACCGCCGCCTTTCACGCCTGAATACTTGAAGCGCTTAGTCCACGTAGACCCGGCGGCTACCCACCACCTGGCGGCAGATCTCCACCGGGCGTCGCACCACGACGCCGCTCGGGCGCACACGTTCACGATATTCCGTGCGGCACACGGTGCGCGTGCGAGCCGGGCGAACCACACGGCGCTCGACCATACGCTCACGATAAGCGGGACGATCCTGCGTCAGATGAACGCCGGACGGGCCGACATGCACACCGACGCCTTGGGCCGACGCCGTCGCGGAGCCGAAAGCGGCCAGCCCGGCGAATGCCAGGATACCCAGAATCTTACGCATTGAAGCCTCACTTCGAGTTGCCTATTCGGGGGTATCAACGGCATAGGCCGCGAGGCGTTCCGTTGGATTTAAGCCCCAATGGCGCTTATGGTTGCGGAAATCTTAAATCCTTGAGGAGCCCTTCATGAACGAGCAGGAGCGCGAACGCGAAGCCCGCGAGGCACTGGAGCGTGTGCGGCGCGACTCCGAATCTCTCGGCTCCTCCGCGCTCGCGCGCATGAGCCGACAGGCGCAGGATCATTTCAGCGGCCGCGATGCGGTGGGGGCTGCCGAGGACGGCAGCACGGACCCTGTCGAGCTTTGGGGGCGCCGCATCGGGCGAGGGCTGTCGCTGGTTGGCGTTGTCGTTCTCGGCTTGTGGCTTCTGGTTCAGCTTGGCATCCTCTGAGCCTATGACCGACTGGGCCCATCTCCACGCTCCCTCTCTTGGGGATTTCGAAGTGCTCGCGGAAGCGGCATACGCGCGCCTCCCGGAGGAGTTCCGCGCGCTCTGCGAGGGCGTCGTCATCCGCGTCGAGGATTTTCCCGATGACGAGACCATGGAGGCCATGGGCTGCGAGACGCCTTTCGACCTCCTCGGCCTCTTTCGCGGCATCGGTCTCGCGCAAGGCGGCGCGACGATGCAGACGGGCCAGTTCCCCAACATGGTCTGGCTCTATCGCCGCCCGATCCTCGACTACTGGGCCGAGCACGAGGAGAGCCTGGGCGCTCTCGTCACCCATGTGCTGGTGCACGAGATCGGCCATCATTTCGGCCTCTCGGACGACGACATGAAGGCCATCGAGGCGGCGGCCTTCTAGCGCATCGTGCAGAAAAGTGGACCCGGTTTTCCGCGCCCAACGATGCGCTGTTGAAATAGGAGCATCGGATTGGATTCCACTTTTGGGTCCGATGCTCTAGCCTCATAAGGTTGCGCGAAGAGCTTGGCAGACGAAAAAATCTTGCCGGGCGCGACCAACGTGAGGCTAGTCCTTTCGGGAAGCCTTTGATATGAGGCACTTCACGATGGCCCTATGCCGCCTGAAGGAAGTTTTGAGACCATGGACAAGTTCACTGTGCTGGAAAGCGTCGCGGCGCCGCTGCGGATCATCAATATCGACACCGATATGATCATCCCCAAGCAGTACCTGAAGACCATCAAGCGCACAGGGCTCGGCAAGGGTCTGTTTTCCGAGATGCGCTATCGCGAGGACGGTTCGGAGAACCCGGATTTCGTGTTGAACCAGCCCGCTTATCGCAACGCCAAGATCCTGATTGCCGGTGACAATTTCGGCTGCGGCTCGTCCCGTGAGCATGCTCCCTGGGCACTGCTGGATTTCGGCATCCGCTGCGTGATCTCCACGAGCTTCGCCGACATCTTCTATAACAACTGCTTCCAGAACGGCATTCTGCCGATCAAGGTGAGCCCTGAGGACCTGGAAAAGCTCTTCGATGATGCGAGCCGCGGCGCCAACGCCACGCTGACCATCGATCTGGAAAACCAGGAGATCCGTGGCCCCGACGGCGGCAAGATCACCTTCGACATCGACCCGTTCAAGAAGCACTGCATGCTCAACGGTCTCGACGGCATCGGCCTGACGCTTGAGAAGGCCTCCGCCATCGACAGCTTCGAGAAGAAGCTCTCCGAACGCGCTTGGGCTTAAGCGTTATTTAATTCACGCATCGTCATGGCCGAGCTTGCCCCGGCCATCCACGTCCTAGAAAGGTCGCATCAATAAGACGTGGATGCCCGCAAGACGTGCGGGCATGACGGTCGAGTGCTGCCCCGTTTCCATAAGATTAACCAAATTGCCTGCAAGGTCGCGGGCATGAAACGCATCCTTGTTCCCGCACTCCTCGGCATCCTCTCTCTGAACGCCGCTCCTTCAGCCTTCGCCCAGGCGGATTTCCGCTCGTGCCTGTCCTCCTTGCGCGGCCAAGCCGCCGGCAAGGGCATCTCCGGCCAGGCCTTCGACATCGCCACCCGCGATGTGGAGCCGGATCTGACGATCCTCGACCTCATGAAGAACCAGCCGGAGTTCAAGACCCCGATCTGGGACTATCTCGCGGCGCTGGTGGATGACGAGCGCGTGCAGGACGGCAAGGCCGCCATGCGTCAATGGGGGCAGGCTCTCGCATCCGCCGAGGCACGCTTCGGCGTCGACCGCTATGCGATTGCCGGCGTGTGGGGCGTGGAATCCAATTTCGGCAAGGATATCGGGGGGCGGCCTCTGGTGCAGTCGCTCTCCACGCTTGTCTGCTACGCGCCACGCCGCAACGAGTATTTCAAGGGCGAGCTGATGGCGACCCTCAAGATCGTGCAGGACGGGGACATCAACCCGGCCAACTTGCGCGGCTCCTGGGCTGGCGCCTTCGGTCACACGCAGTTCATGCCCTCGACCTTCCAGCGTCTTGCCGTCGATGGTGATGGCGACGGGCGTCGCGACATCATGGCCTCCGTGCCGGATGCGGTGCACTCGACGGCGAACTTCCTCAAGAAGGCGGGCTGGGTGAACGGCCTGCCCTGGGGCTACGAGGTGCGTCTGCCGCAGAACTTCAATGCGAGCCTGGCCGGTCGCAAGAACAAGCGTCCTGTGTCGTCCTGGGCCGCCATGGGCGTGACCCGCATGGACGGCAAGCCGGTGCAGGGCAATTACCAGGCCGGCATCATCATTCCGGCCGGCGTGAACGGCCCGGCCTTCCTCGTCACCAAGAACTTCGACGCGGTCTATTCCTACAACGCCGCCGAGTCCTATGGTCTTGCCATCGCGCTGCTCGGCGACCGCATGAAAGGTCTGCCCGGCATCCGGACCGCCTGGCCTACGGACGATCCTCCACTCTCCCGCGCCCAGCGTCGCGAGCTGCAGCAGCTTCTCACCGCACGCGGCTACGATGTCGGCGAGCCGGACGGCAAGATAGGCGCCAAGACCCGCGAGGCCATCAAGGACGTGGAGCGCCGCATCGGACTTGAACCGCGCGGCCGCCCCGGCGGCAAGGTGCTGGAAGCGCTGCGGGGGTAAACGGCCGTGTCCTGGAGCGTCCTGCTTCTCTTCGTGCCCGGGTGCTTCGCGCTCAACATGGCGTTCGGGCCCAACAACCTGCTGTCCCTGACATATGGATTGCAGGATGGGATCCGCACCGCCGTGATGGCCTCGGCGGGCCGCCTTGTGGCTTTCGCCTTCATGATCGCGCTGACGGCGCTTGGCGTCGGAGCCGTGCTGGCAGCTTCCGAGATGGCGTTCACGATCCTGAAATGGGCGGGTGCGGCCTATCTGATCTGGCTCGGCATCAAGATCCTGAGAGGCAGTGCCGCTATCGAGACGCCCCTGACATCCGGCAACCGGCGGCCCCTCAAGGCGCTGGCGCTGCAGGAGTTCTGGACCGCTATCGGCAATCCCAAAGCGATCCTGATCTTCACGGCCTTCCTGCCGCAATTCATCGAGCCCGGCGCGTATTGGCTGAGCTTCGCCATCGTGGGTGCTGTGTTCCTCGCGCTCGAAGTGATTGCCGTCTTTCTCTATGCAGTGCTCGGCCACCGCCTGAACCGTCTGTCCCGCAACCGGAATATATTTGGCTGGTTGAACAAGCTGTCCGGCATGACGATGATCGGGTTCGGGGTCGCTCTCTTGCTCACGAGGCGGCCCGCCTAGCGCATCGTGCGGAAAAGTGGATCCGGTTTTCCGCAACAAACGATGCGCCTTTTGAAAGGAAACATCGGATCGATCCCAAAAATGGAATCCACTTTTGGGTCCATGCTCTAGGCAATAAGCTCTCGCAGCCGCCCATTGGCTAGGTTGCGGTAAGGCAATGTTGGGAGTTTAGTGCGCCCATGCTCATTGCGCTCCTGACTGACATTCACGGCAATCGCGAGGCGTTTTCGGCCTGCCTGGCGCATGCGCGCTCGCTCTCCGTCGACCGATTCATTCTTCTCGGCGATTATGTCGGCTATGGCGCCGATCCCGCCTGGGTCGTCGATACCGTCAGGACGCTCGTGGATCAGGGCGCTGTCGCACTCCTCGGCAATCACGACGCCGCTATCGACGGGGCCGACGAGGATATGAACATCCTCGCCCGGGAATCGATCCGCTGGACCCGAGGTCAGCTCGGCATGGAGCAGCGCGCCTTCCTGGCCGATCTCCCTCTGATCCATGAGGAGGGAAATGTTCTCTACGTCCATGCCAATGGCTATGCGCCGCGGAGCTGGCACTACATCACCGATACGTTGGAGGCGGCACGGCATTTCAGCCGGGTCGAGGCTCACATCACCTTCTGCGGGCATGTTCACGTGCCGATGCTCTATCACATGAGCACCACGGCGAAGGTCGGCTCCTTCTCGCCCGTTGCGGACAACGAGATTCCCCTGCTTGCCACGCGCTCATGGCTCGCGGTCGTCGGCGCCGTGGGCCAGCCGCGTGATGGAATCCCGGCGGCGAACTATGCGGTGTTCGACACGGCGCGCCAGAGCCTGCGTTATTTCCGCGTGCCCTACGACAATGCGACGGCAGCGCGAAAGGTGCGGGAAGCGGGTCTTCCCGAAAAGCTCGCCCAGCGCCTTGAGGAAGGTCGCTGAGCATGCGCCTTCGCCTCGAGCCCGGCATGGAGATCGACGGGTTCACGCTTCATGAGCATTTGAGCACTGGGGGCATGGCCCAGATCTGGTCGGTGGAGCGCGAAGGCGACCCGACGCCGCCCGCGCCTCGTGCGGAACCGGAGGCCCGCGTCAGCGAGCCGAAGGGCCACGGCAGTGAAAAATGGCCCCGGTTTCCCGCTCAAAGCAAAGCGCCACTTGAAAAGGGGAGCATCGGATTGAGCCCAAAGGTGGAATCCACTTTTGGGTCCGAGGCTCTCGTGATGAAATTCCCGATGCTCATCGACAGCGACGATCCGATCCCCATCGTCTGCTTCGAGACCGAGCAGATGATCATGCCGCGCTTGAGCGGCCGGCACGTGCCCCGCTTCGTCGCGGCAGGCCCCCTCGACCCGCAGGCCTATATCGTCATGGAGCGCATCCAGGGTCAGTCGCTGAAGGCTCGTCTCTCCGATGTGCCGTTGCCCTGGCGCGAGGTCGTGGAGATCGGCGCGAAAGTGGCCCGCGCGCTGCACGACCTCCATCTCCAGAAGGTCATTCATCTCGACGTGAAGCCGAGCAACATCATGTTCCGCGAAACCGGCGAGGCCGTGCTCATCGATTTCGGCTTCGCGCGGCATGAGCAATTGCCCGATCTCCTGGCAGAGGAATTCCGCGAGCCCTTCGGCACCACGCCCTACATGGCGCCCGAACAGGTGCTGGAGGATCGCGCCGATCCGCGCAGCGATCTCTTTGCGCTCGGCGTGA
The DNA here is from genome assembly GCF_001017175.1 of Microvirga vignae. Classification (GTDB taxonomy): domain Bacteria; phylum Pseudomonadota; class Alphaproteobacteria; order Rhizobiales; family Beijerinckiaceae; genus Microvirga; species Microvirga vignae. The sequence goes on along the minus strand of NZ_LCYG01000042.1, from coordinate 232,239 downwards.
TGCTTTATTTCTTCGTCACCGGCGAGCGCCCCTTCGGCACGCCGAAGGGAGGCCAGATCCGCCGCCGCCTGTGGCGCGATCCGGTGCCACCGCGCGCCAAAAATCCTGACTGCCCGTCCTGGCTCCAGGAGATCATCCTGCGCTGCCTGGAGGTTGATCCGAACGATCGCTATGCCACGGCAGCGCAGCTCGCGCTCGATCTCGAAAACCCGGATCAGGTGAAGCTCACCGAGCGGGCCGAGCGGCTCGAGCGCGACAGCGGCATGAAGACGTTTCGCCGCTGGCTCAAGGCCCGCAAGGCGAGAACCTTGGAGGCGCCCAATATCGTGGGCCAGCTCTCCAGAGCCCCGATCATTCTCGTTGCCATCGATCTCTCTCCAGGCAATGCGGATCTGGTCGAGGCGCAGCGCGGTTTGATCGGGCGTATCCTCTCCATGGAAAAGGAGGCGCGGGTCGCCTGCGTGAACGTTCTCAAGCTCTCGCGTCTCGCCGTCGATGTTCTGGAGGACGAGGAGGGGCGCAGCCTCCATGTCCAGCGCCTCGTCCAGCTCAAGCACTGGGGTGCAACCCTCGATATCCCGAAGGAGCGGATCACCTACAGCGTGCTGGAAGCGACCGACCCGGCCGCCGCCCTCATCGATTACGCACGCCACAATAACGTGGATCACATCGTTCTCGGCGCCCGCGCCTCCTCGGCGCTCCGGCGGTATCTCGGCAGCGTCTCGTCGCAGGTGGTGGCGGAAGCCCCGTGCTCGGTGACCGTGGTGCGCACACCCCGAGACCGGCGGCAGGATGAGGGATAGTACCCTTCCCTTGCAGCCCTTCGGCTAACGGCGAAGGCCGGAAGCGCTTGCCAAGCGGCCCATTCGGCTTTTTAAGAACCAACATCCATTTCGCACAACAAGGGACCCATGCCATGGCAACGCACAAGCTTCTCCTTCTCCCCGGCGACGGCATCGGCCCCGAGGTCATGCGCGAGGTCGAGAAGATCGTGGGCTGGTTCCGCAAGCGCGGTGTCGGCTTCGAGACCGAGACGGACCTCGTCGGCGGCTCGGCCTACGACGCCCATGGCAAGGCCATTTCTGAAGCAGCCATGGGCCGCGCTCAGGCGGCCGATGCCGTACTTTTCGGCGCGGTGGGCGGCCCGAAGTGGGACAGCGTGCCTTATGACGTGCGCCCGGAGGCGGGCCTCCTGCGCCTGCGCAAGGATCTCGGCCTCTTCGCGAACCTGCGCCCCGCCATCTGCTATCCGGCTCTCGCCGATGCCTCCTCGCTCAAGCGCGAGGTGGTCGAGGGGCTCGACATCGTGATCGTGCGCGAGCTCACCGGTGGCGTCTATTTCGGCGAGCCGAAGGAGCTGGTGACCCTGGAGAACGGCCAGCAGCGCGCCGTCGACACGCAGGTCTACACGACAGGTGAAATCGAGCGCATTGCCCGCGTCGCTTTCGACCTCGCCAGGAAGCGGCGGAACAAGGTGTCCTCATCCGAGAAGATGAACGTGATGAAGACCGGCGTACTCTGGCGCCAGGTGGTCTCGCGAATCGGTAAGGCGGAATATGCGGATGTCGAGCTCGAGCACGTGCTCGCCGACAACTGCGCCATGCAGCTGGTGCGCAATCCGAAGCAGTTCGATGTGATCGTCACCGACAATCTTTTCGGCGACATCCTCTCCGACATCGCGGCCATGCTCACCGGCTCGCTCGGCATGCTGCCTTCCGCCTCGCTCGGCGCGGAAGACCCGAAAACCGGCAAGCGCAAGGCACTCTACGAGCCGGTGCACGGCTCGGCGCCCGATATCGCGGGCAAGGGCCTTGCCAACCCGATCGCCATGGTCGGCTCCTTCGGCATGGCTTTGCGCTATTCCTTCGGCCTCATCGACGAGGCGGATCGCCTGGAGAAGGCCATCGCCAACGTGCTCGCTTCCGGTGTTCGCACCAAGGACATCGCGGCTCCCGGCACGAACGCGGTCGGCACGCAGGACGTGGGCGATGCCATCGTGAAGGAGCTGGAGGCTTTGTCCTAAAAGCTCCGGCGCCTAGCGTCAGACACGAAAGAGCCCCGGGTCATGCCGGGGCTTTTTGTTTGTTGCAGCTTAGAGCATCGGACCCAAAAGTGGAATCCACTTTTGGGATTCGATCCGATGCTTCCTTCTGAGAGCAGCGTATCGTGAGACGCGAAAAACCGGGTCCACTTTTTCGCACGATGCGCTAGCGGATCGAACCCGTGGCTTCGACATCCGGTGTGTAGCCGAGCGGCGGGAAGGGGTTACGAGCACCCACGAACGGCCCGCCGATCGGATCGGGCAGAACGCCTTCGCCGAAGCGGTCGCGATGGTTGTTCCACGGCGGATTCGTCATGTAGGACAGCTGCCCCTGCGTGGCATAGCGGTTGAGGGAGCCCACCGGCGCTACAGGGCCAGGGTCCAAGAAGCTGCGGGGCTGAACGCGGAAGACGAGAGGACGGTCCTGAGCCTGCGCTTCGGCTGCCACTGAGAAAGCACCGAGAGCTGCAACCATGCCCAAGCCGATAACAGTGAAGCGGCGCATTTTGCAAATCTCCAGGGTCGGCGCCAGCAGGTTTCGCTGAGCCGTCGTGAACAAATTCAAAGGCTGTCAGAACAAGGCGACCTGCCTAAAATGGTTCCTTGGAATTGCGAGGTTCACCAAAGGATGAGGGGCAAAAAGCCATGCAGGATCGGATGAGTGCGCTCGATCTGTTCGGGAAGGATCGCCTCACGATTTTAGGTGAAACGCCGCTTGTCGCCGAGACGCCGGAATCGCTTCTCGACGATGACACGACACCGATTGCGCGATTCTTCATCCGCAACAACGGCCTCTTGCCTGAAAGGGCGGACGACCGGGAGGCGTGGCGCTTCGCCATCGATGGAAAAGTAAAGCATCCGCTCGATCTGAGCGTGGCCGAGCTGAAGAGCCGCTTCCCGGCCAAAACATTTCGCATGGTGCTCGAATGCGGCGGCAATGGACGCTCCTTCTTCGAGCCGAAAGCGGAAGGCAATGCCTGGACCAACGGCGGTGCCGGTTGCGCGGAATGGACGGGCGTTTCGCTGCGCGATGTCCTGTATGCGGCAGGTCTGGAAGACACGGCGTTCTTCACCGGTCATTTCGGAGCTGATCCGGACAAGACCGGAAGCATGGAGCGGCAGGCCATGTCGCGTGGTGTGCCGATCGCGAAGGCGTTGGAAGAGCACACCTTGCTCGCCTGGGCCATGAACGGCGAGCCCTTGCCTTTCATTCACGGCGGGCCTTTGCGCCTCATCGTGCCGGGCTGGCCTGGTTCGGTGAGTCAGAAATGGCTGAAACGGATCTGGATTCGCGACCGGGAGCATGATGGTCCAGGCATGACGGGTCTGTCCTACCGTGTTCCGGTTCACCCGCTTCCGCCGGGCTTTGATGGGAAGCATGCGGAGACCCGGATTCTGGAATCGATGCCGGTGCGCAGCATCATCACGGCACCGGCCCATGGTTCAAGCTATGAGGCTGGCACGCGGACCATCACGGTGCGGGGCGCGGCCTGGGCGGGCGATGATGCGGTGACTCACGTGGATTGCTCCATCGATGGCGGCACGACCTGGGTGCCTGCGCAGATGACGCCGCCGCGCAATCGGTACGATTGGGTACGTTGGGCTGCGACCATCGAACTCCCAGGCGACGGTTATTACGAGATCTTCGCCCGCGCGACCGACTCACATGGCCGGGCCCAGCCGTTCCGGGCCGTCAACTGGAACCCGAACGGCTATGGCTGCAACGTCATGCACCGGGTGGCGGTCAGGGTCGGGGAGGTGTCCTGACACCACTCGCGGCGGTGTGGGAGGCAACGCCGCAGGCTTCCGTGCGGCTCCTCTCGGCGCGCACGAACAAGGCTTTCAAGGATGGGCTGCTTGCACTGCCAAGTGTGATGCCGTCGATGAAGCAGGCAAGCTGCGCGTCGTCCATACCGGCTGCATCCGCGCCGCACATCCAGCCTTGGAAACCGAAGCCGGAATCGTGATCGGCGAAGCGGAAGGTCTGGCACTCCTGTTCGCTTTTGCCGACGAGCGTCATGGCGGCGGCCTCCACGGGTCCGAACTTGGTGGCGACCAACCGGCTCTGCTCATTGCGCGAGACCGCAAGCCCGACCTCCGCCGCGCGGCGCACGATATCGACGAAGAAGCTGCGCGCCGGGTCCGGCGAGCCTTGGATCAGGGTGAGCCTGGCATGCCGGGCATCGCCAAAGCGGCCCAGTGTCAGGGCGTCTTCCCGCGCGCCGCTCGTGTGCTGGCGTGCCTCCACGGTCGGGGGAGCGGAGGCTCTCTCGATCACGTAGAGGGCCGGCGTCGGGGCAACCGGAGTCCAGACGGGAGCGGGGGCGATCAGGACGGAGGCGGGCACGCTCTTGCGGGCCGCCACCTGCACCTCGCTGCTCTTGTGCTGCGCGAAATAGACCAGTCCTCCGATCATCAGGGAAGACATGAGGATCATGCGGAACCAGCGCAGGGGTTTCTTCCGTGCACGGCGGGCCGGACGTTCGTCGAAGAACGTCTCGTCCTCATCCCATGCAGGATAACCGGCCCGTGCCATTGCGCTTCACCACACCCGTCGCTTGGGCTGTCTTGAGCATGTTCTACCGTAGCAGTGCCTAAGCCTCGAAAGGTTTTGCTAAGCAAGGTAAACGCAAGGTTATTGCTGAGCTTCGCCCTTAATCGTCGGATTCTTGCAGAGAACGCTTGACGAGAACGAACCTTTGGTGTGTTGGTGAAGTTATCGAGGTCCAGACTGGGCCTGCGAATGGACGAAGGCAATGGCGCTGCTCACCCTCACGACGAGCAAAACGAAAACCGCCACGACGGCCGTGAAAGCGACGGCCGAATAAGCCTCGTCGTCCCCGGTCCTCTCTCCCGTCGGGGCGAGAGGCGACACCCGAACAGGGTTCATGAGTTTTCCCGGGGAGAGCGACAACAGGAGAAGTCCAATGGGTTACAAGATCGCCGTCGTGGGTGCGACCGGCAATGTGGGCCGCGAGATGCTGAGCATCCTGGCGGAGCGGGCTTTCCCGGCTGACGAGGTGGTGGCGCTGGCCTCCCGCCGCAGCCAGGGAACGGAAGTGTCCTACGGCGACAAGACCCTGAAGACGAAGGCGCTCGACTCTTACGACTTCTCGGATGTCGATCTCTGCCTCATGTCTGCCGGCGGCGAGGTGTCGAAGGAGTGGTCGCCGAAGATTGCCGCTCAGGGTGCGGTGGTGATCGATAACTCCTCCGCTTGGCGCTATGACCCCGAGGTGCCGCTGGTGGTGCCGGAGGTGAATGCCGAGGCGCTCCGCGACATGAAGAAGGGCATCATCGCGAACCCCAACTGCTCCACCGCGCAGCTCGTCGTGGCATTGAAGCCGCTCCATGACCGCGCGACCATCAAGCGCGTGGTCGTCGCCACCTACCAGTCGGTCTCCGGCGCGGGCAAGGAAGGCATGGACGAGCTCGACCGCCAGACGAAGGCGCTCTACTCGCTGCAGGACGTGCAGGAGAAGAAGTTCCCGAAGCGCATCGCCTTCAACCTGATCCCCCATATCGATGTGTTCATGGAGGACGGGTATACGAAGGAAGAGTGGAAGATGACGGCCGAGACCAAGAAGATTCTCGACCCGAAGATCAAGCTCACCGCCACCTGCGTGCGCGTGCCGGTCTTCATCAGCCACTCGGAAGCGGTGAACGTGGAGTTCGAGAAGCCGATCACGGCGGACGAAGCCCGTGAGATCCTGCGCGCGGCACCCGGCATCATGGTGGTCGACAAGCGTGAGCCCGGCGGCTACATCACGCCCCACGAGGCGGCCGGCGAAGACGCCACCTACATCTCCCGCATCCGCGAGGACATCACCGTCGAGAACGGCCTGTCCTTCTGGTGCGTCTCCGACAATCTGCGCAAGGGCGCGGCGCTCAATGCCGTGCAGATCGCGGAAGCCATGGCCAATCGCGGCCTGTTGAAGGCGAAGAAGCAGGCGGCGTAAGTTCTCCTGCATCAAAGACGTGAGAAGGCCGCCTTCGGCGGCCTTTTTGCTTGAGACAGCGGCCCCGGCAGGCGACTACCGCCGCGGCGGAGGATCGGATCTTCCCTCTTGCGGTCTATCCGGAGCCGTAAGAATGGCGCCGGCTGTTCCGCCTGCGATGGCGCCGATAGGGCCTCCTAGAAGTGCCCCTGCAATGAAGCCGAAAAAGATCGCGAAGGTCTGCTGCTGCGAGACGCAAACAGCTCCCGCCCGGCAGCTGGGAAAAGTGCCGGTAACGGCTGGTTCATGTCGGGCCGTCGTCTGCTTCTTCACGCGGGCGCGTCCCTGCTCCGCCTGCTTCTTCAGGTTTGCTTTCTTTTCGGCCTGCGGCTGAGACATCGACTGTTCCGACGCGTCAGCCCGACGATCGGGTTCCGACCTGATCGCGCTGGATATATCTGATGGCGCTTGGGGAGGCGCTTGTGGCGGTGTCGTCGCCGCGATCTCTTCCGCCGACGGCAAGACGACATCCGCAGGAGGCGGAGGCGGCGGAAACTCCGGCAGTTGTATTTCGAGATTGGGAGCGGATGTGGTGGCCTCAGAACTTGGCTTCTGTGCTGTCACGGAGGCCGTATCCTCCACCGGCTGCGGTTCGGCAGGCATGCCTTCTTCCGTTTCGGATTCTGGCGCGCCGGGCTCAGGACCAGCAACGAGCACATCGGCAGAAGCGGGTGACGACGGCAGCGATGCAAGAAGGTTTTGGACCTCAGGGCGCGTGAAAAAAGGTTCTGTCCTGAGATCGGGCGAGAAGCGCTCGTCGAAACTGGCACGAGGCTCATTCATTGCCGGCTGATCAGCCGGGAATGAAAAAGGCTGCGCGTCCAGTGGCAGCGTTGCGGCATTCAATCCGCAGAGAAGACTGGCGACAGCGATGGCACAGGTGCCGGAATAAGCCTTGCCGCGACCCAACACGGATCGACTCCCAACACGACCTCCGTGTTGTTGGTGAACCCGGCCTGAGCCGAATCGTTCCGGACGAACGGCCGTAGCGCCCGCATGTCACGCGGTGTCGAAACTGTTCGGCCTAAAGCGGTCCCGCATCGCGGGCGGAGAATATCGATACTCGCTCCGGCATGTTGTCCACCACAGGCTTGAACTCCCCGGTTTCCGGATCGCGCACCAGCAGCACGCCGGTTGCCACGCCGAAGTAAGCGCCGTGAAGTTCCAGCTTGCCGCGCTCCACCAGAATACGCACGCACGGGAAGGTCATCAGGTTCTTCAGGCTGTTCTCGATGGCGGCGAGTTCGAGCCGGGGAAGGTATTCTTCCAGATTGCCGTTATGCGGGCCGAGACGTTCGCCCGCAGGCTTGATCAGGCTCATCCAGCGGCCGATGAAATCGCCCGGCGAGAGAGGAGCCGTCTCGTCGGCAAAGGCACGCACGCCACCGCAGCGGGCATGGCCCAGCACCACGATATGCTTCACGCGAAGCGCCTGCACCGCGAATTCGAGGGCCGCCGAGGTGCCGTGATAATCGCCGCCGGTCTCGAAAGGCGGCACGAGGTTTGCCACGTTTCGCACGACGAACAGCTCGCCTGGGCTCGCATCGAAGATCACCTCCGGTGACACGCGGCTGTCGCAGCAGCCGATCACCATCACCTCCGGCGATTGACCCTTTTCCGCAAGAGCCTCGAAGCGACCTCGTTCACGGGGAAGACGTTCGTCGACAAAGGCACGGTAACCGTCGGTCAGGCGCTGCGGAAACATGGATCGCTCCTCGGTTATTGATGCGTGAGTTCGGCGAGTTTCGCGAGTTCGACATTGGCTCCGCACAGGAGAATGCCGATCCTCTCGCTGAGCTGAGGCTTATAAGCCCCGGAGATCAATGCCGCCAGTGCCGCTGCGCCACCGGGTTCCGACGCGATGCGGTAGTCGCGCCAGAGAAGCGCCTGCGCCTCGCGGATGGCTTCATCCTTGACGAGGGCCACGTGATCGACGGTCCTGCTGCAGATGGAATAGACGAGATCGCCCGTATTGCGGGCCCCGAGCGAATCGGCGGCGACCGAATCCACGTCAACATCGACAGGCCTTCCAGCCTGGAGCGCCGCATGGAGCGCACGCGACCCTTCTGGCTCCACGCCCACCACCTTCACGCGGCCAGCCCACCAGCTCGCGATGCCGCTGATGAGCCCGCCCCCGCCGACGGCCACGAGAACGGTGTCGAGGGCGGGGCTGTCCTGTTCCCATTCGAGGCCCACCGTGCCCTGGCCGATCATGGTGCTCTCGGCGGCAAAGGGATGGATGCGCAGCGCGCCGGTCGCGGCTACGTAGCGATCGCAGGCCTCCTGCGCGTCCGCATAGCGCGCGCCACCGATCACGACCTCCGCGCCGTGGGAGCGGATGACGGCCACCTTTGCGGGGCTCGAGATTTCGGGAACGAAGATGCGGGCCTTCACGCCGAGCTGCTTGGCCGCATAAGCCACCGCCGCGCCGTGGTTCCCGCCTGAGGCCGCCGCAACACCGGCGGCCGGAACGGGATTCGACAGGAGCGTGTTGAAGGCGCCGCGCGACTTGAAGGAGCCTGCATGCTGCAGGAATTCCAGCTTGAGGCTCACCGGACCCTCATGGCCAAAGGCTCCAGGCACTGTCATCACCGGCGTGCGGCGGATATGGGGAGCGATGCGGGCGTGGGCGGCTTCGATGTCGGCGCGGGTTATGGTCATGAGAGCCTGCGGAGCGTCCAGATGGCGACCGGCAGGCCGTGGGCGTCACGGCCGGGCGGGTCGGGAAAAGGTTGTCCTCCACCTGTCGCGAGATCCAGCGCCACGGTCAACCCCGCCAATGCATCGAGAAGATCATCGGCCGCCGCGCCTCGCGGGGGAGGGGAACTGATAAGGGCTTCGGGCAGAAGCCCCGATTGGTCGAGAAGCGCCCGGCGCAGGCGCATGCCGGGCTCGAAAGGAACGCCCTTCACCTTCTTCGGCTGGTCGAGAGCTTGGCCCCCGTTCAGGGCCCAGAAGGCGAGTTCCGGATGGACCTCGAACACCTTGTCCATCAGGTCGGGCCGCGCCCGCAACAGCGCATCGATCTCCCGGATCTTCGGAAAGATGCCGAAGCCCTGTCGCGACACTTTTCGCGGCGGGTCGGAGGTGGCGAGCGCCAAGGCGCAGGCTTCGCCGTAATCGGCCGCATAGACAGCCAGTCGCGAAGGAATGGCGAAAACGGAAGATTGCCGCTGCCCGAGAAGGGGGCGGACGAGTTGCTCCGGGATTCGCCCGGAGCCTTCCGTGTGCTCAGGCAGGCCGATGGGCATGTCGACGGCAATCACGGCAGGCTGTTCCGGTGCATCGGCGATGGCTGCGAGCGTCGACGCCACTACGATCTTGGCAGAGGCGGGATGGCCCACCTGCATGAGCGCCGCGATCCACCCGGCCCGGCAGCCGTCCACGCCCGCGACCCACGTCATCGATATGCCTCCAGTGTCATCCCCGGCGGCCCACAGGGCCGGGAAGGGGATCCACGCCGCGGCGTGTGAGTGGATCCCCTTCCCCCTCCTCTGACAATCCGGCCGGGAATGACATTGCTATTCGGTTAGAGCCTCCATTAAAACCGAATGCGTTTTCGAGGAACCATCATGATCGCGATCCGCCCCCGCCGCAGTGCTCTCTACATGCCCGGCTCCAATGGCCGCGCCGTCGAGAAGGCCAAGACACTTCCCGCCGACACGGTGATCTTCGATTGGGAGGACGCCGTCGCGCCTGATCTGAAGACAGAAGCGCGCGAGGCGGTCTGCGCGGCGGTGAACACAGGTGGCTATGGCGCGCGGGAACTCGTGATCCGCATCAATGGGCTCAACACGCCATGGGGCGAGGCGGATCTGGCGGCGGCAGCATCGGCTGCGCCGGATGCAATCCTCATTCCCAAAGTCTCGTCACCCCACGACCTGCTTGAGGTGGGCAAGCGCTTGGACGCGCTCGATGCGCCGGAGAAGACCCGTGTGTGGGCGATGATCGAGACACCGCTCGCGATCCTGCAGGCGCAGGCCATCGCCGCCGTGGCGCAGGACGACGCCTCGCGTCTCTCCTGCTTCGTCATGGGCACGAACGATCTCGCGAAGGACACCCGCGCGCGTCTCAACCCCGGACGTGCGGCAATGATGCCCTGGCTCATGACGGCGTTGGCCGCAGCGCGCGCCTATGCCATCGACATTCTCGATGGCGTCTACAACAACCTGTCGGACGAGGCAGGCTTGCGCACGGAATGCATCGAGGGCCGCGATTGCGGCTTTGACGGCAAGACGCTGATTCATCCCAACCAGATCGCGGTGGCGAACGAGATTTTCGCGCCATCGCGCGACGATGTCGAAAAGGCGCGCGACATCGTCGCCCTGTTCGAATTGCCGGAGAATGCAGGCAAGGGCGCCATCAGCCACAACGGCCGCATGGTGGAACGGCTTCATGCGGAAATGGCCAAGCGTACGCTGGCGCTGGCCGAGGCGATTGCGGAGAGGGACTGATGACACCCTCTTCGTCATCCCGGACTTGTTCCGGGGATCCACGCCTTACCCGTGTCGAAAGGCGTGGACGGCCGAGACGAGCCCGGCCATTACAAGCATTCTTACTTTCAATCCGTCAGCTGCCGGGCCTCTTCCGGCAGCATGATCGGGATGCCGTCGCGGATCGGGTAGGCGAGCTTCGCGCGGCGGCTGATGAGCTCCTGGCGCTTGGCGTCGTATTCCAGCGTTTCCTTGGTCAGTGGACAGACGAGAAGCTCGAGGAGCTTCGGGTCGATGCGCGTCGCCTCCACAGGCTGGGGAGCGTCGGCTTGGGGTGAAACACCTATCTCTGCAGACATGATCTATCCTATTGCAGCGTCGAGTCGGAGCTGACGCCGCCACGCGCCAGTTCGATTTCGGTCAGCGCGATGAGAACTTCCGCACGGGTTTTCAAATCTGGCGCTTCGAGAAGCGCTTGTTTCTCACGGATGCCGAAGGGGCTCATCATGCATAAGGCATTCACGAGTGCCTCGTTGGGGGCTTCCTCGATGCCACGCCAATCCACCTTCACATGCGCCGCATCGACGAAATCGCGCAGGGCCTTCACGACGCCGGCACGGTCGACCTCCGTTTCTCCGGCACGCGCGGTGAAATCGTTCACGAAGGGCTCGAAGGTCACGCGACAGCGGCGGAAGGAATCGATGGGCGGCAACTCCTCCTCCACGCGAAAGCGCGAGATGCCGATCAGCGTGATGAGATAGCGGCCGTCACCTGTTTCGGCGAATTGCGTGATGCGGCCCGCGCAGCCGACGGAATAGAGCTTCGGGATGATGGAATGGGGATCGCTGTCGGCATCCGGCTGGATCATGCCGATCACGCGGTCGGTCCTGAGCGCCTGATCCACCATGGCGATGTAGCGCGGCTCGAAGATGTTGAGCGGCATCTGCCCGCGCGGCAGAAGCAGCGCGCCGGGCAGGGGAAAGACGGCGATGACCGATGGGCAATCGTCCGGCCCCCGGTATACCGCGTTCATTCCCATGCCGATCTCTCCGTTGGCGTTCAGAGGCGTCAGGCGAACAGAAGCGAAGAGAGCCTCCGCCGCCCCGCAATGGTCATCTCGTCCATCGGGCCCCAGGCCTCGAAGAACTGAACGAGCTGCTTGCGTGCGCCGTCGTCGTTCCAATTGCGGTCGCGGCGAACGATTTCAAGGAGGTGATTGACCGCTTCCTCGCGCTTTCCGCGGGCATTCAACGCAACCGCGAGGTCGAATCGCGCCTGATGATCGAGCGGATCCGCCTCGACCTTGCGCTGAAGCTCGGCCATATCGCCGAGCGAGCCCGCCTGTTCGGCGAGCTCCACGGCAGCGCGCGCGCCCGCCATCACCGGATCGCTCGCCTTGGCAGCAGGCGCCATGGCGAGGAAGCGCTTGGCGCCCTCCAGATCGCCCACCTCCACATGGAGCTTCACGAGGGCGGCGAGCGCCGTGGTGTTCTCGGGATCCTGCGAGAGAACGGCGGCATAGAGCTCGGCCGCGCCTGCCATGTCGCCGGCGGCCACGAGCTGGTCCGCCTCGGCCAGAGTTTCTTCCACCGCGCCCGGGCCCAAGGGGCCAACGAGACGCTCGATGAAACCTTTCAGCTGGCTTTCCGGCAGGGCGCCCATGAAGCCGTCCACCGGCTGGCCGCGCTGGAAGGCGAAAACGGCGGGAATCGATTGCACGCCGAGCTGGCCCGCGATCTGCGGATGCTCGTCGATGTTCATCTTCACGAGCTTCACCTTGCCGCCGGCAGCCCGCACGACCTTTTCCAGAACCGGGGTGAGCTGTTTGCAGGGGCCGCACCAGGGCGCCCAGAAATCGACCAGCACCGGCTGGTTCATCGATTCGGTCAACACGTCCTGGCGGAAATTGGCGGTGGTGGTGTCCTTCACGAGATCGTCGGACGGCATTCCAGGGGAGGGGTTATCGGTCAACATGCGATCCTCGAAGGGCTCATCGTGAGAAGAAGCTTTTGGCCTAGATGGGAGCTTAAGCACTCTCTGGCAATTCCGCAGGCGGCTCCGGCAGGCGAAGAATCAGCGGGTCGTGGCCCGTTGCGCGAAGAAACTTCACCAGATCCTCCCGCGAGACGCCGGTGGTCATGGAATTGACCAGCGGATGAAAGTTCACCCGCTCATGCTCCATGAGGTTGGCATCGAGCACCATCGTCACCTTGCCGTCCGTATCGTTCACCACCGCGAAAGCGGTGACGGAGCCGGGTTCGACGCCGAGCATGGTGCGCAGCTGCTCGGCGGAGCCGAAGGACAGGCGGCCCGAGGCGCCGATGGCCTCATGAGTGCGCTTGAGGTCGATGGCGGTGTCGTGTTTGGCAGAGATGAGGAAGAAGCGCCCCTTCTTGTCCTTCACGAACAGGTTCTTGGAATGGGCTCCCGGGACCTGCTCCTTGACGGACTTCGATTGGGCCACCGTGAAGACGGGCTCGTGCTCCACCGTTTCGGACGGAATGCCGAGCGCGTCCAGGCGGTCCAGGAGTTCTTTGGGAGAGAGATGAGGCAAGGGGAAAGAACTTTCTTGAAACTCCAACGTGCCCCAGGCTTCTACCGGCCCGGGAAAGCAGGCTCAAGCGCCGCGTCAAAAAGTTTGGCGAAAACCCCTTGCAATGTGAATCGTTTTGGGGCAAATCAGCGGCCTCGCAACGATGCCTCGGCATTGCGGAGCGCGGGTGTAGCTCAGGGGTAGAGCACAACCTTGCCAAGGTTGGGGTCGAGGGTTCGAATCCCTTCGCCCGCTCCAATTCTCTCAGTTTGAGGGTTTCACGAAGGCCCGCCGCCAGGCGGGCTTTTCGTTTTTGCGGCTGGCGTTTGGACCGGATAAGGTCACATGCTCAATTGTGATGTGTCCACCTCATGCTCGTGATCAAAGAAGTTTTTGCCGCAGGATATCGCTCCCTCAGGCACATCCGCTTTCCCGTCGAGCCTCTGTCCGTCTTCGTAGGCGCGAACGGAACGGGAAAGACGAACCTCTACCGCTCGCTCCAGCTCCTGCAATCGGCCGCCACCGGAGCGCTCACCCGCGACCTCGCGGCAGAAGGTGGTTTCGACGCCGTTTATTGGGCGGGCCAGCGCAGCGCCAGGGATCCAGTGCGAGTGCGCCTCGGGGTCCGCCTGTCGGGAGAGGGGACCGGCGACTATAATCTTGATTACAATGTCGAGACAGGGCTGGTCGAATTATTGGGTGCGGGTTTTCAGCTTGAGCCCCAGATCAAGGCGGAAACTCTTGTCTATGAAGCGTGCAAACGTTCGAAGACACTTCTAGAGAGGCGGGGCCCACGAGGGCATTGCCTGGACGAGGAGGGACTGAAGCGCCCCTTGGGCAGCGAGATTTTGCCTTCCGAGACAGCTCTCGGCTCATTGCAGGATGCGGCCGCTTTTCCCGATTTGCACCTGGCCCGCCGCACGATGCTCGAATGGCGGTTCTTTCATGATTTCCGCACCGATGCTGGATCCGCTCTCCGCCAGCCCTGCCTTGCGGTGACCTCGCCGACGCTCGCCTCCGACGGCTCCAACCTTGCAGCGGTCTTCGCGACCTTGGCCCATATCCGGGAAGATACGGTGGACCTGGATAGGGCCTTCGACGATGCCTTTCCCGGAGCACGCCTCGTCATTCCGGCTCCCGACCGGCATGCCACCTTTGGCGTGATCTTCCCCGACTTTCCGAAGCGCGTCTTCGAGCCCTCCGAATTATCCGATGGCACGCTGCATTTCCTGGCGCTCGCCGGAGCGCTTCTCTCCTATCGTCTCCCGCCTTTCATTGCCCTGAATGAGCCCGAGACGAGCCTGCATCCCGATCTGCTCGAACCGCTCGCGCGCATGATCGTAGCGGCCTCGAAACGCACGCAGGTCTGGCTGGTGACCCATTCCGAGCCGCTTGCCGACGCCATTGCACGCTATGGCGGGGTCTCACCGCGACGGGTCGTCAAGAGAAAGGGTGAAACCTGGATTGACGGTCTCCGGCTCAACGGGGATTTTGGGGAGGAAGAGGCGGAGGACGCATGAGAGCCTCTGCACCTTCCGTCGCGGTGGCAGCGGGGAGCGCCCTCTGATAACGGTTGAACACCAATAATGCCTGATGCCATCCTGTTTCGGCCTCGATCGAGGGGAGATCTGCGGCATCTGGGGCAAACCTTGGAGGATACGATGGTCGACGCACGGCGTCTTGCTTGTCTTCAGGAACTCGAGCGCAAGGTGCTCTGGCTTTCGACCTGGACGATTCACAACGCCAATCACCTGCGTCCCAACGAGGACGGGTTGAAGATCGGCGGGCACCAGGCGTCCTCGGCTTCGCTCTCCACGATCCTGACGGCGCTCTATTTCTCGGTGCTGCGACCGGAGGACCGGGTGGCGGTAAAGCCCCATGCGAGCCCGATCTTCCACGCGATCCAGTATCTCTTCGGCAATCAGACCCGCGAAAAGCTCGAAAATTTCCGCGGCTACAAGGGCGCGCAATCCTATCCCTCCCGCACCAAGGACGTGGACGATGTCGATTTCTCCACGGGCTCCGTGGGTCTCGGCGTCGCGCAGACGCTTTTTGCGAGCCTCGTGCAGGATTACGTGAAGGCCCATGGCTGGGCGAAGGATCATCCGGAAGGCCGCATGATCTCGCTGGTCGGCGATGCGGAGATGGACGAGGGCAACATCTTCGAGGCGCTGCTGGAAGGCTGGAAGCACGGCGTGCGCAATACGTGGTGGATCGTCGACTACAACCGACAGAGCCTCGATGCCGTCATCCGCGAAGGCCTGTGGGAGCGCTTTGAGGCGCTGTTCCGCAATTTCGGCTGGGAGGTGGTGATCCTGAAATACGGATCGCTGATGAAGGAGGCTTTCGCCGAGCCCGGCGGCGACAAGCTGAAGGCCTGGATCGATTGCTGCCCGAATCAGCTCTATTCCGCGCTCACCTTCCAGGGTGGGGCTGCATGGAGGAGGCGTCTGCTCGACGATCTCGGCGATCAGGGCCCCGTCACGCGCCTCATCGAGAAGCGGACCGACGAGGAACTGGCGCGGCTCATGTCCAATCTCGGCGGGCATGATTTGCCGAGCCTGCTGGACGCCTTCGAGAAGGCGCGGCACCACGACAAGCCGGTCTGTTTCATCGCCTACACCATCAAGGGCTTCGGCCTGCCGCTTGCGGGCCACAAGGACAACCATTCTGGCCTTCTGACGCCGAAACAGATGGAGGCTTGGCGCGAGACGCAGGGCGTGCGCCCGGGCCATGAGTGGGACAAGTTCGAGGGTGTTAAGATCCCTCAAGGAGAGCTCGAAGAATTCCTGAAAAAGGTGCCCTTCGTGCAGAAGGGACGGCGGCGTTATTCCGCGCCAACAGTGCCGGTGCCGGAAAAGCTCTCGTTCCCAACGAACCCGTCCATGTCCACGCAGCAGGGCTTCGGCCTCATCCTCAATGAGCTCGCGCGCTCTAACCATGCGCTCGCCGATCGCGTCGTCACCACCGCGCCGGACGTGACGGTCTCGACCAATCTCGGTGCCTGGGTGAACCGGCGCGGGCTTTTTGCCCGCAACAGTATGGTCGATACCTTCAAGAAGGAGCGGATTCCCTCGACCTACAATTGGGAGTTCTCGCCGCAGGGCCAGCATCTGGAGCTCGGCATCGCGGAGATGAACCTCTTCATCGTGCTCTCCGCTTTGGGCCTCTCGCATTCGATCTTCGGCGAGCGGCTGCTCCCCATCGGAACGCTCTACGATCCGTTCATCTACCGCGGCGCGGATGCGCTGAACTATGCGTGTTATCAGGATGCCCGCTTCATGCTCGTCGCCACGCCTTCCGGCGTGACGCTCGCGCCGGAGGGCGGTGCGCATCAATCCATCGGTACGCCGCTGGTCGGCATGGCGCAGGACGGCCTCGCGTCGTTCGAGCCCGCTTTCGTGGATGAACTCGCCGTCATCATGCGCTGGGCCTTCGACTACATGCAGCGCAACGGCGAGGGCGAGCCGAACGAGAAGACCTGGCTGCGCGACGAGACCGGCGGCTCGGTCTACCTGCGTCTGTCCACGCGCACCCTCGAACAGCCGCAGCGCGAGATGATGCCGGACCTCGCCGACGACATCATGGCGGGCGCCTATTGGCTCAGAAAGCCTGGCCCCAATGCTCAAGTCGTCGTCGCCTATACGGGCGCGGTCGCGCCGGAAGCCATCGAGGCGGTGGGCCTGATGGCAGAGGATCGTCGCGACATCGGACTGCTGGCGATTACCTCGGCAGACCGGCTCAATGCGGGCTGGACGGCGGCGCAGCGTGCCCGCGAGCGCGGCCTCGTGCACGCCAGGAGCCATGTGGAACGGCTGCTCGCCGACGTGCCGGCCCATTGCGGGCTGGTCACCGTGATCGACGGTCATCCGGCGACGCTCGCCTGGATGGGCTCCGTCATGGGCCATCGCACCCGCTCGCTCGGCGTGGAGCATTTCGGCCAGACCGGCACGATCAGGGATCTCTACCGCCATTTCGGCATCGATGCGCAAGGCATCATCGCCGCCGCCGAGATGATCGCACCGGGCCGTCCGATGCGATACCTCAAGGCTGTGTGACGCCAGTATTCCGAGAGGGGTTATCACTCCCTTTCTCATCCCGAGAGGCAGAGCCGTGAGGCTGCGTCTCGAAGGATGATCCAGGCAGCACTGGAGACGCCCTCGTCCTTCGAGACGGCCTAAAGGTCTCCTCAGGACGAGGGCTTAAGAACAGAGTTCAGGATTGGGCCTGGTTCAGGATTGTCCTGCCTTCAACGCCACGGTCGCGATCCCTGCACCGATCAGGAAGCTGCCGCCGGCCTTGTTGATGAGGCCGATCGTCCGTGGATTGCGGACGGCCTGCCTGGCCCGCGAGGCGATGAGCGCATAGGTGAGGACGTTCGCGAAGGCCAGAATCAGAAAGGTTGCGGTGCATACGCTCACCTGCGGCAGAAAGGCGAGCTTCGGGTCGATGAACTGCGGCAGGAAGGCCACGAAGAACACGAGTCCCTTCGGGTTGAGAGCCGTCACGAGCCATGCGTGGCCGAGCATCTTCAGGGACGATGCGGCATCCGTCCGAGGCGTGACATCGAGGCTTCCGCCCGCTCGCCAGAGCTTGATGCCGAGCCACACGATATAGGCGGCCCCGATCCATTTCAGGACCGTGAAAACCGTCGCCGATGCGGCAAGCAAGGCGCCAAGACCCAGCAGCGACAGCGTCATGGCCGTGAAATCCCCGAGAGCCACGCCAACCGCCATGGGTAAAGCCGTGCGCCAGCCCTGTCCGAGCGCGTAGGACACGACCAGCAGGATGGTCGGCCCCGGAACGACGAGCAGCACGGCGGCCGCAGCGGTAAAGGCGAGCCAGGTTTCAAGGGGCACGGCTATTCCTCTCCAAACGAGGCGAACTCAGCCACAGAAACGGGGAAGTGTCGAGGGAAGGGCTGAGCTTTCCCAAAGTGGCGCTGCAATAATGCTTCAGGTGCGACGGAGCGGAATTTGCCGGTGACGGGCTTCGCGTGGTAACTCGCGGCCTGTCACTGAGAGTTTGAAGCACCGCTATGGCCCGCAAAAGCCTTTTTACAGGCGAGACCCTTCCCCTGATCAGGCGCCTCTGGCGCGACTGGATGCGCCCGCACGCAAAGACGCTGCTGACCGTGCTCGTGTTCGTGGCCCTGGTCGCGGGCTCAACCGGGCTTTACCCGGTGCTCATCAAGGCGGCTTTCGATGCCTTCGACACGAAGGACGTGGCGGCGATCTATCTCGGTCCGCTCTTCGTGATTGCGGTGACTTCCGTGAAAGGCTTTTCGCTGCTGGCGCTGACCGTGCTCACCAACAAGGTGGTGACGCGCATCGAGGCCGATATGCAGACCAAGCTCTATGGTCATCTGATCGAGGCGGACCTCGCTCAAGTCGGGCGCGAGAGCCCGGCCGCGCTCACCCAGCGCTTCACCACGGATTTTGTCTTCATCAAAGAGGCGCTCACCCGCCTGTCCACCGTGTTCCTGCGCGAGGTCACGACCGTTCTCGCGCTGGTCGGCGCGATGATCTGGATCGACCCGATGATGGCGCTGGTGGCGGGCCTTACCGTGCCCTTCTTCGTCTATCCGGTAGAGAAGATCGGCCGCAAGCTGCGCCGCGTCGCCGCATCCACGCAGGAGCAGACGGGCCAGATGGCAGGCCTCATCACCGAGAGCCTGGCGGGCTCGCGCTTCGCCAAGACTTACAGGCTTGAGGGCTATCTCAAGGCCAAGGCTGCCAAAACGTTTGACGAAATCCGCCGTCTCAGGATGAAGGGCGCCAATGCCCGTGGGCGGCTCGATCCGCTGCTCGAAGTGGGCGGCGGCGTGGCGGTGGCTGCGGTCCTGGTGCTGATCGGCCAGCGCATCCTGTCCCAGAACAGCACAGTGGGCGATTTCACCGGTTTCGTCAGTGCCCTGCTGATCGCCGCCCAGCCGATTCGGGCGCTCGGCAATCTCCACGCCATCCTGCAGGAGGCGGCCGCCGCTCTCCATCGTACCTTCACCATCATGGACGAGGCCCCGAAGATCCAGGACAAGCCGGATGCCAAGCCGCTCGTGCTGAAAGGCGGCGAGGTCCGCTTCTCTGATCTGTCCTTCTCCTACCATGGCGGCGCAACAGCTATCGATCACATCGATCTGGTCGCCGAGGCTGGTCGCACCACGGCACTGGTGGGCCGCTCCGGCTCCGGCAAATCGACGCTGCTGTCCCTCGTGCCGCGTCTTTACGACGTGAACGGCGGCGCGATCCTCATCGACGGGCAGGACATCCGCGACGTGACGCTGGCGAGCCTGCGTCAGGCCATCGCAGTCGTGAGCCAAGACGTGGTGCTCTTCGACGATACCATCCGCGCCAACATCGCCTTCGGTCGCCCGGGCGCTTCCGAGGCGGAGATCGTGAAAGCCGCAGAGGCTGCGGCGGCACACGACTTCATTATGAAGCAGCCCATGGGCTACGACACCATCGTCGGCACCGGCGGCGGGCGTCTTTCGGGCGGTGAGCGCCAGCGCATCTCCCTGGCACGCGCCTTCCTCAAGAATGCGCCGATCCTCCTGCTGGACGAGGCGACGAGCGCCCTCGATTCGGAATCCGAGCGCCTGGTTCAGGATGCCATCGCGAAGCTCATGAAGGGCCGTACGACCCTTGTCATTGCCCATCGTCTCTCGACCGTGCGCGATGCGGACAGGATCGTCGTGATGGAGGCCGGACGCATCGTGGAAATGGGGCCGCACGAGGCCCTGATCGCGAAGGGGGGTACCTATGCCCGCCTGCACCGCCTGCAGCTGTCGGAGGACATCGAGATGAGTTTGGCTGTTTCCTGATCTTCGGCAGTTCGCCCAGAAGCAACCCATGTCGGTCATGGCCAGGCTTGTCCCGGCCATCCCGGTAAGAAGAGCGCGGCGCTTGATGGATTGGGATCACCGGCACAAGGCCGGTGATGACGCCGAGTGAGATGGCTACTCCCGCCGCATGATCAGGTCGACCAGGAGGGTCGACCAGAAGCCGGGTCGGAATTCCTGTTCCAGGGCCTTGGCGTCGTAAGAGGTTTCGAGCCAGGTCAGAAAGGACATGCCCTTGGCCTCGCCCTCACGGCGGTACATGTCGAAGAAGGCATCGAGGATGCCGGTCTTCGAGAAGCGGAAATGGCCGTAGCGGACGTGGAGTTGGCTCTGGGCCTCGTCCACGCTCCGGCCCTCTTGCAGGATGAGATAGAGCGCCGCCATGAATCCGGCCCGGTCCGCGCCGGACTTGCAGTGCATCACCGCCGGATATTCCACGCTGTCGAAGAAGTCCTTGGCACTGAGCAGGGTTTTGCGGTCCGGTGCGCCGCGGGAGCGGACGACGAACTCGACCAGCTCGATGCCAAGCCGGTCGCAGGTCTCCTTCTGGAGCTGCCAGGAGCCGTGCTCGCGCCCGCCGCGCAGGTTGATGATGGTGCGCACACCTTCCTTGGCGAGCAACTCGATCTGGTGCGGCGCGGGCTGGGCCGTGCGCCACACCTGCTCCGAAACCCTGTGCTTGTTCAGATAGATCAGGCGGAGCACGCCATGATCGATGAGCAACATGTTGATCCAGGCGCGCAGACGGCCGAAAGTGCCCTCGATGGGTCTGTTCCACCGGGCGATGCGGGCCATGCGTCGGGCACGGCGAACGGCAGGTCTGCGGAACCTGTTGAGCACGTTGATCCAGTCTTAAGCGTTCGCTTTTAAAGAGAAAACCAGGGTCCTTTGGACCGTGAGGCGGCCCTTATTGACCATGGCAGCCGATTAATCAATCAGCCATCCTTTTGACCCCTGCCGCAGGTTCCACCTCGCGCCCTGCCCTGAAGATGCCTGAAATGCAACCAATCTGTTGCCGCTGAGCCCACCGTCGTGTAAGGGGGGGCGTTCCAATACAACCCTCCTTGACGAGAAGAGCGGCTGGGATCTGGGCCCTTAACGGTCCGGCAGCGGCGGAATCGTTGAGAGCAGCATTTCAGGAGAGCGGCGTCATGTCGTCCACCTTCGAGACCGTCGCCGGCATCATTTCAGAGACCGCCGACATCCCGCGCGATCAGATCACGCCCGAGAGCCATGCCATCGAGGACCTGGGCATCGACTCGCTCGCCTTCCTCGACATCGCCTTTGCCATCGACAAGGCCTTCGGGATCAAGCTGCCCCTCGAGCAGTGGACCCAGGAAGTGAACGAGGGCAAGGCTCCGGCCGAGGAATACTTTGTTCTCAAGAACCTCGTGGCGCGTATCGACGCGCTCGTGGCCGCCAAGCAGGCTTAAAATCCAAAACTCTTCCCGGCGGGCAGGTTCCAAAGGCCTGTCCGGAGAGGCGATCCATTCTAGAGCCCTGCCTCATGGATTCCTTTTCCTGTTCCACCCGCCGGGAGCGATAGGACCCAGGATCGGGATGCGCCTCGAGTATTTTGAAATGATCGACCGGGTGGTGGCGCTCGACCGCGAGAACAAGCGGATCGAGATGACTTCCACCGTTCCCATGGAAAGCCCCGTCTTCGAGGGCCATTTCCCGGGCCATCCCCTCGTCCCCGGCGTTCTTCTCACCGAGACCATGGCCCAGGCCTCCGGTTATCTCGTGCTGGGGCTCATGGGCTTTACTCACATGCCGTTCCTCATGGCCGTGGACAAGGCGCGCTTCCGCACCTTCGTCGGCCCGGGCACGGTGCTCACCGTCCAGGCGCAGCTGGAGCACGAAGGCTCGGGCTATGCGGTGACGAAGGCCAAGATCTTGGCCGGGGGCAAGCCGATCTGCGATGCTGAGCTGAGGTTTAGGATCATGCCCTTCCCCGAAGGCATGGACGGCCAGATGCGCGCGCAAGCCAAGCGCATTGGCCTGTTGGAGGAGACGGTCTAATGCGTGACGTCGTCATCACCGGAATTGGTATCGTCTCCTGTACAGGCGAGGGCCTGGACGTGCATCTCGCTGCGCTCTCGGGCGCACCGAAGACCGATGCCGAGACCTTCGCGCCTTACGCGGTCCATCCCGTCACGGCGCCCGAATGGGATCGCCAGATTCCGAAGAAATCCGACCAGCGGCAGATGGAAGCCTGGCAGAAGCTCGGCTGCTATGCCGCAGGCCTCGCCCTCGACTCTGCTGGCGCGAAGGAGGATGCGGAGCTCAAAAACCGTATGCAGCTCATCGTGGCGGCCGGCGGCGGTGAGCGCGATTATGCGGTCGACGGGCAGATTCTCACGGGACTTCGCAGTGCCGAGAACCCGGGCGTGTTCCTCAACGAGCACCTGATGGGCGACCTGCGCCCCACGCTCTTCCTGGCGCAGCTCTCCAATCTGCTCGCGGGCAATATTTCCATCGTCCATGGCGTTACGGGCGGATCGCGCACCTTCATGGGCGAGGAATCGAGCGGCGTCGATGCGATCCGCATCGCCAAGGAGCGCATTGCGGCGGGCCAGGACGACATCTTCCTTGTCGGCGGCGCCTACAATGCCGAGCGGCCCGACGTGCTGCTGATCTACGAGATGGGTGGCTTTCTCTGGAAGAAGCCCTATGCGCCGGTCTTGAGCCGCCCCGCTGACGGCGGTGGCATGATTCTCGGTTCCGCGGCCTGCTTCCTTGTGCTCGAATCCCGCGAACACGCTCAGGCACGCGGCGCAGAGCCGCTGGCCGTGCTTTCGGGCGTTGCCTCCGGCCGCTCGCGCCGTAAGCCGGGCAGTGTCGAACAGGCGCTCCATGGCCTTTCCAAGCAGCTCGATGGAAAGCCCGACGTGGTGATTTCCGGCGCGACAGGCGTGAAGGGCATCACGGAAGAAGAGCTCGCGGCTCTCAAGGACATCGCTCCGGGCGCTCCGGTTCATGCGAGCGGCGACGTGATCGGCCATACCATGGAGGCGCAGGCCCCGGCGGGCGTCGCGCTGGCAGCAGGCCTCATCGCGAATGGCAAGGCGAGCGACGCCCTCGTCACGTCCATCGGCCATTGGCGCGGCGAAGGCGCCATGCGCGTCACCAAGGCTTAAGAGGAGAACGGCATGGCGCTTCGCGACAAACAGGGCCGTCCGCTCGTTGCCGTCACCGGCATGGGCGTGGTCACCTCCCTCGGCCAGGGCAAGGATGCCACCTGGGCCGCGCTGACGGCGGGAAAGTCCGGCATTCACCGCATCAACCGCTTCCCCACGGACGGCCTGCGCACCACGATCGCGGGCACCATCGACTTCATCGATGTGGAGCCCTTCTGTGCGCCGATGCTCTCCGAGCGTCTCGCGATGCTGGCGGCGGAAGAGGCCATCGGCCAGTCGGGCCTCGCATCGAGTGAATTTCCCGGCGCGCTCTTCATCGCCGTGCCGCCGGTCGAGATGGAATGGCCGCAGCGTGAGGCACTCGCCAAGGCTTCGGGCCAGACCGGTGAGATCACCTACAAGGATCTGCTGAAGGCCGCAGCCACGGGCGAGTTCAAGAAGTGGCACGATCTCTTCATCTTCGGCACGGTTGCCGACCGCGTCGCCGACCGGTTCGGAACGAAGGGCTCGCCGATTTCGCTCTCCACGGCCTGCTCGTCGGGCGCCACCGCCATCCAGCTCGGCGTCGAGGCGATCCGCCGCGGCGAGACGGATGCGGCGCTCTGCATCGGCACCGACGGTTCGGTGAACCCGGAGTCGCTCATCCGCTTCTCGCTGTTGTCGGCTCTCTCGACGCAGAACGAGAATCCGGAAGGCGCGTCGAAGCCCTTCTCCAAGAACCGCGACGGCTTCGTGATGGGCGAGGGCGGTGCCGCCCTCGTGCTGGAGAACGCAGAAGCCGCGATGGCGCGCGGCGCAACGATCCTCGGCTACGTGCTCGGCTGCGGCGAGAAGGGCGATAACTTCCACCGCACGCGCTCGTCGCCCGATGGCTCACCCGCGATTGCGGCCATCAGACAGGCGCTCGACGATGCCGGCGTTGCGCCCGACGAGATCGACTACATCAACGCGCACGGCACCTCGACGCCGGAGAACGACAAGATGGAGGCCATGAGCTGCACCGCCGTGTTCGGCGAGCGCATGGCAAGCCTTCCGATCTCGTCGAACAAGTCGATGATCGGCCACACGCTCACCGCAGCAGGCGCGGTGGAGGCGGTGATGTCGCTGCTCACGATTGCGACGGGCCGCATTCCACCGACGATCAATTATCAGGTGCCCGATCCCGCGATCCCGCTCGATGTGGTGCCGAATGTCGCGCGCGATGGGAACGTGAAATACGTGCTTTCGAACTCGTTCGGCTTCGGCGGCCAGAACACCTGCCTCGTCTTCGGGGCCGAGCCCAAGGGGGCGTAAGACATGACGCGCGTTCTCGTCACCGGTGGCGGCAAAGGTGTTGGAGCTGCCATCGTGCGCTCGCTTGTGGCTGCGGGTCACGACGTCGATTTCACCTATCGCTCGTCGGGCGATGCAGCGAGGGCTCTGGCCGATGAGCTGATGCAGGCGAATCCCGGTCGCACCATCAGGGCGCATGAGGTCGACCTCGCCGACAAGGCGGCGCTCGAATCCTTCTGTGAGATGCTGGAGGGCGAAAGCTTTTTCGCGCTCATCCACAATGCCGGCCAGCCCTATGACGCGCTTGCCGCCATGATGCAGCAGGACAAGGCCGAAGCCGCCATGCAGGTGAACTTCTGGTCGCTGACGCGCATCGCCAAATCCCTCATGCGCGGCATGATCCGTAGCAAGGCGGGCCGCATCGTCGCCATCGGCTCGGTGGCGGCGCTTCAGGGCAATCCGGGCAATGCTGCCTACGCAGCGTCCAAGGGTGCGCTCCTCTCCTATTGCCGCACGCTCTCCGTCGAGACAGCCAAGCGCGGCGTCACCGTCAACGTGATCGCGCCGGGCTTCATCGACACGGACATGATGGCTCCCTACGCGGCCTATCGCGAGACCATGGAAAAGCAGATCCCTGCCGGGCGCTTCGCGAAGCCGGAGGAGATCGCAGGTCTGGCCTCCTTCCTCCTGAGCGAACCTGCCGCCTACATCACCGGCGCGGTGCTGCCCATCGATGGCGGCCTCACGTCGATGCTTGGAGTTCATCGGTAAGGCCCAATGCGGCATCCCAGGGGCTGCGCAGCAGAGCCCGGATCGTTCAATGGGAATGGCCCTTTTCCCTCTCCCTTGCGGCGAGGGAAAAGGGGCGCGGTTCGGGACGGCTGCCTGAATGGCTGGACCTTGCCATTCATCCGCTCGCCCTTTAAGCCGCCGAAACAGTTTCCCGTCATGGTCGGCCTGTCCCGGCCATCCATGTCTGATCCATCCAAAACGTGGATCCCCGGAACACGTCCGGGGATGACGCTGAATAGGAATTACCGCATGCGCTCCCTTCAGCTTTTCGGCGATCGTGACCTTCGCATCACCGAGATCGACGTCCCACCGCAGCCCGCCGCGGGCGAGGTGCAGGTGCGGGTCAAGGCGCTGGCGTTGAACTACCTCGATGTCTGGGGCTTCCGCGGCATGGCCTTTGCCAAGCGCAAGATGCCGCAGGCGGTCGGTGTCGAGGCCTCGGGCGAGATCGCTGCGGTGGGCGAGGGCGTCACCCGGTTCAAGGTTGGCGACCCGGTCACCATGTACGGCGCCGAGACCTGCGGCCATTGCAAGGCCTGCCGGGAGGGTCGCGATAATCTTTGCGAGAACGTCGCCGGCATCATGGGCTTCCATATCGACGGCTTTGCCCGCGAGCTGATCAACCGTCCCGAGCGTCTCGTCATCCCGGTGCCGAAGGGTGTGACCTTCGAGCAGGCGGCTTGCGCCCCGATCGGCTTCGGCACGGTCCAGCACATGCTCTTCGACAACGCCAAGCTCGAGCCCGGCGAGTCGATCCTGATCCATGCAGGTGGTTCGGGCATCGGTACGGCGGCGATCAAGATGGCCAAAGCCATCGGCTGCACGGTCTATACCACGGTCGGCGACGACGAGAAGGGCGAGAAGGCGAAGGCTCTGGGCGCCGATTACGTCATCAATTACCGGAAGGAACGCTTCGAGGGCGAGGTTCGTCAGCTCACCAAGCGCAAGGGCGTCGATGTGGTGTTCGAGCATGTGGGCGCGGAGACCTGGAACGGCTCGCTGCTCTGCCTCAAGCGCGGCGGCCGCCTCGTCACCTGCGGCTCGACCTCGGGCGTGTCCACCACCATGAACCTGATGCAGCTCTTCCAGCAGCAATACCGGATCTTTGGCTCCTTCGGCTGCCGCATCGAGAACATCGCCCAGTCCCTTGACAAGATGGCCAAGGGCATGACCCCGGTCATTGACTCCGTGTTCCCCCTCGACGAGTTCCAGAAGGGCCTGGAGCGGCTGGAAGGCCGCAAGGTCTTTGGCAAGGTCATCGTGACCTTCTGACGCCTGGAACGGAAAGTCCTTCAACCGTAGATCTTGCAACCATAGATCTTGACGAAGCGGGCTCCTCGCGAAAAACACGCGGAGCCTTTTCCTTGCCCTACCGGATTTCCCCATCGTGCAGCAGAGCCACCGCCCCCGCAGCCTTCTTTCGCGTCTCTCCGAGGCGGTGATGGTCGGCATCGTGCGGAGCGTCTTTGCCTTCTCGCGGGCCATCGGCCCCGAACGTTCGGGGGCCATTGGTGCTGCGCTCGCCCGCACTATCGGGCCGCTGTTGAAGGCGCACCGGACGGCTTTGGCCAATATCCGGGCCGCCTATCCGGAAAAAACCGAAGCCGAGGTGAAGGCGCTCGCCCGGGCCGCCTGGGACAATCTTGGCCGTACGGGCGGGGAATATCCGCATCTCGGCAACCTGTTCGATTTCGATCCGGACAGCCCTGTTCCCGGCCGCACGGAAGTGGATGGCATCGAGCACTTCCTGGCGCTTCGTGACGACGGCAAGCCCGGTATTATCTTCTCCTCCCATTTGGCCAATTGGGAGCTGCCCGCGATCTGCGCCGCCCGCTTCGGGCTCGACGCCACGGCGGTGTTCCGTGCGCCCAACGATCCGGCCATTGCCCGGGTGCTGCACGAAATCCGCAGCGAAACCATGGGCAACCTGGAGGCGGCCCGCCAGGGCGCGGCCTTCGCCATGCAGGGGGCGCTGGAGAAGGGCGGGCATCTCGGCATGCTCATCGACCAGCATTTCACCCGGGGTGTGATCGTGAACTTCATGGGCCGTCCGGCCCTGGTGAATCCGATCCTCGGCAAGTTCGCCCGACAGTTCGACTGTCCGGTCCATGGCGTGCGCGTCATCCGCTTGGCCGATCACCGCTTCCGCCTGCAGCTCACGCCTCCGCTCGACCTGCCCCGCGATCCTGACGGGCAGATCAATGTGCAAGGCGCCATGCAGGCCATGACCTCCGTGGTGGAGCAATGGGTGCGCGAATACCCTGAACAATGGCTGTGGATGCACCGCCGCTGGCGGGTTCCGGCCAAAGCCGGGAGTGAAGCTCAAGGTAACGTGAGTTCCCATTGAGCAACCCTTGGTGTTTGATGACAGGCATCATGGCGTCTCGACTGAAACTCTTTCTGGCCGCGACCGGCCTGGCCGCGCTCCTGGAACCCGCTTTTGCGGAGCCGCCCCGGGCGGTTGTGGAATTGTTCACCAGCCAGGGCTGCTCGAACTGCCCGCCGGCCGATGCGCTGCTGGTCGAGTATTCGAGGCAACCTGATATCGTGGCGCTCTCCTTTCCCGTGAACTACTGGGATTATCTCGGCTGGAAGGACACGCTGGCCCACGCCGATTTCACGGCGCGTCAGAAGAATTATGCCCACGCCCGGAGCGACCGTCAGATCTTCACGCCGCAGATGATCGTGAACGGCAAGAAATCGTGCATCGGCTCCGACCAGGTGCAGATCGAGAAAGCGATCCAGATGACCCTGAAGGGCCGCTCAGCTCTTCCGGTCGATGTCACGATCGCTGAGCAGAATGGCATGGTCACCGTGTCGGTTTTGGAGACGGGGGAGACCATGCAGCGCGAAGCGCAAGTGTGGGTGCTGCCGGTGCTGCGTTCGCAGACGGTCCCCATCGAGCGCGGCGAGAACAAAGGCAAGACGGTCACCTATGCCAATGTGGTGCGTGGACTGAAGCGCATCGGCGAATGGCACGGCGGCTCCGCCCGCTTCGAGGTGCCGGTCGAGACCGCCCGCGGTGGCGGAGATGGCTATGTGGTGCTGCTGCAGACTTCGCATGACGACAGGCCCAGCGTGATCCTGGGTGCCGCGAAGAGCGCTGGTCTCTGATTTCTAAAGAATCACGACCTTATTCGGCAGCTCGTCCGTGTCATGCGTCTGAGGCGGCGCATGCTGGGCCAAGATTGCGCCCGCACGCTGCACTGCCTGGATGAGACCGTCGCCGGGCCTGCCCTGACGGATTGCCTCGATCAGCTCCGCGATGATCTCCTGCCAAGCGGCGGGGCCGGCCCGGTCGGCGATGCCGATATCGGCGATGATCTCGGCATAATGCTCGGCTGCCGCCACATAGATCAGCACGCCCGTCCGCCCTTGCGTGCGCGAGAGCCCATGACTCGCGAATTCCCGCAAAGCCGCTTCATGGGCCCGCGCGCGTTTGATGCTGCCCGGGATCAGCGCCAAGTGAATCTGCGGCCAAGCCAGCACGAAATTCAGCACAAAGGCGACGATGAGCTGGATCAGGAAGATCCGCGAGGGCCCGAGGCTCGTGAACCAGATCAGCGGCCAGGGCATGATGAGCGCGACAAAGAGACCTAAAAGGGCCGGGATCGCGCGATAGGCGCTGGCCTGGCGGGCCACCACGACGAAGATCTCGCCCGCGGTGCCTTTTTCCGCCTCGTGAATGACCTGTGAGAGCCTGTGTCGATCGTGTTCCGAAATCATCTACCAGCTCCCCGACGCTCCGCCGCCGCCCGACGAGCCGCCTCCGCCCGAAAAGCCTCCGCCGCCTGAACCGCCCGACCAGCCTCCACCACCGGACCAGCCGCCTCCCGTGGGGATGATCCAGGGGCCGGAACTGCGGCGACGGCGGTAGGCACCCGGCCTGCCGGCCCCGCGGATGGCGCGATAAACCTGAAAGACGATGAAGGCGATGATCAGGAAAGTGATGATCGTATCCATGCTCGAGGTCTGATCCTCGCGCAGCTCGGCCCGACGCTGCCACTGCTCCGCATCGCCTGTGAGGATCGAGAGGATGGCATCGGTGCCGGCCTCGATTCCGCCTGCAAAATTGCCCTTCTGGAATTGCGGGGCAATCGCCGTGGTGATGATCACCTTTGAGAGCGCATCGGTAAGCGCGCCCTCCAGTCCATAGCCGACCTCGATGCGGACCTTCCGCTCGTTGGGCGCGACCAGCAGCAGTATGCCGTTGTTGTTCTTCTTCTGCCCGAGCTGCCAGGTGCGGAAGAGGCGGTTGGCGTAATCCTCGACGCTCGTGCCTTCGAGGGAGCGCACGGTGGCGACGACCACCTGATCGGAGGTCTTGTCCTCATGCGCCTTGAGCTTGGACTCCAATGCCGCCCGCTCCTCCGGCTTCAGGAGATCGGCCGTATCGACCACGCGGCCGGTGAGGGGCGGGAAGGTTTGGGTGAGAGCCGCGAGTGGCCAGAAAACGAAAAAGAGCGCAAGGACGAGCGCGGCGGCGTGATGCAGCCGCACCTGACCGCCGAGGGCGGAGGGAAAGCCGCCTGCGCTCGTCATGTGGTTAGAACTTTACCTGCGGCGGCCGCTCGGAGCCGGCGGTGGCCGTGAAGGTCTCCATGGGCTTGGCGTCGGGATAGATGACCGCTGCGATCCAGCGGCCCGGAATGGTGCGCAGCTCCGTGTTGTAGGCCTGCACGGCCGCAATGTAGTCGCGACGCGCCACCGCGATGCGGTTTTCGGTGCCCTCCAGCTGCGACTGGAGCGCCAGGAAGTTGGCGTTGGATTTCAGCTCCGGATAGCGCTCGACGGTGGCGAGCAGGCGGCCGAGCGCGCCGGAGAGCTGGTTCTGCGCCTCCTGGAACTGGCGGAATTTTTCAGGGTCGGTCACCGTGGAGGCATCGACCTGAACTTGAGTGGCCTTGGCGCGGGCTTCCGTCACCTGGGTCAGCACCTCGCGCTCCTGCTGGGCGAAGCCTTTGACGGTCTCCACCAGGTTCGGAATCAGGTCGGCGCGGCGCTGATACTGGTTCTGCACCTCGCTCCAGGCGGCCTTGGCTTGTTCCTCATAGGTCGGCACGTTGTTGATCCCGCAGGCGGACAGGCCGAAGGCGAGAGTTAATCCGGTCAGGGCGATGCGGATCCGGGTCCACAGGGGCGAAGCCTTCATGTCTGTCCTTCTCGCATTTTCATAAGTTCCACAAACTTGGCCGGTTCAAGACATGGGGCAAGTATGCTGTTTCAACAAGGCGATTTTCTCTGGCCGTAAACAGGCGATTGAGGCATGATCCGGCCGCCCGTGGACGAGGCTTAACCCCTATGACCTTTCTGCCCGATTTGAGCACCCTGCTCGCCTATTCGTTCGCCTGCTTCGTGCTGTTCATCACGCCAGGGCCGGACATGAGCCTGTTCCTGGCAAAAACCATGTCCGGCGGGCGAAAGGCCGGCATGGCCTCCATGCTGGGCGCCATGGCGGGGTGCTGCGTCCACACGCTTCTTGCCGCTCTGGGCCTCTCGGCCCTGCTGGCGGCCTCGGTCACGGCCTTCACAATTCTGAAAGTCGTCGGCGCGCTCTATCTCCTGTGGCTTGCTTTCGATGCCGTGCGCAACGGCTCGGCTTTGTCCGTGAAGGAGGAGAGCCGGGTCGAGGTCTCGTTCTGGAAGACCTTCTTCGTGGGTGTCGGCATCAATCTCACGAACCCGAAGGTGGTTCTGTTCTTCGTGACCTTCCTGCCGCAATTCGTCGATGCGGGAGACCCGCATGCGTCGGACAAGCTCCTGTTCCTCGGCCTCTACTTCATCGCGCTCACCGCCCCCATGGGCGCCATCATGATCCTGGGCGCCGAGAAGGTGATCGCGCTGTTGCGCAACCACCCCAAGGTGATGCGGGGAATCGATTATTCCTTCGCGGGCCTGTTCGGAGCCTTCGCGGTCAAGATCCTGACGGCATCTGCGAGGTAGGCGGTGCCGGAGGAGCGGTCCGCCCTCCCGCATCGCGGCCTGCAATGGCCCAATAGATGAAGCCTGCCACCGCGCCGGTGAGGCCGAGGATCGCGCTGACATGCAATTCTTCGGGGTTCTGAACGCGTGCCGCGCCGCGCAAAATCCATGGCACCGCAGCCGTCAGAATGCCGGTGGCGAGCGCATACCAGAGCAGGCTGCGCATCCTCAGCACCTCGCTGATCACCGCAATCACCAGCGGCGGCAGCACGAGCAGCGTGAACATGATGCGCCCCACGGTGAGCATGGCATCGGCCACGATGGGAGCGGGATCGTCGGATGAGAACACCGCATCCAGGAGGTGCCAGAATCCGACGAACAGCGTCTCCCCCGTGAGCGTCGCCATGAGCGGATCGACCATGGAGGCGATGAAGAAGAACAGGCTGCTCATGCCGATGGCGATGAGGAGTGCGAAGGGGATCAGGAGGAGCCAGCGGATCATTCCGCCTCTATAGCATGGCCGTTCGGAGGTGTCCGCCTGATGGCGATGCGCCAGTAGATCCAGCCGCAGATGGCGCCGGACGCCGCGAAGATCAGCATCAGGTGGACATTGTCTCTGAAGCTGGATGCACTCAGGAACAGGCCGAAGGCCGAGCCAACGACCGAACCGAAGAGGAGAGATGACGCTACCGATCGCAACTTCAGCATATTGAGAATACTGGCAGCGATCAGCGACAGGATCAGCGTGGGAAGACCAGCGTAGAACAGCCCGATGGTGCCTAGGAGGGCGATGTCACCGTAAAAACGTTCTGTGAAGAGCGCGTTTGCACTCCGGTACTCGAAGATGACGATCCGTAGTGCCATCAGAAGGCTGGCAACATAGGGAGCTGCCAGAGTAGCGGCAACAATCCCCTTGAGTTGGCGATCCATGGGCTTCTCCAAGCTGGCATTGGCCAGCTCGGGGCTCTGATAT
Organism: Microvirga vignae; assembly: GCF_001017175.1. Lineage (GTDB taxonomy): Bacteria > Pseudomonadota > Alphaproteobacteria > Rhizobiales > Beijerinckiaceae > Microvirga > Microvirga vignae. The sequence continues at coordinate 200,297 of NZ_LCYG01000042.1, read as the reverse complement.
CACATTCCGATCGGAGCGGAACAGTGCTGCGTTTGGATGGGGCTCTCTTCGAGGGAGCCTTACTCCCCATCCCCCAGCGCGTAGACGCCCTCGGCCCCAATGCCTTGCTCGGCCATCATGCGGGCACGGGCGCGCAGCTTCTCGGTCTCGCTCTTGAGCTGGCCGCAGGCGGCCAGGATGTCGCGGCCGCGCGGGGTGCGGACCGGCGAGGCGTAGCCGGCGCGGTAGACGATCTCGGAGAAGCGCTCGATCCGCTCCCAGTCCGAGCACTCGTATTTCGAGCCGGGCCAGGGGTTGAACGGGATCAGGTTGATCTTCGCCGGAATGCCTTTCAGCAGGCGAACGAGCTCGCGCGCATCGGCGTCCGAGTCGTTCACGCCTTTGAGCATCACATATTCGAAGGTGATGCGGCGGGCGTTCGACAGGCCCGGATAGGCGCGGCAGGCATCGAGCAGCTGCTTGATGTCGTATTTGCGGTTGATCGGCACCAGCACGTCGCGCAGGTCGTCGCGCACCGCGTGGAGCGAGATGGCGAGCATGGTGTTGGCTTCCGCACCCAGCCGCTCCATCTGCGGCACGACGCCGGAGGTGGACACCGTGATGCGGCGGCGCGAGAGGCCGAGGCCCTCGTTGTCCGACATGACGCCGATGGCGTCGATCACGTTGTCGATGTTGTAGAGCGGCTCGCCCATGCCCATGAACACGATGTTGGACACGAAGCGTCCGCCATCGGTCGGCACGAAAGCACCCTCCGGCGGCGTGGCGTGGGGCCAGTCGCCGATGGCATCGCGCGCCACGATGAGCTGCGCCACGATCTCGGCGGAGGTCAGGTTGCGCACGAGGCGCTGCGTGCCCGTGTGGCAGAAGGAGCAGGTGAGCGTGCAGCCGACCTGGCTCGACACGCAGAGCGTGCCGCGATCGACTTCCGGAATATACACGCACTCGATCTCCGCGCCCTTGTCGAGCGGGCCGGTGGAGGGCATGCGGATCAGCCATTTGCGGGTGCCGTCCTTCGACACCTGCTCGGAGACGACCGTAGGCCGGGCGAGTGTGTAGGCGGCGGCCAATTTGGCGCGCAGCTCCTTGCCCACATTGGTCATCTCGGAGAAGTCCGTTGCCCCGCGGAAATAGATCCAGTGCCAGAGCTGGGCGACGCGCATCTTCAGCTCGCGCTCGGGCACGCCGATGGCCGCAAGGGAGTCCTTCAGCTGGTCGCGGGTGAGGCCGACGAGCGAGGCTCCGCCGGGGGCGGCTCCCGCCGCCACATGCATCTCGGCCGTCTTTTCAATGGACAAAGCGGTCGACCCGGCCGCGCGTGCGGCATCGCTCACGGCCAGAGGGGCCGCATTGGGGTTACGCTTGGCGATGTCGAGCGCCGTCGCCATGGGAAATCTCGAGCCTCGTTGTTGGGAATTGGCGTGCTCTATAACACGATTGCGCCGAAACCGTGAGCTCCGATAAGCAAAATTCCGGGCGCGAGACCCGGAAGATGCTCATTGGCAGCGTGATTTGCAAGGTATGGCGATTTAAACACCGCATTCCTTGCGGGCATGCTCCAGGGCCTTGCTGAAGCCGTTCAGCGAATAGCGGTCCGTCAGGCTGGAGCCGCGGGCGGACTGCATCTTCACGGTCATCGTCCCGCTGCGGGCCATGGTGGCGATGGCTTGGCCTTCCTCGGCCGGGTTCTTCAGCCACGCATTGGAGGCCTTGGTGATCAGCGCGTAGGACGTGTTGCCGACAGCGGCTTCCGCCGGGCCGTTCTCCTTGGCGGCGAAGCCAAGCACCAGGGCGACCTCGTTCTTCACGTTCTCCGCCGGACGGAAGGACACGAAGAGATAAGCCGGATCCCGGTTCACGCTCTTCGGCAGCCGGTCCTGGGGCTGGCTGAGGGCGTAGCAGATCTTCGAGCGTCCGGCCTGAGCCGTATAGACGCCCCAATCGCCGTAAGACGTCACCAGCGAGGCGCCGCCCGGACCCGTGGCCGCTTGGGCAGGCTTGGCTGCAATCGCCGCGGCGCCAGCACCTGCTGCGGCAGCGGCAGCCGCGGGCTTCGCGGCCGAGGTGGCTTTGCTCGTCGTGGCTGTGGGCTTCACCTTCGATGCCGCAGCCGCCGGCTTGGCAGGAGCCGTCTTTACAGGAGCCGTCTTGGCTGCAGGAGGCTTCTGCGCCGGGCGGGACTGAGCCAGAGCTGCAGGCCCGGTTCCGAGAACGAGAACGGCGGAAAGGATGCCCGCGGCGATGCCGCGCTGGAGAGATGCTGTCGTCATGGGGGCGGACAATAAAGGAGGATGGTTAAGAACTCTTCACCATGCCGTAACCCGCCCTCTGCCCGTTGGCGATGCGTCGAAACGCGGCATTATTCGGCGGGCAAAAATAAGGGGCCGCAAAAGCGGCCCGCCGAGTTGTCCTTGGAAAAGCTGTTCGTTGTTCGAAAAGGAGGAATTGAAATAACTTCTGATGAACAAGTGTTGTATAGAGGAAAGATTATAATGTTGCAATAAGTCAATATTCATCATTTCTGAATAAAATCTTATAAATTTCCGTTGCTCATTCCTGCTCCGGGGTAACTTCCCCTAGCGTCTTCCGTGCCTTAGCCCGATGCTCTTCCGTAATGGAACCTGCGACCTGCGTAATTGCCGCAGCCAGCACGGCGGCGTCATCGGCAAAGCCGATGAGCGGCAGGAGGTCGCTCACCGCATCGAGCGGCAGAACGAAATAGGTGATGGCACCTAGGAGAATCAGCTTCACGCGGCTCGGAGTCTTGGAGTCCGTGGCGCAATAGAACGCGGCCACGAGATCTTCCGCGAAGGGGATCTTGCCCGCAACGCGCTTCAGCTTGTCCCAGAACCGCTGCTTCAGGCTCTCCTCGTCACGGGTGGCCGCGCGCATGGCGTCCATCTCGGCCTTGGTGAAAGGCTTCATGAAGGGCTCGCTCATGCTCCTTATGCTCCTTCGACAGTCTAGGTATCCACCTATCTAAGGATTGCCTACAAGCATCCTCAAGGGAGGAGAAAACCCATGAAGCTCGACAAATTGATGGCCGCTATCGTCACGGGAGGCGCTTCCGGCCTCGGTGAAGCGACGGCGCGCATGCTCGCGGCACAGGGCGTGAAAGTCGCCATCTTTGATATGAACGCGGAGCGCGGCGAGGCGGTTGCCCGCGAAATCGGCGGTCTGTTCTGCCAGGTGGACGTGACGGACGAGGCCTCCATCGACGTGGGACTCGTAAAGGCGCGCGAGAGGAACGGCGTCGAGCGCATTCTCGTGAACTGCGCAGGAATTGCGCCGGGCCGCCGCACGGTCACGAAGAAGCGCGAGACGGGTGAGCTCATCCCGCACGATCTCGCGAGCTTCCGCAAGACGGTGGAGATCAACCTCATCGGCACCTATGCGATGATCTCGAAGTCTGCCGCCGCCATGGCGGCGCTGGAGCCCGTGACGCCGGATGGTGGGCGCGGCGTCATCGTCAACACCTCCTCGGTCGCAGCCCAGGACGGGCAGATCGGGCAAGCGGCCTATTCCGCTTCCAAGGGTGGCGTGCTCGCGCTGACGCTGCCGGTGGCGCGCGATCTGTCGGGATTCGGCATCCGCGTGATGACGATCATGCCGGGCCTCTTCCAAACGCCGCTGTTCGAAGGAATCGCGGAGGATTATCGCAAGGCGCTGGAAGCCAACGTGCCGTTCCCCTCGCGCCTCGGACGGCCCGAGGAATATGCGCAGCTCGTCAAGAGCATCATCGAGAGCGACATGCTCAACGGCGAGGGCATCCGTCTCGACGGCGCGTTGCGCATGCAGCCGAAGTAACCTTATGAGGTTCTCTCACCCCGGTTCTCCGGATAGCTGATCAGATCCGGGGTGCGGAGCCAGGATTCGCGACGCTTGGTCCAGGTCTCATAGGTAGGCGTGAAGACATCCGTCCGATCGAAAGCGCCGAGCTTGATCTCGATCTCGTCGCCGCCATCCCAGTAAAACACCTGCGAGCCGCATCGCGGGCAGAAGCGGTCTCGCGGGCTGCCGGGCGAAGCCTCCCAGCCTCGGCTTTCGCCGGAAATCGTCACCTGATCCGCGGGGAAGACTGCGAAGGCGTTGAAGACGCTGCCGCTCATCTTGCGGCAGGTCATGCAATGGCAGAGGCCCACGCGCTTGGGCGCTCCACGCACCTGAAACGTCAGCTGCCCGCAGGCGCATCCGCCGGTGAGAATGTTCTGCTCCGCCATAGCGTCAGGCCTTCGTCAGTCCGACGGCGAGCTGGTCCATGCGCTGCGCCAGCTCGATATCGCGACGGGTGAGGCCATTGGCATCGTGGGTCGAGAGCGTCACGTCCACCTTGTTATAGACGTTGAACCATTCCGGATGATGGTTCATGGGCTCGGCCACCAGCGCCACGCGGGTCATCCAGCCGAAGGCTGCATTGAAATCGTCGAACACGAAGCGCTTTTCGATGGCGTCGCGGCCCTCCACGAGAGCCCAGCCATCGAGGGCGGAGAGAAGTTCCTGGCGTTCGGCTTCGGTCAAGCGGGGCATGGGCGGCTTCGTTTCTGACAGGATGAGATGACTTAGTGATGAAGCACGCGTGAGATGTTTCAAGCCCTCACGCCATCCCAAGCAGCCGGATGAGCCCCAGGCTGATCGCGATCAGCACGAGAAGCGAGAGCGTCACCGCCAGGGTCACGCGCCCGCCGACCCGGCCGAGGATCTTCAGGTCGACGCCGAGCCCCAAGGCCGCCATGGATATCACCGTGAGCAGGGTCGCTGTCGGCGTGACGATGCCGAGGATCGCATCGGGGATCACGCCGAGCGAGCGAAGCGCCGCCAGTCCAAGGAACCCGATGATGAACCAGGGCACGAAGCGATTCAGGGACAGGCTCTTCGTGGCCGTTTCCCGGCCCATTCTCAGCGACAGCGCAATCACCACAGGTCCCAGCATCAGCACGCGCACGAGCTTGACGAGCGTGCCGATCTGCGCGCTGACCATGCTCACCGGCACGGTCGCGGCGAGCACCTGCGGCACCGCATAGACGGTGAGACCCGCAAGCACACCGTATTGGGTGAGGGAAAGTCCGAGCAGAGGCATCAGCAGAGGCAGGGTGAGCACGACGATCACGCCGAGAATGGCGGTAAACGCGATGGAGGAGGCCACATCCTCAGACTTTGCGCCGATCACGGGGGCCACAGCCGCGATGGCGGAGTTGCCGCAGATCGAGTTGCCGCAAGCGACCAGAACCGCCATGCGCCAGGGCAAGCCCAACAGGCGGCACAGACCGTAGCTCGCGCCGATGGCAAGAGCCACCACCACGGCGATACCCAGGATGAGGCCGGAGCCTGCCTGCAGCACCGCCTGAAAGCTGATGGAGGCGCCCAGCAGCATCACGGCGATCTCAAGCAATGTCCTGGCGGAAAATCCGATGCCCGGAACCCAGCGGGCACCCGGCGTCCAGAGAGTTCTGACCACCGTGCCGATGAGGATCGCGATGACGAGCGCCTCGATCCAGGGCCGGCCGGTCCAGTGCTCCTCGAGCATCTGCAGGCCGATCGCGGCAGCGGAGATGGTTGCGCACAAAGCGATTCCGGGGATGACTTTTGCCAGGCGCGCGCCGTCCATCGGATCGCTCTTGTCCTTCATGTCGTCGATGAAGGGGAGGGCTATCCCTGAGTTCGCCGCGAAGCAAGGTCAAAGTCTGAATGTCGGCTCACGGGGAACGCGGCTTCCTCGATGGTGCGCCAATCCTGCCTGAGCGAGAGCGTCTCGCGGTCGACCACGATGAAGCAGCTGCCCCCCGAATGCCGAGGGCGGCTTTCCTGCCCGATCTCCACCTGCTGCAGATGAGCCATGAGCAGGCAGCCCACGCCGCCATGGGCGACAACGAGAGTATCGCCGGAGCCGTCGTCCTCCGCCGCGATCCGTCTCACGGCATTGACGATGCGCGATTGTGCGTCGATGGCGCGCTCCCAGCCGCGGATGCTCTCGTGCGGGTTGGCGAAGAAGGCATCCACCACCTCCCAGAATTCGGGTGGCGCGATATAGCCTGTCGCCGAGCGGTCGTTCTCACCGACATCCTCATGCGCTTGATAGGGCAGGCCAAAACGCTCCGCCACGATGGCGGCACCGTCCATCGCCTTCTGTTCCGTGCTGGCGTGGATCGAGGAAAGGCGCGTGCCCGAGAGCGCATCCGCAAAGCGACTCATGCGCTTGCGGCCCGTGTCGTTCAAGGGCCAGCGGGGGACGGGCACCTGCGGATCGATGACGACTTCGGGATGAGTGAGAAAAATAAGTGCTGCCATGAACCTTGGCGTAACGGTTCGGAGCTTGGCCGTCGAGCTAGCTTAAGGGGTACGCCGCTTCGATAACGTATGGCCCGCCGCCCACGGACGCCTTCGACGAATAGAGCACGAAGCGGTTCATGGTGAAGGTGAGCTTCTGGAAATGGCCTCGGGTCGCCATGTAATCCGCCACATCGATGGGCGAGGCGTTCTTCAGGCGCGCCAGCGTGACGTGTGGCGTGAACTTGCGGGCTTCGGGGGGCAAGCCAATCTGGCGCATCATGCGTTCCTGCTCGGCCTGCAGATCGGCGAGCTCGCCGTTGTCGGAGGTATGAGCGAACACGGTGCGGGGCTTGGATCCGCCGAAAGTGCCGAGCCTGTCGAAGGTGATGGTGATGGGCTCGCGCCAACGGGAATCACCAAGGATCGAGCACACGTCATCGGCGATGCGCTCGTCCACATCGCCGATGAAACGCAAGGTGATGTGGTAGCTTTCAGGATCGACCCAGCGCGCGCCCGGCAACCCGCCGCGATAGGTGGACAGCGCCAAGCCGATCTCGGCGGGAATCTCGATGCCGGTGAACAGACGTGGCATGCGGCGCCTCCCGAGCTTTGGCTTACGCTTTGAGAAACAGACGATGGACAGCAGGCTTTGTTCCGGTCAGGACTGCTCCGCCGTGATGCCCGCAACAAGTGCGGGCATCCACGCTTCCACCCGTTCAAGACGTGGATGGCCGGGTCTGATCCCCGGATCGAGTCCGGGGACGGCCATGACGGAAGAGGTATTTACGGGCAGGGATTGCAGTGCTCGACGTGGATGGCGTCGATGCGCTTTTCCAGCTCCGGTGTGATCTTGACCTCAATGGAGGCGATGTCCGTCTTCAACTGCGCCATGGAAGTCGCGCCGATGATGTTGGACGTCACGAAGGGGCGGGAATTCACGTAGGCCAGCGCCATCTGCGCCGGATCGAGGCCGAATTCCTTCGCGAGCGCCAGATATTTGCGGATGGCCGCTTCCGCCGTTGCGTTCTCATAGCGCTGGCCACGGTTGAAGAGCGTGGTGCGTGCTCCCGGCGGGCGGGCGCCGTCGAGATACTTGCCCGTCAGATAGCCTTGAGCCAGCGGCGAATAGGCGAGCAGGCTCACGTTCTCGCGTGTGCTGATTTCGGCCAGCGCCACCTCGTAGGTGCGGTTGAGCAGGTTGTAGGCGTTCTGCACCGATTGCGCCCGCGCCAGACCCTTGGCCTCGGCGTGCTTGAGGAAGCTCATGGTGCCCCAGGCGCTCTCGTTGGAGAGGCCGAAATGACGGATCTTTCCGGCCTTCACGAGGTCGGTCATGATCTCGACCGTTTCGCCGATCGGGTGCGAATCGCCTTCCTGGTGCTTGTAGATCGTCGGGTTCGAACCCCAGAGCATGGGGCGGTCGGGCCAGTGGATCTGATAGAGATCGATATAATCGGTCTGGAGCCTTTTCAGGCTCTTGTTCACAGCCTCCTCGATCTGCTTGCGGGAGAGCTCGGCCTTGGAGCCGTCGTCCCGGAACCAGGTGCTGTCGGAACGGCCCACCACCTTGGTGGCGAGAATCACCTTGTCGCGGGTGCCGCGCGACTTGAACCAGGAGCCGATGATCCGCTCCGTGGAGCCTTGCGTCTCAGGCCGCGGGGGAATCGAATAAAGTTCGGCGGTGTCGAAGAAATTGATGCCCTGGTCGAGGGCATAATCCATCTGCTCATGGCCCTCGGCCTCGGTGTTCTGCTGGCCCCAGGTCATGGTTCCCAGACAGATGAGGCTGACATTGAGATCGGTGCGGCCAAGGCGGCGATATTCCATATTCAAGGCTCCTCGCGGCGGATGAGGCCGCCGCGTTTGAGGGAAATCGGAAGCGCTGACGATGATCAGCGCTGGGTCAGGCGGGTGAGAAAGCCTTCGACTGTGGGCAGAATGCGATCGACGATGATCTCCACTCCCTTCACCGTCGGGTGCAGGCCGTCAGGCAGGCTGAGAGACCGCTCACCGGCCACCCCATCGAGGAAGAAGGGATAGAGCACAAGGTCGTACTTCTTCGCAATGTCGGAATAGATGGTGTCGAATTTCTGAACGTAGTCCTGACCCAGATTGCGCGAGGCATACATGCCGGCGAGCATCACGGGGATGTTCTTAGCTTTAAGGCGCTCCACGATGGTCTCGATGGACCTGCGCGTGACGGCCGGATCGAGGCCGCGCAGCATGTCATTGGCGCCAAGCTCCACGATCACCCCGTCCGTGCCGTCCGGGATGGACCAGTCGAGCCGGTCGAGGCCTCCGGAGGAGGTGTCGCCCGAGACACCCGCGTTGGCGATCTCGACCTTGTAGCCCTTGGCTTTGAGGGCTTTCTCCAGCGCCACCGGGAAGGCGGCTTCCTGGGGCAGGCCGTAGCCCGCGGTCAGGCTGTCGCCCAAAGCCACGAGGCGCAGCGTCCCGTCCCGAGCAGGCGCGGTGGAGGGGGCGATCATGGCGGCAAGGGCCGCCGCACACGCAAAAATGATCGTCATGAACGGGCCTGATTGGCGCTTCATTGATAGGCTTCCCATCTATGCCGGACTAAACAACGTCTTCGAACAAGTCTCCAACAGATCGGATGAACGGGCATGAAGGACAAGGCCATCGCGCTTCACGATGTCGATTTGAGCCTCGGGCGCGGGGCCGCGCGGGTGCATATCCTGAAAGGGATTTCCTTGAATGTGAACAAGGGTGAAGCGGTCGGCCTCGTCGGTCCCTCGGGCTCGGGAAAATCCACTCTGCTCATGACCATGGCCGGTCTCGAGCGCCCTGATTCGGGCAAGGTCATCGTCGACGGCACCGATTTATCGGGGCTCGACGAGGACGCGCTCGCCCGTTTTCGAGGCAGGCGAATCGGCATCGTGTTCCAGTCCTTCCACCTCGTGCCTACCATGACGGCGCTTGAGAACGTGGCGCTGCCCCTGGAGCTGGCCGGCGAGGACGAGGCTTTCGAGCGGGCGGAGGCCGAGCTGCAGGCCGTGGGCTTAGGGTCTCGCCTGCACCATTATCCGGCCCAGCTCTCCGGCGGCGAGCAGCAGCGCGTGGCGATTGCCCGTGCCATCGTGCCGAACCCTGCGATCCTCGTGGCGGACGAGCCCACCGGCAATCTCGACGAAAATACGGGCCAGTCCATCGTGGAGCTGCTCTTCGCCTTGAAACGCGACCGCGGCGCGACCCTGGTGCTCGTGACCCACGATCTCAACCTCGCTCGCCTCTGCGACCGCATGGTGCGCCTGCGCTCGGGTCAGGTGGAGGCCGATGCGGCCTCGGCCGTAGCGTAAGGGGAGCGGGCTCATGCACGGCACCCTGACAACGCCGCAGCGGCGCAAGGCACCTTCTTCCTCCCTGCCGCTCCTCCTGCGCCTCGCCTTGCGTGAGCTTCGTGGGGGCCTGAAAGGCTTCGGCATTTTTCTTGCCTGCATTGCGCTCGGCGTTGCGGCGATTGCGAGCGTCTCCTCCCTCTCGCGCTCGCTGACGGAAGGCATCTCTCGCGAGGGCCGCCGGATTCTCGGCGGCGACATGGCGTTTTCCCTCATCCAGCGCGAGGCGAGCGGGCCTGAGCGGGCCTTTCTCGACTCCAAGGGACAGGTGAATGTCATCGCCTCCATGCGCGCCATGGCGGTTGCTGGCGAGAAGGGCTCCGGCCTCGTGGAGATGAAGGCGGTGGATGCGGGCTATCCCACGGTCGGCACGCTCGAGACCGATCCTCAAGCCTCGCCCGCCGATCTCTTCGCTGAGCGGAATGGCGCTTTCGGTGCCGTCGTCGATCCGGCGCTTCTCGCACGGCTCGACTTGAGGGTCGGCGACCGGGTGACCGTCGGCAGTGCCAATGTGGAGCTGCGCGCGCGTCTCGTGAAAGAGCCCGACCAGATCGCCGATGGCATCGGCTTCGGCCCGCGCCTGCTGATCTCGCAGGAGGCCCTGAAGGCCACGGGCCTCATCCAGCCCGGCAGTCTCGTGCGCTGGACCTACCGGCTCACCGTGCCGCAGGCCTCGAATACCGAAGAGGGACTGACACAGATCGAGGCGGAGACAAACCGCGTTCTGCCAGAGGCGGGGTGGCGAATCCGCAACCGCCTGAATGCCGATCCGCGCTTTGCCAAGAATATCGAGCGCTTCACGCAGTTCTTGACGCTCGTCGGCCTCACGGCGCTGCTCGTCGGCGGCGTCGGCGTCGCCAATGCGGTGCGCGGTTTCGTGGACCGCAAGCGCGCTTCCATCGCGACGCTGAAAAGCCTCGGCGCGCCGGGCGGGCAGGTGGTGATGCTCTATCTCACGCAGGTGATGCTGATCGCAGCGCTCGGTATCGTGATCGGTCTGGCCATCGGCGCGGCCTTGCCATTCATCATCACGGCTCTCTTCGGTCATCTGCTGCCGATTCCGATCGAGCCGGTCATCGCCCTGCCTGAACTCGGAATCGCGCTTCTCTACGGTGTGCTCACCGCACTCGTCTTCGCCATCGCACCGCTCGGTCGCGCCCATGACGTGCCGGTGTCCGGCCTGTTTCGCGACCAGATCGATCCCGAGCGGCGCTGGCCGCGCAAGCGGTATCTCGCGGCGCTCGGCGTTTCCGTCATAGCCCTCGTCGCTCTTGCGGTGGTCGCGGCCTATGACCGGCGCATCGCATTGATGTTCGTGGCGGCAGCGGCAGGCTCCTTCCTGTTGCTGCGCATCGTGGCGCTTGGGCTGATGGCGCTCGCCCGCCGTCTCCCGCGCCCCCGTCGCACGGCTCCGCGTCTGGCGCTTGCCAACATCCACCGTCCCGGTGCGCTCACGCCATCCCTCGTGCTGTCGCTCGGGCTCGGTATCACGCTTCTTGTGACGCTCTCGCTCATCGACACCAACCTGACGAGGCAGCTGACCCAGAGCCTACCGCAACGCGCGCCGAGCTTCTTCTTCCTCGACATCCCGAACCAGCAGGCGGATGCGTTCGAAGGATTCCTGAAGCAGCAGGCGGGAGACGCGCAGATCGAGCGCGTGCCCATGATGCGCGGGCGCCTTGTGACGCTCGGCGGGCGGCCCGTGTCCGAGGTCAAGGCTCCCGAGGATATTTCCTGGGTGCTGGAGGGCGATCGCGGCATCACCTATTCCAGGACGCCGCCCGAGGGCTCGAACCTGGTGCAGGGCGCATGGTGGCCCGAAGACTACCGCGGCAAGCCGCTCGTCTCCTTCGACCGCAAGATCGCGGAGGGATTGGGCCTCAAGATCGGCGACGAGATCACCGTTAACGTGCTCGGCCGCAACATCACGGCCACCATCGCGAACCTGCGCGAGGTGGAATGGCGTTCGCTCGGCATCAACTTCGTCATGGTGTTCTCGCCCAACACCTTTGCCGGGGCGCCGCATACGCATCTCGCCACCGTCACCTTCCCGAACGGGTCGGACGCCACGACCGATGCCAAGATCCTGCGGAGTTCCGCTCAGGCCTTTCCCATGGTCACGAGCGTGCGCGTGAAGGATGCGCTCGAAGCCGTGAACGACGTGGTCTCGCAGCTCGTCATGGCCATTCGCGGCGCGAGCTCGATTGCGCTGATCGCGAGCATTCTGGTTCTCGCGGGTGCGCTCGCGGCCGGTCATCGGGCACGTCTCTACGATGCAGTCGTGCTGAAGACCCTGGGCGCCACCCGTGCCCGGCTGCTCTCGGCCTATGCCCTCGAATATGGGCTGCTGGGCTTGGCTACGGCCGTGTTCGGGCTCCTGGCGGGCGGGATCGCATCCTATTTCATCGTGACCCGCCTCATGAACCTTAGCTTTAGCTTAGATCTGTCGGGTGCACTTGTGGCTTCCGCCCTGGCCGTTCTGGTGACGGTTGCGCTAGGATTGATGGGCACGTGGCGGATCTTGAGTCAAAAGCCGGCGCAATACTTAAGAAACCTTTGAGATCAGAGGCTTCAAATCCGCGTTATAAAAGAACAGGCCTGGGCTTATGAGGAGCAGCACCTACTCTGCTCTTCAAACTTCTTTTTCACAAAGGTTTGAAGCTTGGCGCTGCCTCTTGCGGAACCAGGGTTGTCCCCTCATATTTTCTCTGTCGCCGGGAATCGCGGCGGCCGAGGGCTGACTCCCCAGCCTTTCGAGGGAACATCAACGGGACACCGTGAGAAAGGGCTCCGATGCAACCGTATGAGCAAAACCAAACCGCCTATGGCACCGGCTTTGCCCGGACGGCGGCACAGGTCGACCAGGGCCTGCGCGCCTTCATGCTCGGCGTCTACAACAACATGATCCTGGGTCTGGCCATCTCGGCTCTCGTCGCGCTAGGCGTGAACATGCTGGCTGTGACCACGGACGGCGCTGGCCGCATTGCGCTCACCGAGTTCGGACGCGTTCTGTATGGCACGCCTCTGATGTGGGTTGTGGCGCTGGCGCCGCTGGCCTTCATTTTCTTCTTCTCGTTCCGCATGGACCGCATGTCGGCTGCTGCGGCACGTGGCACTTTCTTCGCTTTCGCTGCGGTGATGGGTGCTTCGCTCTCGACACTTCTGCTCCGCTACACGGGCGCGAGCGTCGTGCAGGTGTTCTTCATCACGGCGGCGTCCTTCGGCGCATTGTCGCTGTGGGGCTACACTACCCGCCGCAGCCTGTCGGGCATGGGCTCGTTCCTGATCATGGGTCTGTTCGGCCTGATCATCGCCTCGATCGTGAACATCTTCGTTGCGTCGAGCGCGCTGCAGTTCGGCATTTCCGTGATCGGCGTTCTGATCTTCGCGGGCCTCACCGCCTACGACACGCAGAAGCTGAAGGAGATGTACCTGTACGGCAACTATGACACCGAGGCGGCCGCCAAGGTGTCGGTCTATGGTGCCCTGCAGCTGTACCTGGACTTCATCAACATGTTCCAGTTCCTCCTCTCGCTGCTGGGCAATCGCAACGAGTAAGAGCGAGCGGTCGCATGATCTTAAAGCCCCGGCCTCAAAGCCGGGGCTTTTTGTTGATGGATTGCGTACGGCAAGGCTTCATCTTACCAATGGCGCATGAGCCTCCTCGTCCGCCCCTCGACTGAAACCGATATCCCCGCCATTGCCGCCATCTATGCTCATGCAGTGCTGCACGGCACGGCCTCGTTCGAGCTTGAGCCGCCCAGCGAAGAGGAAATGGCCAGCCGCCGCGCGGCCGTTCTCGTGGGCGGCTATCCCTATCTCGTGGCGGAGCGCGATGGCGAGATCCTCGGCTATGCCTATGCAGGCGCTTACCGCACCAGGCCTGCCTATCGCTCCACGGTGGAGGATTCCATCTACATCGCGCCGTCCGCTCAAGGGCAGGGTGTCGGGCATGCGCTGCTCACCGAACTGATCAGGGAATGCGAGGCGCGGGACTTCAGGCTCATGGTGGCCGTGATCGGCGATGAGGAATCGAAGGGTTCCATCGGCCTGCACAGGAGCCTCGGCTTCGAGCTTGCCGGGATCATCAGGGGCATCGGCCACAAGCATGGACGCTGGCTTTCCACCGTGCTCATGCAGCGCCCCCTCGGGCGTGGCATGAGCGAGCCGCCCACCCGGCCTATCAAGTAGTGTCCCATCATGGCCGCTGATTTCCTGACCCGGCCGCGGGGCGGTCGTCTTTGGAACAATCCGGACTTTCTGCGCCTCTGGGCGGCCCAGAGCCTGTCCGCAATCGGCACCCGTTTCACGCGCGAGGGCCTGCCCATCATCGCGGCCCTGTCGCTTGGCGCCACGGCAATGGATCTCGGCCTGCTCATCGCGCTCAGCGCCTTGCCGGGCGTGCTGTTGAGCCCCTTCGTCGGGGCTTGGATCGACCGCACCCGCCGTCGGCGCGTGCTCATCATGGCCGATCTCGTTCGTGCCACTGCATTGGCGAGCCTGCCGATGGCGGCTTGGTATCACACCATCACCATCGGTCAGGTGATGGGTGTCGCCACGATCGTCGCGCTGTTCTCCATGATCTTCCAGACGGCGGACAACGCCTATCTGCCGAGCGTCATCGAGCAGGATCAGTTGTTGGAAGGCAATGCGAAACTCGCCACCACCGACGCGGTCGCCGAAGTCGTCGGCCCTGCCGCCGCAGGCGTTGCGATCCAGCTTTTCACCGCGCCTTTCGCCGTTCTCTTCGATGCCCTGTCTTACCTGTGGTCGGCAGCGTTGCTCGCTTCCATTCGGCGGCCCGAAAAGCCCATCGAAACGGGCGAGCATGCGCCCAATCTCTGGCGCGAGATGGCCGAGGGGCTGCGCTTTGTCTTCAGTCACCCCGTGTTGAGGCCACTGACCCTGTGCTTCTCGACGCTCATGTTCTTCCTGTCCTTCTTCGCGCCGCTCTATGTGCTCTATGCCGTGCGCGACCTCGGCATTCCTCCAGGCATCCTGGGCTTCGTCATTGCTCTTGGCGGATTCAGCGCCATCATTGGTGCGCGCTTGGCGGCATGGGCCGGCGAACGCGTCTCGTCCCGCAAGCTGCTGATCGGCGTGCTTCTCGCCTATGGAATTGTCACGAGCTTCATTCCGCTGGCTCAGGGGCCCCTATGGTTGGCGGTGGGGCTGCTGTGTTTGGGACAACTCTGCGGTGACGGGCTTTACGTGGTCTTCCACACCAATGCAGCCGCTTTGCGCCAGACGATGACGCCCGATGCCTTGCGCGGGCGAGAAGGTGGCGTCGTGCATCTCTTAAGTTCCGGGCTCGGTCTCATTGCAGCGCTGCTTGCGGGATCAATGGCCGATCTCGTCGGCATCCGGCCGATTCTCTGGATCGGGGCCTTTGGCGTTTTCGCTTCGAGCCTATGGCTTCTTGCAATACCTCGAAACGTGACGACTTAGAGCAGCGCATCGTTGGATGCGGAAAACCGGGTCCACTTTTCACTGACGTGGCCCTGCGGGTCGCTGACGCGGCCCTTCGGGTCGGCACAATACGCTAGTTCGACACCACTTTCGGCTTGTCGAGCACGCGCAGCACACGAGCGAGCTCGTGCCCACGTTTGAGGATCAGGCCTGTCGAGACAATCACCGAATAGGCGCCTTGCTTCTTCGCGAGCTTGGGATCCTTTTCAATGCGATAAAGAGGCATTTCCGAGGTGCGTCGGTAGATCGAGAAAACCGCCTTGTCGGGCGTGAAGTCGATGGCGTAATCCCGCCATTCGCCGGCGGCCACCATGCGGCCATAGAGATTGAGAATGGTCTGCAACTCGCTACGGTCGAAGGCCACCTGTTTCGGCGCGGCGGGGAAGGGCAGGATATGAGCCGAGCCCTGCATCGAGCCGCCGCGCAGCGACTCTGAGACGTCACCCTCGCTCATGAAATCTCCCATCATTGGTTCACTTAAACCTGATGATGGGTCCGGCTAAGGAATCGATCAAGCCGTCGCGGTGAAATGAATCACCGCTTCTTTTGCAAATCTTATTCCTGCCGCAATCGCGCCCCTAAGGTGCCTCACTGGGTACGGTAAATACTCAAGTTGCCTCGACGGCCCGGTTCGACCATCGGCTTGGACACGTCAGCCCCCCAGCCCTCCAGGCTTTTGGAGAGCCGGGCCACAACCCTCGAGACATCGGCCGCCTTTCCAGGCGGCCTTTTTCTTTTCAGAACCCCGACAGAACGATCTTGCCCTTGGCGCGGTTGCTTTCGATGAAAGCGTGAGCCCGCTTGAGATTGGCTGCATTGATCGGGCCCAGCACGTCGGCGAGCGTCGTTCTGATGGTGCCAGCATCCACGAGGCGCGAGGCCTCGCTCAGGATCTCATGCTGTCGCTCCATGTCCACCGTCTGGAAGGTCGAGCGGGTGAACATGGATTCCCAATGAATTGAAACGCTCTTGCCTTTTAACAGGCTGATATCGATCGGCGTCTTCGGATCGTCGATCAGGGCGAAACGTCCCTGCGGGGCAATGACCTTCGCGATTTCCGGGAAATGCGCATCCGTATGCGTGATCGAGAACGCGAAGGCCGGAGCGCCAATCCCCAAAGCCTCTACCTGTTCGGCAAGGGGCTTGGCATGGTCGATCACGTGATGCGCGCCGAGTTCGCGGGCCCAGGCTTGTGTTTCCGGGCGCGAGGCGGTGGCGATCACCGTCACGTCCGTGAGCCTGCGCGCGAGCTGCACGGCAATGGAGCCCACACCACCGGCTGCGCCGACGATCAGGATGGCATTGGCGGCGCCCTTCACCGGGCGCTTGATGTCGAGACGGTCGAACAGGGTTTCCCAGGCCGTGAGGGTGGTCAGCGGAAGGGCGGCGGCCTCCTCGAAGCTCAAGGATTTGGGCTTTGCGCCCACGAGGCGCTCATCCACCAGATGAAACTCGGCATTGGTGCCCGAGCGGGTGATGGCGCCTGCATAGAACACCTCATCGCCCGGCTTGAACAGCGAAACATCCGATCCCACCGCCCGGACGATGCCGGAGGCGTCGTAGCCCAGAACCTTGTAGGCACCCGGTTCGGGCGCCGCCCGCATGCGCACCTTGGTATCCACGGGATTCACAGACACCGCCTTGATCTCGACCAGAAGATCCCGCGCGCCTGGTTCCGGGCGGGGCAGCTCGATATCGGCCAGGGAGGCTTCGTCTGTAATGGCTAAGGATTGCTGGTAACCAACCGCGCGCATGGCATGTCTCCTTTTTGGTAGAGACATAGTTGAGCATAGGGATTAAGCTCGCAAGAACGCACAATTAAAGCCCATAGTGTCAAAAAGGATACCGTGATGCCGCGTGCCGTGAAGAAGGCCCAAACCTCGACCGGCTGCTCCGTCGAGCGGGCTCTGAGCCTCATCGACGGCAAGTGGAAGATCGTGATCCTCTACAAGCTGCTGCGGGGAACCTTGCGGTTCAACGAGTTGCGTCGCCTCATCCCCGGCGTGACGCAGCGCATGCTCACCCATCAGCTGCGTGAACTGGAGGCCGATGGGCTGATCGTCCGCGTGGTTTACGCGCAGGTTCCGCCGCGAGTCGAATATTCGCTGTCCACGCGGGGGCAAAGCTTGGAGCCTGTGCTTCTGGCCCTAAAACATTGGGGAGACACGAATCTGTCGTCTCGAGAGGCCGAGGCAGCATAAAATTGCTGTGTGCTGCAGAAACTTAACCCTGCCATGTGCAGAACCGCATGGTTTTGTTGCGCGACCTGGTACTCTGTGGCAACGCTCCCGCAACGATCATAAGAGGATACGCGCATGAAGCTGGAAACGCCGACCAGCGGAAGCGAACTGACGGCCGAGGCCGTTGCGGTTCTGGAAGCCGGACACAAAGCCATTCCACCCACCTTTGTCCGCGATCTTTATGGGCGCGTGCCACCCGAAGATCTCGCCGCCTATTCGCCATCAGCCCTGGCGGAGTTGGCCGCAGCAGCTTATGAGCATCTCAAAGCGCCGCGTGTGGGCGGTGGCGAGGATATCCGCCTCATCGATCTGGAAGTTGAGCGCCAAGGCCGCCGCCGCGATGTGACGATTCTCGAAATCGTCAACGACAACATGCCCTTCCTGCTCGATTCGACCCTCGCCGAGCTGGTCGATGAAGGCTACGACCCCTACCTCGTGGCGCACCCGATTCTCGCGGTGGAGCGCGATGCCAATGGCGGCCTCGTTCGCCTCGTCGGCGAGGCCACGGCGGCCGTCCGCCATGGCGTGAAGCGCGAGAGCTTCATTCACGTTCATCTGCCACGCATCGACGATGTCGAGACCCGCAGCCGCCTGATCGAAGCCATGCGCCGCGTCCACAAGGACGTGTCGCTCGCCGTGCACGACTGGCCCGGCATGCGCGCCCGCCTGACCGAAATCGTTCACAACTACCGGCTCAACCCGCCGCCGCTTCCGGATGACGAGGTGAGGGAAGCGGTGGCTTTCCTCGACTGGATTGCGCGCGACAACTTCACGTTCTTAGGTCTTCGCGAATATCGCCTGCCCAAGGACGACACGGCTGCCGATCCGGTGGAAGGATCGGGCCTCGGCCTCCTGCGCGATCCGAGCGTGCGCGTGCTGCGCCGTGGCCGCGAGCTCGTGGCGATGACGCCGGAAATCCGCGCCTTCCTCGCCCAGCCCAAGGCGCTCATCATCACCAAGGCTAACGTCAAATCCCGCGTCCATCGCCGCGCGCACCTCGATTATATCGGTGTCAAGCTCTTCGATGCGGACGGCAGGCTGCAAGGCGAGCTGCGCATCGTCGGCCTCTTCACGGCAAGCGCCTATACCAACACCACGGCGGAGGTGCCGTATCTGCGCCACAAGGTGGCGAAGGTGATCGCCCGCGCCGGCTTCGATCCTGCGAGCTACTCGGGACGCGGGCTTCTCAACGTTCTCGAGAATTATCCGCGCGACGAGCTGTTCCAGATCGACGAGGAAACGCTCTACCACTTTGCAATCGACATCATGAGCCTCTCGGAGCGTCCGCGCGTGCGGGCGCTGGCGCGTGCGGATGAATTCGATCGCTTCGTGTCCGTTATGGTCTTCGTGCCGAAGGACCGCTACGACACGGGCGTTCGCCTGCGCATCGGCCAGTTCCTTGCCGGCATCTACGAGGGACGCGTCTCAGCCTCTTATCCCGCCTATCCGGAAGGCCCGCTGGCGCGCACTCATTACATCATCGGGCGCGACGAGGGGCACACGCCGCAGGTTTCCCGCGACACGCTGGAAAAAGGCATTTCGAGCATCGTGCGCACTTGGGGCGATGCCCTGCGCGATGAGCTCGACGAAGCCATCGGCGGCGCTCGCGCCCGTGCCTTGGCCGCTCGCTATGCCGATGCCTTCAG
Organism: Microvirga vignae; assembly: GCF_001017175.1. Classification (GTDB taxonomy): domain Bacteria; phylum Pseudomonadota; class Alphaproteobacteria; order Rhizobiales; family Beijerinckiaceae; genus Microvirga; species Microvirga vignae. The sequence continues at coordinate 181,322 of NZ_LCYG01000042.1, read as the reverse complement.
TGCCGCCTATCGCGAAGCCTTCGGAGCAGAGCACGCCATCGCGGATATCGCGCTCCTGGAGCAGCTCTCCGAGGCGCGCCCCCGTGCGGTCGATCTCTATCGCCGCGAGGGCGATGACGAGACCCGCGTCAATCTGAAGGTTTTCTCGCGCGGCGCGGCTCTGCCGCTCTCCGACCGTGTGCCGCTGCTCGAAAACCTCGGCTTCCGCGTCGTGAACGAGCGAACCTATCGCGTGGTCTCGGCCGGCGTGACCGGCACGGACCGCGTGTGGCTCCATGATATGGCGCTGGAGCGCTCGGCCGGCGGCGCGATCAAGAGTGACGAGATCCAGACGCTCATCGAAGCAGCTCTGCTTGCTCTGTTCCGGGGCCTTGCGGAATCGGATGGCTTCAACCGTCTCGTGCTCGAAGCGGGTCTCGGTTGGCGCGATGTGGCGATGGTGAGGACGCTCGGCCGATACTTACGCCAGATTCAGGTGACTTATGCGCAGGATTACCTGGCGAGCACGCTCGCCCGTCATCCCGACATCACCAAGAACATCGTGAAGCTCTTCTACTCGCGTTTCGATCCACGCCATGAAGACAAGAGCTCGGGCAAGGATTCGAGGGCGAAGTCAGAAGCCGCCATCCGTGCCGGCATCGAAGAGCAGCTGAAGGCCGTCACGAGCCTGGACGATGACCGGATTCTCCGCCGCTTCATCAACCTGATCGAAGCCGCCATCCGCACCAACTTCTTCCAGCTCGAAGGCAACGGCCTGCCGCGCCAGACCATCGCGTTCAAGTTCGAATGTGCGAAGGTGGAAGGTCTGCCGCTGCCGAAGCCCCTTTATGAGATCTTCGTCTATTCGCCGCGTGTCGAAGGCGTGCACCTGCGCTACGGCAAGGTGGCACGCGGCGGTCTGCGCTGGTCCGACCGTCCGCAGGATTTCCGCACCGAGGTGCTGGGCCTCGTGAAGGCGCAGCAGGTGAAGAACGCCGTGATCGTGCCGGTCGGTGCGAAAGGCGGCTTCGTGCCGAAGCAGTTACCGCCGGCAAGCGACCGGCAGGCTTGGCTCGCGGAAGGCACGGAGAGCTATCGCATCTTCGTGCGCACGCTCCTGCAGCTCACCGACAATATCGAAGGCGATCACGTGGTGCCGCCCGCGGATACCGTGCGCCACGATGGGGACGATCCCTATCTCGTGGTCGCCGCCGACAAGGGCACGGCCACCTTCTCCGACACGGCGAATGCGCTCTCCATCGAGAAGGGCCACTGGCTCGGCGATGCCTTCGCATCGGGCGGCAGCCAGGGCTATGACCACAAGAAGATGGGCATCACGGCTCGCGGCGCATGGGAGGCGGTGAAGCGCCACTTCCGCGAGATAGACATCGACATCCAGAAAGAGCCTGTCACGGTGGCGGGCGTGGGCGACATGTCGGGCGACGTGTTCGGCAACGGCATGCTGCTGTCACGGGCCCTGAAGCTCGTGGCAGCCTTCGACCACCGCGACATCTTCCTCGATCCGAATCCGGATCCGGAATTGTCGTTCAAGGAGCGCGAGCGCCTGTTCAATTTAGCCCGTTCGAGCTGGCAGGATTACGACAAGTCGCTCATCTCCAATGGCGGCGGCGTGTTCTCGCGCAGTGCGAAGTCGATCCCGCTCTCAGCCGAAGTGCAGGCGCTGCTCGATCTCGACAAGGCTGAGGCGACGCCTGCCGAGGTGATGACTGCTGTCCTGAAAGCCAATGTGGGCCTTCTCTGGTTCGGCGGCATCGGCACCTATATCCGGGCGTCTTCTGAAACCGACGAGCAGGTGGGCGACCGCGCCAACGACGCCATCCGCATCACCGGCGCGGATGTGCGGGCCAAGGTGGTGGGCGAGGGAGCGAACCTCGGTGCCACGCAGCGCGGACGCATCGAGGCGGCGCAGAACGGCGTACGCCTCAATACGGATGCCATCGACAATTCGGCGGGCGTCAACACCTCGGACGTGGAGGTGAACATCAAGATCGCGCTCACCACGCCTGAGCGCGATGGACGCCTCAGCCAAGAGGCGCGCAATCAGCTTCTCGCCGACATGACGGATGAAGTCGCGGGCCTCGTGCTCCGCAACAACTACCTGCAGAGTCTGGCGCTCTCGCTCTCCGAGCAGCGCGGGGTCGCCGATCTCGGCTTCGCGCGCCGTCTCATGCAGATGCTAGAGGCCCAAGGCCGTCTCAACCGCAAGGTGGAATACCTGCCCGACGACGCGACTCTCACCGAGCGCGCCCGCCGTGGCGAGGCGCTCACCCGTCCGGAACTCGCCGTGCTGCTTGCCTATGCCAAGCTCTCGCTGCACGACGAACTGCTCGACAGCGCCGTTCCGGACGATCCCTATCTCGGCAAGGAGCTGGAGCGCTATTTCCCGGCCGCCATGCGTGAGCGTTTCCCGGATGCGATTGCGAGCCACCGTCTGCGCCGCGAGATCATCGCAACGCAGCTCGCCAACGCGATCATCAACAGGGGCGGTCCCACCATGGTGGCGCGTCTCGTGGATCAGACCGGGGCTGACGCGCCGACGATTGCGGCGGCTTATGCGGCAACCCGCGATTCCTTCGGCCTGACCGACATGAACAACGCCATCGATGCGCTCGATGGCGTGGTGCCGGGCAAGCTGCAGCTGCGCCTCTATGGCGAGCTGCAGGATCTGCTCATGAACCGCATCGTATGGTTCATCCGCAATGTGGATTTCGCCACCCATTCCCTCGACACGATCATCGGCACCTATCAGGCCGGCATTGCGGAGGTCGAGCGCAGTCTCCAGAAAACCCTTTCTCCTGAGGCGCATGAGGCTTGGAACGCACGGATAAAGGCGCTGGTCGATCAGGGCACGCCCGAGGCGCTGGCGCGTCGCATCGCAGCCCTGCCGGATCTCGTGGCAGCTCCCGATATCGCGCTCACCGCGCAGAAGACGGGCAAGCCCGTCGGCGACATTGCGTGCACTCACTTTGCCCTCGAAGCCGCGTTCCGTCTCGGCTCGCTCATCGGGGCAGCGCGCGAGATCTCCGTCAGCGACTACTTCGACCGCCTTGCGCTTGATCGTGCCGTCGACAGCATCGCCTATGCTCATCGCGGCCTCACGGCGGAAGTTGCCGTGCATGATCTCTCCGGCGCGGATGCTGTTCATGCCTGGAGCGAAAAGCGGGGTGCGGATGTCAGCCGCATCAGAAGCGCAGTAGACAGCATCGTTTCTTCGGGTCTAACGCTGTCGAAGATCACCGTGGCGGCGAGCCTGCTCGGCGATCTCGCAAGAACAGGCTAAAAGCGCGAGGCGCATGGTGACAGGAATAGATCGGTGAGCGGGAGCGAGCTTCGGATCAAGCCCGCCATGGCATCGCGCCCCGCCATCTTAGGCTGGCTCCTGTTCGATTGGGCCTGCCAGCCTTTCTTCACCCTCGTCACCACCTTCGTCTTCGCGCCGTATTTCGCGGCGTCCCTCGCGCCCGATCCGGTCACAGGCCAGAGCCTCTGGGGCTATGCGACGGCGGCAGCGGGCTTTGCGCTTGCCATCCTCTCGCCGGTCCTAGGCTCGGTGGCCGACGCGACGGGGCCGAAGAAGCCCTGGATCGCCGCTTGCGGCCTCGTGCTGTTCGTGGCCTCCTTCGCCCTCTGGTATGCCGCGCCGGGCCAGCCTCACGACATTTCCATCGCGCTTCTCGGCTTCGCCTTCGCGACGGTCGCCGTCGAAGTCGCTGCCGTGTTCAACAATGCGATGATCCCGCATCTCGTGCCGCCCGAGCGCTTCGGACGCCTCTCCGGCACCGGCTGGGCCGTCGGTTATCTCGGCGGATTGGTCTCGCTCGTCATCGTGCTGGGATTTCTCGCCGCCGATGCGGGCAGCGGCAAGACGGTGCTCGGCTTCACGCCGCTCTTCGGGCTCGATCCCGCGCAACGTGAGGGAGACCGGATCACAGGCCCGTTCTCGGCCCTGTGGTTTCTCGTTTTCATCCTGCCGCTCTTCCTCTTCACGCCTGACATCGCCCGCTCCAAGCTGCGTTTGGGAGAGGCCGTGAAACAGGGGTTGGTGCAGGTGAAAAACACGCTCGTCGATGCACAGCGGCATGAGGGCGTGCTGCGCTTTCTCATCGCCAACATGGTCTATCAGGATGCACTCGTTGCGCTCTTCGCCTTCGGCGGAATCTACGGGGCGGGGGTATTCGGCTGGCAGGCGACGGAACTCGGCCTCTTCGGCATCCTGCTCACCATCACCGGGACAATGGGCGCACTGATCGGCGGGCGTCTCGATGATCGCTTCGGCGCGAAGCCCGTGATCTTGAGCGCGATTCTCGTGCTCGCGCTCGTCTGCGTCGGCGTGCTGTCTCTGGGGCGCGAGCACATCCTCTTCGTCATTCCTACGGCGGCCGCGGGCGAAGGTCTTTATGCCAGCGCACCGGAAAAGCTCTTCCTAGCTCTCGGCCTTGTCATCGGATCCGTGGCCGGACCGCTGCAGGCTTCCTCACGCAGCATGCTGGCGCGGCTCGTGCCCGCACGCGAGGCCGGCCGTTATTTCGGATTGTTAGCGCTTTCCGGCAAAGTCACGTCCTTCCTCGCGCCGCTCGCCGTTGCGGTGGCGACCGCGACCTTCCGGACGCAAGCGGCAGGGCCAGCGGTGCTGATCCTGTTCCTGTTCGTGGGCTTCGCGTTACTGAGCGGCGTGAAGAAGGCGTGAGCCCTTATTCGAGCGTCACCGCCGTGCCGCTCACCGTCACCATCATCATGCCTTCGTTCTTGCCGATGGCGCCGTAATCCATGTGGACGCCGACGATGGCATGGGCGCCGAGGCGCTGCGCCTCGTCGATCATCTCGCGGATCGCCGTATCGCGCCCGTCGCGCAGCACGCGTTCGTAAGAGCCCGAGCGCCCACCCACCACGTCGCGGATGGAGGCGAAGAAATCACGGAAGACATTCGCGCCGAGAATGGCCTCCCCCGAAACGATTCCGCGGTAAGCGGCAATCCGGCGGCCTTCGACACTGGGCGTGGTGGTGATGATCATCAGGGTCTCCTCAGGTGGAGACCCTGATGTGGGGATTGGTTCTCAGTGACGGAAGTGGCGGTAGCCGGTGAAGACCATGGCAAGGCCCGCCTCGTCGGCGGCCTTGATCACCTCGTCGTCGCGCATGGAGCCGCCGGGCTGGATCACGGCGGTGGCGCCGGCTTCGGCTGCGGCGAGCAGGCCGTCCGCGAAGGGGAAGAAGGCGTCTGAAGCCACGACAGAACCCTTGGCGAGAGTTTCCGGCAGGTTGGCTGCTTTTGCTGCTTCCGCGGCCTTCCAGGCGGCGATGCGGGAGGAATCGACGCGGCTCATCTGACCTGCGCCGATGCCGACGGTGGCGAGGTCCTTGGCGTAGACGATGGCGTTGGACTTCACGTGCTTGGCGACGCGGAAGGCAAAGCGCAGATCGGCGAGCTCGCGCTCGGTGGGGGCACGCTTTGTCACCACCTTCAGATCCATGGCATCGACCACGGCGTTATCGCGCGACTGCGCCAGGAAGCCGCCCGCCACCGTGCGCAGCGTCAATCCCTCCTGACGCGGATCCGGCAGGCCGCCCGCGAGCAGGAGGCGCAGGTTCTTCTTGGCGGCGACGATGGCGATGGCCTCTTCGCTCGCGTCAGGCGCAATGATTACTTCGGTGAAGATCTCGGTGATGGCCTTCGCCGCTTCCGCATCGAGCGGGCGGTTCATGGCGACGATGCCGCCGAAGGCCGAGACCGGGTCGCAGCGAAGCGCCTTCTCATAGGCCTCGCGGAGCGTCGTGCCCTCCGCCACGCCGCAGGGATTGGCGTGCTTGACGATGACGATCGCGGCTGAGCGCTCGGGCAGGAACTCGGCCACGGCCTCATAGGCCGCGTCGGTGTCGTTGATGTTGTTGTAGGAAAGCTGCTTGCCCTGCACCTGGCGGGCCGTGGCGACACCCGGGCGCTGCTCGGGCGTGCGGTAGAAGGCGGCGCTCTGGTGCGGGTTTTCGCCGTAGCGCATCACCTCGGCAAGCGCGCCGCCGAGCGCCCGGAAGGGGGGCGTCTCCTCACCGAGCTCGGCCGCGAACCAGTTCGAGATCGCCGCGTCGTAGGCGGCTGTCCGGGCATAGGCTTTCTGGGCGAGGCGGCGGCGAAGCGTGTATGTCACCGCGCCGTTATGAGCCGAGAGATCGTCGAGAACGGCGGCATAGTCTGCGCCGTCCACCACCACGGCCACGTCGCCGTGGTTCTTGGCCGCCGCGCGGATCATGGCCGGTCCCCCGATATCGATGTTCTCGATGCAATCGTCATAAGGTTTCCCCGCCGCGACCGTGGCCTCGAAGGGGTAGAGGTTCACCACCAGCAGGTCGATGGGCTGGATGCCATGGGCCAGCATGGCCGCCTGGTGCTCGGGGTTGGCGCGGATGCCGAGAAGGCCGCCATGGACGGACGGATGCAGGGTCTTCACGCGCCCGTCCATCATCTCGGGGAAGCCCGTGAGGTCGCTCACGTCCTTCACGGGCAGGCCCGCCTCGCTCAGCGCCTTATGCGTGCCGCCGGTGGAGACCAGCTCGATACCCCGCTCGGACAGCGCCCGGGCGAAGTCCACGAGACCCGTCTTGTCGGATACGGAAAGCAGAGCGCGGGAAACGCGCTTCGGATCGCTCGGCATGGCGGCTGCTCCATGAAGGGTAAAAGATGCGGGCGCGATAGCACGGCCGGCTAAGGATGGGAACCGGGGAGGCTAGGGTTTCAGCCATTCCCCTTTTGCCTGTGGGGTGCAATGAGCCGAGGTGCTTGGAGCTGCTCGCCTTTATATGTCTGCTATACAGTACCAATTGCTGAGGGGTTTGCGGATGAAGCGCCGTTGAACTGGAATTTGGCTTGGGTTGCTTCTCATCTCCAGCGTCTCGGGGATCGGACTGGGGCAGGAAGTGCCTTTGAAGCTCTATTTGACCTGCTCGATTGCTCCGGAGTGCCAGGAGACCCCGACATCATATCCAGATGTGGCCGACATCCTCCCTGATGAAAAGTTGGAGTAGCCATTCTCAAGGAGCACTATGGGGCGAAAGTCCTGAGGCGTTATGAGCCAAATGAGGCGAAGTTCGACAGCCGTCGAGAAGGGTGGTGCATTAGCCGCAAGTATCCCGAAGGGATTGTGCGCCCGAAAGGCCGTGGGCACCCTTACGCCTGCCTCTCAAAAAGGGCGGGCGAGCCACTTTCATCGGCATCAGCGTTCGAGGTGTCCGAGACAGTCCCATTGTACGAATGGCCTTATCGGAAATGGCTACAAAGAGTGATCTCCAGTTCCACAACGGCCAAAGGTGCTATTCTTTCGCCCCCGCCAGAGATGGTCAGTGAGGGAGGAGCAGATGCCGTTCTACCTGACCCGGTTCAGTTACACGCCAGGAACATGGGCGAAGCTCATCAAGAACCCCGAGGACCGCCGAGCGGCAGCCAAGGAGTACATCGAAGCGGTCGGCGGAAGGTTGCACGGCTTCTGGTATGCCTTCGGGGATCACGACGGATACACCTTGTGGGAGGCTCCGGATAACGTCTCGATGGCAGCCACGGCGCTCGCGATTGGCGCTGGCGGAGCGCTAAGCTCGATCCAGACGACGGTCTTGTTGACTGTTGAGGAGACACTTGCAGCCATGCAAAAGGCCTCATCGATTACGTATCGGCCGCCGGGAGACAAGGCATAGCGCATTCAGCCGTTAGGTATCGCTTCTCGGACCTGATCGAAAAAACGGGTGTTCCCGATTCCATAGACGGCCCTGTCGGAATACGGCTTGCCGTTATGCCGACTTGGGGCAGAGGCAAGGGACTTGAAACCCCCACGTGGCATAGTCAGCGGGTCGCCAAGCCTGCGTTCAGATCGGCTCTGGCGTAGCCTCTGCCGACTGACCCGGATTGAACGTGCGGGCCAAGCGCTCGAAGCGCCAGCGGACGGAAGGAGTCTCGCTCGGGCGGATGCTGAGCACGATCTGCTCGGTGCGACGCATGCCGTCGGGGGCGGCGAGGAACACGCTGTCCTCCACATGGGCCCCGACCGGGACGGCGGTGAACTGCCAAGCCTCCTGGTTCGGCAGAACGAGCATGACGACCCGCCCGCCTTGGGCGCGGCTCGCCTTGATGCCGGGGGCGAGATGGAAGCGGATGACGGCTTCCGCCGAGGAGGCGCCTGTGCCTTCGCCCCAGAACACGTCCTCACCTTCCAGGATGTTGCCCTTGGGGGAAAGCTGCAGCCGCCGCTCGTGGGTCAGGCCGAAGCGCTCGCGGTAGCCGTCGTGGCTGGCGGTGAGAACTTGCGCATGCTCGCGCTCGCTGCGCTCCGAGGCGATCCGCTCGGGGCCGCTCAGCACCACGGGCCCGATGCGGCGCAAGAGCCAACGTGCGACCCGGCGGTTCAGCCAATTGCCCCGGTCGCCCACCATCTGGCAGGACGAGATGTCGTTGATCGAGGCGGTCGAATGAGCCGCCGTCGAGCGCGACGCCTGGATGATCGTGTCGCCCGCGATCCGCGGCGTGCCGCAATTGACCACGATGCGCTGCGAAGCGCTGGAGAACTCGAAGGAGAGGCAGCTTGCGCCGGCTTCGGTCGACAGATAGGTCGGCGGCGGCGCGCCCACATCCACCACCAGCAGGGTGCGGCCGGCCTCCATGCGCTCGTAGCCGGTATGCGGCGCGTGCTGGATCGGCTGGCTGCGCATGTCGTCATAGGTGAGCAGCGTCGCGAGGTGATCCGCCGCCGTCACACCCATGCCGTTGAAATGCGAGAGCGTGCCGTCACCATGCCGGAACATACGCACCATGGGCAGCATGCGGTCGATGGCGTTGAGGAGCGCCTCCGGCGTATCGACCTCACGGCTCGCGAACATCTGGCGCAAGGGCAGGAGATCGAACAGAAGATCGACGATGATGCGCGGGTTGCGGCTCGCATGTCCGCCATCGGCGAGAATCTGGCGTTCCAGCTCGCGCGCGAGCAGACGGCTTGCGCGTCGCAGGTGCCGGTCGAGACCTTCGCAGCACAAGCCCGCATAGCACAGCGCAATCGCCGCCATCAGTTGTTTCTGCGGCAGAGCGCCGGATCGCACGTGCCGTTCCAACTCGCGCACATGCTGGCCCAGCAGGCGCAGGAAGCGTTGGTAGAAAGCGTGATCCGCACCCTCCAGGATCAGCGGCGATTGGCTGATGAAGGACATGAGACGGCGCGCGATGATCTGCGTATCGCAGGCAACGCTCCTGTCGCCGAATTTCGAGGAGACGAATTCGTCCACCAGCGAGCGTGCATTGGCCTGGGCGAGTGCGGTGCCCGCCGCGCGCAGATGGCGCAGCCAGCCGAAACCATAGAGCGCCTCGGCCCATGCCTTGCTCGGTGGCGTGAAAGCGAAGGGCGAGCGTCCGCTCGTGGTGATGGCGCGGCCTGCAAAAGCGAAGAAGCCGGAATAGATATCGGTGGCGATGGTGGGATCGGCCGTGCGCAGATCCTGCGGCGCGAAGAGCAGGCGCGTCGGACTCGGCGTTCCTACGAACACCTTGGATAGGCTCCAGACCATTCCTCCACGCATGGCGCGGCCTGCCTCGGATAAGGCAAGCTTGTAGAGACGCCAGCGATCTGGCCCGAAATCCACCCGTGGCGCTCCTTCAAGTCATGTTCGTCCGCGCCAGCATAGAGGGGAGTTCCTGCTGACTGGTTAACAACACGTAAGCACCCGCTGTTTTGATTGGTTTAAACAGCGACTGTCCTCAGGATGAGGACAGAGCAAAACACGCGAGAATCAAGAAGCCTTCACAAATCGTGCGACATAGAAGCCGTCGAGTCCGCTGCGCTCGTGCTCAGGGGAAACGAGATGGCAGGGCAGGGTGCGCACATCTCCTTCTGGCGTGAGGCATTGGTCAAGACCCCCGATCTCATCCGCCCTGATGGGCTGACGCACAAATTCAGGGTGACGGGCGAGGAAGCCTTCCGCCTGACGTTCGCCTTCTTCGGCTTCGAGCGAGCAGGTGCAATAGACCAAGCGTCCGCCGGGCTTGAGCAGGCTTGCCGCCTTGTCGAGCAGGCGCGTCTGCAGCCCGGAGAGCTTGCGGATGTCCTCTTCGCTCTTGGTCCAGGCGACATCCGGATGGCGGCGGATGGTACCGGTGGCGGAGCAGGGCGCATCCAGCAGGATCGCGTCGAACGGCGCTTCATCGAGCTTTTCCGCATCGATGGCGCGGGTTGCGGCCTTGAGGTTCAGGCGCGCGAGGTTCTCTTCCAGCCGCTTCAGGCGCTTCGCAGAACGATCCACCGCCAGCACCTCGGCTCCGGCTGCCGCGAGTTGCGCCGTCTTGCCCCCAGGCGCGGCGCAAAGATCGGCGATGCGCTCGTTGGGCTTGGCGTGAAGCAGACGTGCGGGAAGAGCTGCGGCGGCATCCTGTACCCACCATGCACCCTCATCGAAGCCCGGCAGATCGCGGATCGCGGTGCGTTCCACGAGGCGGATACTGCCCGTGGGCAGAAAAATGCCGCCAAGACGCTCGGCCCACCCGGCTGCATCGCCTTTCACGGAAATGTCCACCGAGGCCATGGAGCGATGGGCTTCGGCGATCTTCGTCGCAAGCTCCTCGCCATATTGCGCCACCCAGCGCTCTTCGAGCCAAGTGGGTGTGTCGAGCCAGGATTCCTGCTGAGAGAGGATCATGTCGCGTTCGCGCGCCACGCGTCGCAGCACGGCATTGATGAAGCCGCCCGCGTGACCCAGCTTCGCATCCTCCTGCGCCAGCCGCACGGCGCTGTCCACGGCGGCATGGTCCGGCACGTCGAGGAAGAGGATCTGCGCGGCGCCGATGGCGAGAAGATGGAGGAGGCGCTCATCCTTCGGCCCGCGGTTGAGCCGCTCGTTGAGCGCGCGTCCCAAGGTGCCGAGGCGGCGGAAGGTGACGATGGCAATGGCCCGCGCCAGGGCCTCGTCGCGCGGGGAGAGGTTCTCCTTCGGGGAAAGCTCTTCCAGTACGTCGTCGAGCGGCACGCGCCGCTTCATGGTTTCCGTCACCGCCATCCAGGCGAGGCGACGGGGGCCGAGGCCCACCTGATCATCCGATTGATTCAAAACACTTAACCCCAAGGTCCGCGGCGGGGCGGCTGGCCCCAGGGACTCGATGAACTCTGCACGAAGAAGCCGGGTTGCGGCGCTGCTCCCATCTCCTGCGCCAAAGCGTGCAGCGCCGCAATCCTGTTTTCCGTCGCCGGATGGGTGGAGAACAGATTGTCCATGCCGTGGCCGGAGAGCGGATTGATGATGAAAAGCGGCGCGGTGGCCGGATGACGCTCTGCATCCATGTTGGGCACATGGGCCACGCCGCCCGCGATCTTCGCCAGCGCCGAGGCGAGCGAAAGAGGCTGGCCGCAGATCTCGGCGCCCATCCGATCGGCGTCATATTCGCGCGAGCGGCTGATCGCCATCTGGATGATCATGGCCGCAAAGGGAGCAATGAGAATGGTCGCCAGCATCACGATGGGATTGGGTCTGTCATCGCCGCGCCCACCGAAGAGGAAACCGAACTGGGCGAGCGTCGCGATCGCGCCCGCAATCGTGGCGCTGACCGTCATGATCAACGTGTCGCGATTCTTGATATGGGCCAGCTCGTGGGCCATCACGCCCGCGATCTCGTCATGGGAAAGCATGTCGAGAAGGCCTGTCGTGGCAGCCACCGCTGCGTTTTCCGGGTTGCGCCCGGTGGCAAAGGCATTGGGCTGCGGGTTCTCGATGATATAGACCCGCGGCATCGGCAGGTTCGCATTGCGGGCGAGATCACCCACCATATGGACCAACTCCGGTGCGGTTCTCTCATCCACCTCGATGGCATGGTGGGCGGCAAGCGCCAGCCGGTCGGAGTTCCAATAGGCAAAGAGGTTGGTCGCCAGGCCCAGGCCCAGCGCGATCATCATGCCGGTCGCGCCGCCCAGCATGTAGCCGACAACGCCAAACAGGGCCATGAGGCCTGCTAGCAGCATTCCGGTCTTGACGGTGTTCATCGGGGTCTCCACCTCGAGAAGGACTTCATCCGTTTGAATCTTCATGTGGGAATGGTCCAGCTCTCGACCAAGAGTGCCCTCGACCAGGGATACCCTCTCCCATGAGGGTCAAGGAGCTGATAAAGGCCTGTCATGAACACCAGCGACATCCCCGAAAAGACTCTGGCTCCTGCCCTCGAAGGGGCTGCGCCCGGAAAAACCCTCTCGCCTGCGGCCCGGCGGGCCCTGGAAGAGGCTGCCCGGCGGCGGCAGGAGATCGATGCCCGCGCGGCGGAAATCGCCAGGGAGAAAGAGCACCAGGGCCGCGGCGGTCTGGAGCCCGTGCGCTACGATGATTGGGAGGTGAAAGGCCTCGCCAGCGACTTTTAAGTTATTGTATCCAGGCGCACCCCCGCTTAGTGTCGGGCACAACACGAAGCAACAAGGGTTGTGGGGTGATGAACGGGGCAGAGCGGCTCAGGCTTTTCCGCGATCTTCTGGAGGAGGCCCATCGGGCGCTCGATCTGCAGTTCGGCTTCGAATTGTGGGATGGTTCTACCATTCCCGCCGACTTGGCGTCCTATGCCATGCGCCTCGTGATCCGGCACGAGAACGTCATCGCGAGCCTTCTCCGCCGCCCGAACTTGGACACGGTGCTCAACGCCTATGTCTCGGGCCTGCTCGACCTCAGGAACGGCACCCTCTTCGATCTCGCCGCCCAGCGCCCGCAGAAGGCCGGACGTCGCCTGAGAAAGGTGAGCAAGGTCAAGGCATTGAGGGCTGCCTATCACTTTCTGCGCGCCCCTGCCGACATGCCGCGCCCCCTCGACAAGGTGGAGGAGAATCCTCAGGCCAGGGACGGACGGCCACAGACCAACAAGAGGAACGTCGCTTACCATTACGACGTCTCGAACGACTTCTACCGGCTCTTCCTCGATCCGAAGATGGTTTACACCTGCGCTTATTTCCAGCCGGACTGGCATGACGATCTCGCTCGCGCTCAAGCGGACAAGCTCGACATGATCTGCCGCAAGCTGCGGCTGAAACCCGGTGACCGCTTCCTCGATATCGGCTGTGGCTGGGGGGCTCTCATCTGCCATGCGGCACAGCACTACGGCGTGAAAGCCACCGGCGTGACGCTGGCCGAGGAGCAGGCGAAGCTCGCCAGGGACAAGATCGCCCGTCTCGGTCTGCAGGATCGGGCCGAGGTTCTGTTGAAGGATTTCACCCAGATCGAGGGAGAGTTCGACAAGATCTCTTCCATCGGCATGTTCGAGCAGGTGGGTATCAGGAACTACCCGACCTACTTCCGCTCGGTGCATCGTCTCTTGAGGCCGCGCGGTCTTTACCTGCACCACACCATTGCGCGGCGCGCGAAGAGGAGCGAACGTGCCTTCCGCAAGCTCAAGCCCGAATCCAAGGCGCTCACCCGCTACATCTTTCCCGGCGGCGAGCTCGATCACCTCGGCATGTCGATCGCCAATCTTGAGCGCTTCGGTTTCGAGGTGCATGACGTGGAGGGCTGGCGCGAGCATTACCAGCGCACCACGCGCCTGTGGTGGGAGAATTTGAGCGCCAGGCGCAAAGAGGCCGAGGCCATGGTGGGCAAGGAGAAAACCCGCATGTGGCTTCTCTACCTCGCCGGCTGTTCGCTGGCCTTCGAGCGCGCAGCGGTGGGCGTGAACCAGACGCTGGTTTCCAAGCGCACGCGTGGGCCATCAGGCCTGCCGCCGAGCCGGGCGGTCTGTATGGCTAAACCGAAAATGTCCGCTGTTTTCACAACGGACACTTCGCAAATTCGACCTCTCGCTCGGGTTGGCCTCCAGGCAGCCGCTCGGCTGCCGGGCTATGCGGCCCGTACGCCCGCGAGGAAGCTGTCGACCTCCTGACCGAGGCTGGTCGAATGGCGCGATAGCTCCTGGGCGGCGCTCAGGACCTGGGCAGCCGCCGCACCGGTTTCGCCCGCCCCGCGACGCACCACGCCGATATTGCTGGTCACCTGTTCCGTGCCACGGGCGGCTTCCTGCACGTTGCGCGAAATCTCTCTGGTGGCAGCTCCCTGTTCTTCGACTGCGGCAGCAATGCCGGTCGAGATCTGGGCCATCTCGGTGATCGTCTGAGCGATCTCTTGAATGGCTGCGACCACATCCCGGGTTGCCTGCTGCACCCCGGCAATCTGCGTCCCGATCTCTTCCGTCGCCTTGGCGGTCTGGCTCGCCAGGTCCTTGACCTCGGAAGCCACCACCGCAAAGCCGCGACCGGCCTCGCCCGCGCGTGCGGCTTCGATCGTTGCGTTGAGCGCCAGCAGGTTGGTTTGGCCGGCGATGGTGTTGATGAGTTGGATCACATTGCCGATTTTCTCGGCCGTGTCGGCCAAGGCCTGCACGGTAACGTTCGTTCGCCGGGCTCCCTCGACCGCATGATCCGCGATGCGTGCGGACTGGGCCACCTGAGCGGCAATCTCCTGAATCGAGACCGACATCTCTTCGGTCGCTGCCGCCACCGTTTGCACGTTGGCCGAAGTCTGTTCGGCGGCCGAAGCCACGCTCACCGTCTGGGCATTGGTCTCGTCCGCCACCTTCGTCATGGATTGCGCCGTCGTTTCCATCTCAGCGGCAGCACCCAAGAGGCTCTGGGTCAGAGCGCCCACCTTGGACTCAAAGCTACGAGCCAGTTCGGTCATGATGCGTCGCTTCTCAAGCACGTTCTGTTCTTGGGCGCGCTCCTGCTCCGCGCGCAGGCGCTCCATCTCCTCGCCGTTGGTCTTGAAAACCTGAATCGCAGCAGCCATCGCGCCGATCTCGTTTCTGAGGCTTAAGCCCGGCACGGGCGCGCCATAGTCACCCTTTGCCACGCGTTGCATTGCAGCCGTCATGGCCAGAAGAGGATTCGTGATCGCCCGACCGATGCCGAGAGCCGCGATCGTCAGGATCGCGAGAACCAAGCCGATCGCGGACCAGATCATGACGGAGATCTGGGACGTGGTGGCCTCCGCAGTCGTCTGGGCGGCCTCGAAATGCTCACCAACCGATTTCAGAATGTCCGCGATGACGGGCTCGACCTCACCATAGGACTCCGAGAGGGCCCTGCTTTCCACCTGGAGCTGCATGCGAGCCTCAATGAAGGCGAGGGTAGCGCGCTGGTAGGATGTAATCGCATCGACGAGCTCAGTCTTGGTCTTAGCGGGAATCGAGGCACCGGAAATGTCCTGCAGGAATTCGTTCACGCGCTTCTTGATATCCTCGCCGTATTTGGGGTCGCCGCGGAGGATGAAGTCCTTCTCGTGGCGCCGCATCATCAACAGAAGAACTGTCAGATGCTGATCGTCGAAGTTCTCAAGTCGTTTCTCGGCCGCATGAGCCGAGTCCCGCATCGCTCCCTGCAGCCCTGACTTCTCATCGAATCCGAGTTTGCGCTGGATGTCGATGACCGTGCCGAAGTGCTGAACATAGCGCGCAAGGCCAGCCTTGAGCTTGGCGACCTTGGGCTGAAGATCGGCTTGGTCGGGTGATGTTGCGATCTGCTTCTCGGCCTCCGCGAGATCGCGATTGACCTCGCTAATGCTGCTCGCATGATCGGCGACATGTTTCTCGTCGCTGCGCAGGAAGAAGTCCTTTTCGGCGAGCCGGGCCTTCAGCAAATCCTTGTCGGCTGAGTCAATCAGATGCTCCAGATGCGTGGCCGCGGCGGCTTCGCGGCGATGCTCCTGCACAGAGCCGTCCCCGATCATGTAGACGAGGGCAAGGACCACCACCCCGATGGCCCCGAGCAGACCGATGCTCAGGATCTGATTTCGCAGCGAAACCCGTGACAGGAAAGAAACCATAAGAGACCCGTGGTCGAATCATTGTCGGCAATCCGGCGGAGGATTGCCATTCGACCCTTTTGCGAGGCTTGCATGTGATCCTCAGCGGGGATCTCGATTGAAAATCAGTTGCACCTTTTCGATGCCCATGTCCGGATCGATCTATGGCGTCACCACCACCCGCGTGCCCACGCTCACCTGATCGTAGAGATCGATGATGTCCTCGTTGAGCATGCGGATGCAGCCGTAAGAGGCATAGGTGCCGATGGAGCTCGGGCGGTTCGTGCCGTGGATGGCGTATTCGTCGAGATCGAGGGTGAGTGCCCGCGCGCCCATGGGATTGTTCGGCGCGCCGCCGGGAATCACGTCGGGAAGGCGGGGATTGTCGCGTTTGACTTCCGCTGGCGGCGACCAAGCGGGACGTACGTATTTGCCGTCGATCTGCGCTTCGCCGAACCATTGCTTGCCCGGCTTCCCGACGGCCACACGGTAGCGCAGGGCGGTCCCGTCACCGCGCACGTAATAGAGCCGCCGCTCGCCCGTCTTGATGACGATGGTGCCCGGCGACACGCTTGTCCCAAACGGCACGACCTCGCGGGCCGATGCGCCCGAGACGGCAAGGGTGACAGCGGCCCATGCGATGGCGATCCGCGCAATCATGTCTCGAACCCTCCTTCTTTGAAGACACGAGGGTGAGACGCGAAGGAAACGGCTGCGGTTCCGATGGTCTAAAGAGCGTTCTCGCCGGCAGCGGGAGCCGATCTGGGATCAGGCACAGGATATCGTGCTTTTCGCCGTCATCCCCGGACTTGCTCCGGGGATCCACGCCTTTCATGCGTAGCAGTTCTTAAGACATGGATGGCCGGGACGAGCCGGCCATGACGCTAGAGTGTGCATTGCGATCCCGGGTTCCGCTATGCGGCCCCGGGATGGCGTATCGATCAAGCCGCCTTCGTGCGCTTGTTCTGTCTATTGGTGATCAGGTCGTCGACCACGGTGGGGTCGGCCAGCGTCGAGGTGTCGCCCAGCGAGCCGAATTCGTCCTCGGCGATCTTGCGCAGGATTCGGCGCATGATCTTGCCGGAGCGGGTCTTCGGCAGGCTTGGGGCGAACTGGATCAGGTCCGGCGAGGCGATGGGGCCGATTTCCTTGCGGACCCAGGCTACCAGCTCCTTGCGCAGTTCTTCCGATGGCTGCTCGCCCGCCATCAGGGTGACATAGGCGTAGATGCCCTGGCCCTTGATGTCGTGCGGGTAGCCGACGACGGCTGCTTCCGAGACCTTCGGATGGGCGACGAGCGCGGATTCCACCTCCGCCGTGCCCATGCGGTGGCCGGAGACGTTGATCACGTCGTCCACGCGGCCGGTGATCCAGTAATAGCCGTCCGCATCGCGGCGGCAGCCGTCGCCGGTGAAGTATTTTCCCGGATAGGTGGAGAAGTAGGTCTGCACGAAGCGTTCATGGTCGCCATAGACCGTGCGCATCTGGCCCGGCCATGAATCGGCGATCACGAGATTGCCCTCGGCTTGGCCCTCCAGCACCTTGCCTTCGGCATCCACGACCTCAGGTCTAATGCCGAAGAACGGGCGCGTGGCGGAGCCGGGTTTCAGCTTCGTGGCACCTGGCAGCGGAGTGATGAGAATGCCGCCGGTTTCCGTCTGCCACCAGGTGTCCACGATGGGGCAGCGGCTGTTGCCGACGACGCGATAGTACCATTCCCAGGCTTCCGGATTGATCGGCTCGCCCACGGAACCAAGCAGGCGCAGCGATTTGCGCGAGGTCTTCTTCACCGGCTCCTCGCCCGCCTGCATGAGCGAGCGAATGGCGGTCGGCGCGGTGTAGAAGATGTTCACGTTGTATTTGTCGATGATTTCCCAGAAGCGGGAGATCGACGGATAGGTGGGCACGCCCTCGAACATGAGAGTGGTCGCGCCGTTCGCGAGCGGGCCATAGAGGATGTAGGAGTGACCGGTCACCCAACCCACGTCGGCGGTGCACCAGTAGATGTCGCCGTCGTGGTAATCGAACACGTATTGATGCGTCATCGCCGCATAGACGAGATAGCCGCCGGTGGTATGCAGCACGCCTTTCGGAGTGCCGGTCGAGCCGGAGGTGTAGAGGATGAACAGCGGATCCTCCGCATTCATCTCCTCATAGGGGCAATCGTCGGATACCTGCGCTGCCGCCTCGTCGTAATACACGTCACGGCCCGGCACCATGTTCACGGCGCCGCCCGTGCGGCGAACGACGAGTACGTGGTCCACTACGCCCCGACCCACGGTTTCGATGGCCGCGTCCACGTTCGCCTTCAGCGGCACCTTACGGCCACCGCGCAGGCCTTCATCCGCGGTGATGACGAAGGCGGACTTGGCATCCTGGATGCGGCTGGCAAGCGAATCCGGCGAGAATCCGCCGAACACCACGGAGTGGATGGCGCCCAGCCGCGCGCAGGCGAGCATCGCATAGGCAGCTTCCGGGATCATCGGCAGGTAGATCGTGACGCGATCGCCCTTTCCGACACCGCGGTTGCGCATGATGTTGGCCATGCGGTTCACTTCGGCGTGAAGCTCGCGATAGGTGATCTTCTTGGATTCCGACGGATCGTCGCCTTCCCAGATGATGGCGACCTGATCGCCGCGGGTGTGGAGATGCCGGTCGACGCAGTTATAGGCGACGTTGGTGATGCCGTCCTCGAACCAGCGGATCGAGACGTTGCCGGGACCGAAATTGGTGTTCTTGATCCGGGTCGGCTGCCTGAACCAGTGGATGCGCTTGGCTTCCTCGGCCCAGAACTTGTCCGGGTCCTTCACCGAAGCCTCGTATTTCGCGCGGTAGCCGGCATCGTCCAGATAGGCGCGGTGGCTCCACTCGGACGGCACGTCGTAGATCTTCTCTTCCATGACGCTTCTCCCAGACTCGTCGTTATCGAGTAATTAGGTCTAGGTTTACGGAAAGAGAGAGGGTTCGGGCAAGCGGGGCGGGGATCGGACTTTGGTCTTTGCTACTTTTGGGTTGTCGCTCGGCGCAGTCCCCAGGGAGCCCGATATCTAGACCCCGAAGGATCCGATCACCGCGCCCTGTACCAGCAGCACGCCGAGCCAGTGTCCGCCATCGATCAGGGTGAGCCTCCGCTTCTGGCCTCCGAAGCCGTGGTTGACGGTCAGGGTGGTGATGACGAAGCCGAGCCACATGAAGAAGCCGGAAAGGACGCCATTGCGGATTGTGACCTGTCCCATATGGTCGATGACACCAGCCAAAACCCAGCCCATGACGAGGAGCGCCACAAAGGCGATGATGAAGGGACCGGGTGAGGGCTTCAGATCCTCACGGGTCTTGCCGATGGCCGACATCCAGGCATTCCCAAACGACATGTACCAGACCATGCCGAACAGCCATCCAGCGACGGCGCAGACGAGAATGGCGACGAAGTTGGTTCCGGCAAATGTCATCGATGGATGGTCCGGTTTGGCTATAATGTATCATACATAGAACGCCGTCATACGCTAGAGCCCACCCATCTTGCAGATGACGGCCCATTCCTCGTCCGTTACCGGCTGAACCGAGAGGCGGGAATTGTTGACGAGGATCATCTTCTCGAGTCCCGGCTGCTTCTTGATCTCGTCGAGCGTGACCGGGCGCTTGAAGGCCTTGACGGCCCTGATGTCCACCATGCCGAACTTGCCGGTCTCGTCGGTGTGATCGGGGTAGTATTCCTTGATCACCTCCACGATGCCGACAACGGCCTTGCCCTCGTTGGAGTGATAGAAGAAGCCCTGCTCGCCTTTCTTCATGGCCATCAGGTTCAGCTTGGCGACGTGGTTGCGAACGCCGTTCCAGAACGTGCCCTTGTCGCCTTGCGCAACTTGGTTGTCCCAGGACCAGACGGAGGGTTCTGACTTGTAGAGCCACTTGGCCATTGTTTGCTAACTCAATGCTCGGACTTGATGGGACGGTTCATGAGCGCATCGACCGCCTGATCGAGGGTCCATGCGCCGGACAGGATCTGCTCGACGGCTTCCGCAATCGGCATGTCGATGTTTTTTGCTTTCGCCAAAGCGACGAGGGCGCTGGCAGTCGTGGCGCCTTCCACCAGCTTGCCGCCGGAGGCGGCCTCGACGCTTTGGCCCTGGCCGAGATGCAGGCCGAAGGAGAAGTTGCGCGATTGCGCGGAGGAGCAGGTGAGTACGAGGTCGCCGAGGCCGGACAGGCCCATCAGAGTCTCCGCCTCGCCGCCATAGGCGCGCGAAAAACGCAACAGCTCCGCGAAGCCTCGCGCGATGAGGGCGGCTTTTGCGCTCTCGCCGAGCCCACGCCCCACCACTGCGCCGCAGGCGATGGCGAGCACGTTCTTCGCCGCACCCCCGATCTCGACGCCACGCACATCGCTGCGGTGATAGACGCGAAGCGTAGGACCGGAGAGGGCCATCGCGAGATCTTCGGCCAGTGCGGCATCGCGGCAAGCGAGCGTCACCGCGGTGGGCAAGCCGCGTGCGACGTCGTGAGCAAAGCTCGGGCCCGACAGAACGGCGACGGGAGCGCCGGGGCGAACCTCCTCCACCACGTCGCAGAGAAATGAGCCGGTGGTGCGCTCGATGCCCTTCGCGCAGAGAACAAGCGGCGTCTCACTTGGCAGAATGCGGGCGAGGGCTGCCGTCATCTCGCGCGTCGACTGCGCGGGCGTGACGAGAAGAACCGCGCGGCATGCGGCAAGCTGGTTCAGATCGGCGGTCGGCGTGATCCGGTCATGCAGACGCACGCCGGGCAGGAAGCGTTCGTTCGTGCGTGTCTTGCCAAGGTCCTCGGCCTGCTGGGGCGAACGCATCCAGAGGATGACGTCATTGCCCGCGATGGCGGCCGCATTGGCGAGCGCCGTTCCCCAGGCTCCGGCTCCGGCAATGCCGATGGGCTTCACCATCAGGCCTTCACTCCCACCGCCTGGCCGCTGGTGTCGAGCGGCCAGCGGGCGCGGGCCGGCGCGTTGATGTCGTCGATCAGGCCAAGGCGCATCCGCTCGAGGCCCGCCCAGGCAATCATCGCGGCATTATCGCCGCAGAGCGCCAGGGGTGGGGCGACGAGCTTGAGGCCGGTTTCGACGGCCAGACGCTGGAGGGCCTGGCGCATGGTCTGGTTCGCGGCCACGCCGCCTGCCACCACGAGCGCCTTCGGCGCGCCCGCGATCTCGCGGAACCGGCGCAGGCCCACGCGGGTGCGGTCCACCACCACGTCCACGATGGCGGCCTGGAAGCTGGCGCAGAGATCGGAAATGTCGGTCTGTGTGAGCGGCGCGATCTTCTCCGCCTCGATCCGCACGGCGGTCTTGAGGCCCGACAGCGAGAAATTCGGCTCGGCCCGTCCCTGCATGGGGCGCGGCAGGGCGAAGCGCTCCGGATTGCCTCGTGCCGCCTCGCGCTCCACATGCGGCCCGCCGGGATAGGGCAGGCCCAGCATCTTCGCCGCTTTGTCGAAGGCCTCACCGATGGCGTCGTCGATGGTGGTGCCGATGCGCACGTAATCGCCCACGCCCTTCACCGCCACAAGCTGCGTGTGGCCGCCGGAGGCGAGAAGCAGAAGGTAGGGAAAACCGATGCCGTCGGTGAGCCGCGCGGTGAGCGCATGGGCTTCGAGGTGATTGACCGCCATCAGGGGCTTGCGGGTCACAAGCGCGATCGCCTTGGCCGTGGTAAGGCCGACCAGAACCCCGCCGATAAGGCCAGGGCCTGCGGCCACTGCAATGCCGTCGATGTCCTTGATCGCGCAATTGGCGTTCTTGAGGGCGCGGGCGATCAGGCGGTCGAGCACCTCCACATGGGCGCGGGCCGCGATCTCCGGCACTACGCCGCCATAGGCCGCGTGCTCGGCAATCTGGCTCAGGACTTCGCTGGAAAGGATTTCCCCTCGTCCGTCGAAGCCGACGCCCACCACGGCGGCCGCGGTTTCGTCGCAGGTGGTTTCGATGCCTAAGATGCGCATGGTCTGGAGGCTACCGTTGCTACGTGATCTTTCGGGCTTTCGGCCCGGCTGTCCTCCCCCTATAGTCCGCCCCGCCGCACAAGATCAAACGCGGATGTTGTTTAGCAGGAGTACGCAGCGGGAATGACCTCTTCACCGACCCTGGTCATCGGCACGCGCGGCAGCCCCCTGGCGCTGGCGCAGGCCCACGAGACGCAAGACAGGCTGGTCGCCTCCCACGGCTGGACTGTGGAGCATCTGCCCCTGTCGATCATCAAGACCACGGGTGATGCGATTCAGGATCGGCCCCTCTCGGAAGCCGGCGGCAAGGGGCTCTTCACGAAGGAACTCGATATCGCGTTGCTTGAAGGCTCCATCGATCTCGCCGTTCACTCCGCAAAAGATCTGCCGACGACCCTGCCGGAGGGCATCGTGATCGCGGGCTTCCTGCCGCGTGAGGACGTGCGCGACGCCTTCATCAGCCATCGTTACAAGAGCTTGGCCGATCTGCCGCCCGGTGCCGTCGTGGGCTCCGCATCCTTGCGCCGTCAGGCGCAGATCCGCCGCCTGCGCCCGGATCTGAATGTCACGCTGTTGCGCGGCAATGTGCAGACACGCCTCGCCAAGCTGGAGCGCGGCGAGGTAGATGCCACGCTCCTTGCCATGGCGGGCCTGCGTCGTCTCGGCCTCACCGATCACGTGACCACCACGCTCGAAACGGATGATTTCCTACCCGCCGTGGGGCAGGGGGCGATTGCCATCGCCATCCGCGCCGAGGACGAGCAGGTGCGTAGGGCCGTGCAGCCGATTCTCGACGCGGCTACCGGCCATGCGCTCGCTGCCGAGCGCGCTTTCCTGACCATTCTTGATGGCTCCTGCCGCACCCCGATTGCAGGCCATGCCCGTATGGTGGGCGACGAGCTCGAAATCCGCGGCCTCGTGCTGCGCCCGGACGGCTCGGAATGCCTGGAAGCTGTTCGGCGCGGCTCGCCGGAGGATGCGGTCACGCTCGGCCGGGAAGCCGGAACCGAGCTGCGGACCCGCATGCCGGCCGGATTCCTAGGGACCTGATGCGGGTTCTCGTCACACGCGCGAAGGACGATGCCGAGCGCACGGCGCAGAAGCTCGCGGCCCTCGGGCACGAGGCGCTGATCGCACCCGTGCTCCGGATTTTGCCGACGGGCGATCCTGCCTCTGTCGGCCTGTATGATGCGGTCATCGTCACCAGCGCCCATGCGGTGGAAGCTCTGTCCTCCTCTGCCGACAAGAGCGTTCCCGTCTTCGCCGTCGGCGAACGCACGGCGGAGGTGCTGCGGGCCGAGGGCTTCGCCTCGGTCATAGCAGCGGAGGGCGATGCGACTTCATTGTCCAGGCTGATTCGGGAGACGCTTCAGTCGCCTCGTACGCTTCTTCATGTCACTGGGCGGCATCACAAGGAGGAGCCGGCTTCCTCCCTTCGCACAGCGGGCTTTAAGGTGCTGACCTGGGAGGCCTATGAAGCGCAAGCCATCGAGAGCTTGCCTGATCAGGCCGAGGAGGCCTTTCAGACTGGCGAAATCGGGGCTGTGCTCCATTATTCTCGAAGGAGCGCGGATCTTTTCGTTAGGCTGGCCGAGAGGGCGGGTCTCCACACCGCAATCCGTGAGTGCCCGCATCTTTGCCTGTCGGCGGATGTGGCAGCCCCTCTAAGAGCGGCAGGCGCAGCCACTCGCGTCGCCGATCAGCCTAGTGAAGATGCGCTTCTCAGGTTGGTGATGAGCCTTTCGTGACCTGCGCTACGGCTTCGTTTAGGATGTTCGATGAGGGATCTTTGCCGAAGGAAAGGATCGTAGTCCGATGAATCCAATTCCTCCTTTAAGGCTCCAGCCTCATCGGGGAACCGAAACGCTGCGCTCAAGCTTGCCTCAATTGCATTCCATTCTGATCTGCCCCAATTGCTCCACCATGAGTGACCTGTGACCGATTCATCCGATCCCAAAGCTCCCAAGAAGGCCCGCAAGAAATCTGCCCGCGAGCCGGCAACCATCGACCTGAAGGCGACCGTCATCGATGATGGCGCGCAGCAGGACAAAGCCTGGGATGACGTGAAGCCAGAGGAGACGGTTCTGCCGGAGCCTGATGTACGGGCAGAAGACACGGTCGGCTCGCCGGAAGCGACGCTCGATTCCGGCACAAACGCCGATTCCATCGAACCAAGTGCGTCAGCCGAGGAGTTGCCGCCGCAGAGCGAAGAGCCGAGCCAAGAGCCGAGCCAAGAGCCAGGCGTTGTGCCTCCCGGTCCGCCCTCCGCTCCCGAGCGCCGGACCTCGACGGCTGCTCTTATTGGCTCCAGCCTTCTCGGCGGCTTGGTCGGCGCCGGTCTCGTCTACGGTCTGCAGGTCTGGCAGCGACCGACATCGGCGCAAGAAGATCAGCGCCTTGCCCAGTTGGAGCAGCGGGTGAATGCGCTGGGCCAGTCACGGCCGCAGAGCGTGGACTTATCGGCCGTTGAAGGGCGGCTCCAAGCGCTCGAATCGGCGCGCGGCCCGCTCGACCAGCGGCTTCAGGAAATTCAAGGAGCAGCGGACCGCGCTGCTGCCCGGGCGGAGGAGGCGTTCAACAGGCCGCTGCCCGAGCCGCCTGCACCGCAGAACGAGGCGGCGCTCAATGATCTTTCGCAGCGCCTCTCGGCTCTCGGAAACGAGGTGCGGACGAACGCGCAGAACGCGGCCAATGCTTCGAATGCGGTTCAGGGCCTGGATCGCCGTCTGGCTGAGCACGATCAGCGCTTGGCGGCTCTCTCGCAACAGGTGGCTCAGAGCAGCAAGAGCGCGGAGGCGGCGGGCCAGACCGGCACCCGTGTGGTGCTCGCCGAGCGCCTCGACAATGCGCTGCGCAGTGGCATGCCCTTTGCGGATGTGCTGGAGGGGCTGAAAAAGACCGGAACCGACCCCGAGAAGCTGAAGGCTCTGGAGTCTTTCGCCGACAAGGGAGCGCCGACAGCCGCCGCGATGCTCGACAGCTTCGAGCCGCTGGAAGCGCAGATCCTGCGGGACCAGCGTGCCGCCTCCGGCGAATGGTCCGACCGGCTGCTTCGCATGATGGACAAGGTGGTCACCGTGCGGCCCGTGAACGAACCGGGCGCGACGGGTGTTCCCGCGACGCTCGCTCGCATCCGACAGGCGCTGGCCGAGGGCGACATGGGCGGAGCGGCGGCCGCCTGGGCGTCCTTGCCTGAGCCGGCGCGGCGGATATCGGAAGAATGGGGACGGCAGATGACGGCTTTGGCCGGAGCGCAGCAGGCCTCCCGCGAGATCTCCGAAGAGTCTCTCGCCACCCTCAACCGTTCGACGCAATAAAAGGAACAGCCCAGAATGTGGCGCGCTCTCGTTTTCATTGGTCTTCTCTGCGTCGCAGCCTTCGGGGCGGTTTGGCTCGCCGACCGGCCAGGCACGGTCCTGGTCACCTTCGGCGGCTATGAGGTGCAGACCTCCGTTGCGGTGGCGGCGGTCGCTCTTGTCGGCCTTGCACTGGCGCTCGCTCTTCTCTGGTCGGCGGTGAGCACGATCCTGCGCCTGCCGTCGCGCCTCACCTTCGCCTCGCGGGCGCGCCGCCGCTCCCGTGGCTATCAGGCCGTCTCGCGCGGCATGGTGGCCGTGGGCGCGGGCGATACGATCGCCGCCCGCCGCTATGCCAACGAGGCCGAGCGCCTTCTGGGCCACGAGCCCCTGACGCTTCTTCTGAAAGCCCAGGCCGCCCAGGTCTCCGGGCATCGGGAGGCCGCAGAAGCCGCCTTCAAGCAGATGATGGACGAGGACGAGACCCGGGTGCTGGGCCTGCGCGGTCTCTTCGTTGAAGCCCGCCGCCGGGGTGATGCTCTGGCTGCCCGCGAATTTGCCTCCGAGGCCGTCCGCATCGCTCCCGCTGCCGCCTGGGCGAGCGATGCGGTGCTGGAGGCGCGCTGCGCCGAGCGCGATTGGCGCGGAGCACTGGAAGCCATCGAGCGTCGCACCTCGCTCGGCCTTCTCGACAAGGCCACCGCCAAGCGCCATCGCGCGGTGCTTTCGACCGCCGATGCCCTCGACCGGGCCGAGCACGACCCCGAGGGCGCATTGCGCAGCGCCCAGGATGCGGTGAAGCTCGCTCCCGATCTCGTGCCCGCCGCCGCTCTCGCCGGAAAACTCCTGTCCCGCCGGGGCGATCTGCGTCGGGCTGCCAAGATCGTGGAAGCCGCCTGGCGCAGCCAGCCGCATCCGGATCTGGCCGAGGTCTATCTCAACCTGCGTCCCGGCGATTCGGGCCTCGATCGCTTGAAGCGCGCCGAAACCTTGTTCAAGCTCTCGAACGGCGCACCGGAAGGCAGGCTCGCGATTGCTCGCTCGGCCTTGGAATCGCGCGAGTTCGACCGCGCGCGCGATGCGCTGGAGCCGCTTCTGGCGGATCGGCCCACAATGCGCGTGTGCCTTCTCATGTCCGATCTCGAACAGGCGGAGCATGGCTCTACAGGCAAGGGTCGAGAATGGCTTGCCCGCGCCACCCGTGCTCCGCGCGATCCGGCCTGGATAGCGGATGGTGTCGTCTCGGATCATTGGGCGCCGATCTCTCCCGTCACCGGTCGTCTCGACGCCTTCGTCTGGCAGGCCCCACCGGATGTGCTGATCGCGCCGGAAATCACCATGCACGACGACGTGACGGCGGATATCGACGACGAGCCCAGGGCGCTGCCCGTGGCGGCTGCCGAGGAGCCGCAGCCTGCAATGGCCGCCGCCTCCGCACCGGAGCCTGTCCCTGCTCCGGTAGAACCCGTCAGCACGGTGGAAGCCGCTTGGCCCGAGCCCTCGAAGGAAGAGGAAACGCCGCATCCGAAGCCGGGACCTGTGGTCTTTCCGGTCACTCCCCCGGATGTGCCTAAGCTCGAGGAGCCAGCGTCGGCTCGCCGCAGCGTTTTTTCCATCTGGTAGGCGAAATTCCGCTTGGCCCTACCCTTGCCAAGCGGCAGGCGAGAGGGTATGACGACGCCCTCTTCGATCGCATGATCGGTACGCCGCAATAGCTCAGCTGGTAGAGCACCTCATTCGTAATGAGGGGGTCGGGGGTTCGAATCCCTCTTGCGGCACCATTCTTCTCCCTTAGAAAACAAGGGTTGACGGTGGGTCCGGTAAGTCTGTAAGGGCTCGGCAGATCGTGTGGTGACCACGGTGAAGAGACAGAGGGTCGATCGAAAGATCGGCCTGTTCAGATTAGGGGCCATAGCTCAGCTGGGAGAGCGCTTGCATGGCATGCAAGAGGTCGGCGGTTCGATCCCGCCTGGCTCCACCAATCTGAACGAGACGGAGCGTGCGGGTGTAGCTCAGGGGTAGAGCACAACCTTGCCAAGGTTGGGGTCGAGGGTTCGAATCCCTTCGCCCGCTCCAATTCCAAAAAGGCCGCTCTCTCGGGCGGCTTTTTGCTTTTCAGCCTTTCACCCGCAGCACCACCGGCTCGCGAATCGTCTCCACGACAGCCGGCGGGCAGGCCTTGCGCAGGCCGCCGAGCGGCACATGGGCTACATACGGCTTCCTCAAGCCGCCGAGCGGCAGACGGGAGCACCTCACGCAGGCATATCGCGTCGTGGTCACCCGCCGTACGGGGCGCACGACAATTAGCTCGTCCACCTCTTCAACAGCAGGAGGGGCGGGCAGTGAGAGATCGGCAGCCCAGGCACTGGGGATTGCCGTCATCACGAGCATTGCCGCCGCCAGAACTCTCATCCCGATACCTCCATGACATAGAAGGAAAGCTAGGCCGATGAACGGAGCGGAAAAGCCCCGTCGGCATGGATGCTTTCCTGACAATAAGCCCGCACCCAAGCAAACGGGCCCTTGCCAGGAGAGGGAGGGCCCGTCGTGACCACAAGGGTCATGCATCATCGATGCTCATCCGGTTGAACCGGTTCATGTGATTTTCAGATTGTCGAGCTGGGAGCCTCCTCCCCATGCTCAATCCGGCATATGGAGGGTGCTTTCAGCCCAGGCGATGTCGCGATGTCAGCCTCCATTCCTTTAAGGCCGGGGCGGGTGCTCGGCCAGCTATTCCACGGTCGGCTGCCGTTTTCAGGAACCCGCACGGCGCCATCATGTCGATCCGCTGCTCCTGACAGGCTTTTGCCCAGAAGCGGGGACAGGCCTGTCATTGTTGAAAAGGTTTCCGGCGGGAACTTGTTTCAGCGTGGCGGAAAAGAAAAAAGCCCGGCAATGCCGGGCCTTAGGATTGTAGAAGCAGGGCAGATCAGGATCAGGCGGCTTTGACGCCTTGAAGGAAGGTTGCGACCTCGCGGCCGAGCTCGTTCGAGTGGCGGGCCAGTTCCTGGCCGGCTCCCTGCTGCACGTCCCCGATGCTGCCGGTCACCGCGTCCGTGCCGCGGGCGGCTTCCTGCACGTTGCGGGCGATCTCGCGGATCGAGATCGACAGCTCCTCGGTGGCGGCGGCCACCGTCTGCACATTGGCCGAGGTCTGCTGGGCCGCCGACGAGACGGTCATCGATTGCTGGGGGGCTGATCGGCCACGGAGATCATCGACTGAGCCGTGGCTTCCATCCGCGTCGCAGCCGTAGAAAGGCCCTGCGTGAGAGAGAAAACTTTCGTCTCGAAACGATTGGTGAGGTCGTCGAGCATCTGCGCCCGGCGCATTTTCGCCTGCTGCTCGGCCGCCAGGCGACCCGCTTCGATGGCGTTGTCCTTGAACACCTGCACGGCATTCGCCATCACGCCGATCTCATCGCGGCGTGCGGTGCCCTCGATGGTGACGCTCAGATCGCCGCCAGCGAGGCTGCGCATATTCGTCACGAGCTTCTGAATCGGCTCGGAGATGCCGAGGCCCAGGCCGAAGGCGATGCCGATGAGCGCGGAGGCGGCAACCAGCGCAAGAAAGATGTTGCGGCATGACGCGGCGATCACATTAAGATCGTCAATGTAGACGCCTGTGCCGATCACCCAGCCCCATTTGTCGAAGTTAACGGCATAGGAAAGCTTCGGAAAGGGCTCAGTCTGATCGGGCTTGGGAAAGAGATACGGCACGAAGCCGCCGCCTGGACGGCCCACCGTTACCATCTCCTTGAGGAACGCGACGCCGTTTGCATCTTTTGAGGTTCGAATTGTCTTTTCCTTCGAGCGACTTGCTGAAGGGGTGCATCAACATCACGTTCTGATAGTCCATGATGAAGAAGTATTCCGATCCGCCATAGCGCAGAATGCGCAGCTCATATGATGCAAGCTTTTTGGCTTCCTCCTCGGATATCTCACCCCGCTTCGAACGGGCCTCGAGATCTGTAACGATACTGACAGCAGTTTGGACCAGATTCTTGAGTTCGGCCTTTTTCTGATCGATCAGAATGGTCGAGATCGTCAGAGAACCATAAATGGAAAGCACGACCAAAGCGAGAATGCCCACAGCCATGCCGGTGTAGAATTACCGGCAACTCCGGTAAAAGCAGCGGCCCATTTCGAGCGCGCGATCAAAGTGTCTTGAGACATCTCTATCCACATCTCCCTGTCGCCATCACCATGGCGCGCGGATTCACAGTTAGATGAGTGGGTAAAGGGCGAAGCTTGCCCAGAGCGGCAGCGAAAGTGCGGCCTTACAGAACCACGATGCCGGCGTGCTTCGCCTTGTTGTCGGGCTCCACATGGATCGTGATGAGCGCGTCCTCGACCTCGTCTTTCAATGCCCGCTCCAGGCGATCGCAGATGTCGTGCGCATCGGTCACGCTCATGGTGCCGGGCACGACGAGATGGAAGTCGATGAAGGTCATCTTGCCCGCATGGCGCGTGCGTAGGTCGTGCGCCTCGATGGCGCCTTCCGCGTTGCCGGAGATGATATCGCGCACACGCGAGAGCGTCGCCTCAGGCAAAGCCTCGTCCATGAGACCGCCGATGCTTTCCTTGATCAGACCCCAGCCGGACCAGAGGATGTTGACCGCAACGAAAGCCGCTAGCACCGGATCAAGCCAGGTCCATCCCGTGACGGGAATGAAAACGAGGCCCACGAGAACGCCCGCCGAGGTGAACACGTCCGTCAACAGATGACGGCCATCGGCCGTGATGGCAGGCGAACGCAGGCGGCGGCCTTGGCTGATCAGCATCCAGGACCAGATGCCGTTGATGACGCTCGCTGCCGCATTGATGACGAGGCCCGTACCGGGAGCATCGAGCATCTTGGGCGTGAAGAAGCCGAAGTAAGCTTCGCGCAAAATCATCAGGGCGGCGACGATGATCAGAACGCCCTCGAGCACCGCGGAGAAATATTCCACCTTGTGGTGGCCATAAGGATGGTTGGCGTCGGCAGGCGCAGCGCTCACGCGTACGGCCATGAAGGCCGCAATCGCAGTCACCACGTTGATGATGCTTTCCAGCGCATCCGAATAGAGCGCGATACTGCCCGTCAGGTAGTAGGCGGCATATTTGAGCGCGAAGACGAGCGCGCCGATGAATATGCTGCCGATGGCAAGCTTTTGAATCCGGCTCATGGCTGACATCGACAAACGGGGCAGTGGGTTCAAGCGAAGCCGCCGTTATAGTGACTGCATCCCCAAGTGCAAGTCTCTCAATTTACTTGCAATTCGCTCGCAAGAGCGATGAGCCTATTCCGGGATTTCGGCGATCTTGTGCATGAGCGTGCGGTAGTAGCCGGCCAGGGAAGGGGCGAGCGACTGGCAGCGCACGACGAGGCCGAGCGCTTCGTTCCTTTGTCCTTTGCGAATGCTCTCGACAGCCCGGGCATGAGCGGTCGTCAGTCCCGCAATCGTCGGGTCCTGCCGCTGCGAGGCCGGCGCCACAACGGTGAAAATGGCCGACTCCGTTGCGCGTCCCCGCACGGCAATGCGGTCGAGCTCGATCAAAACATAATCGTCACGCACGGCTTGCGCCGTGGCGGGACCGAGGATCAGTGAGACTCTATATTCCTTCGACAGGCTTTCCAGACGTGAGGCGAGATTCACCGTATCGCCGAGCACCGAGTAGTCGTAGCGCCAGCGTGAACCCACATTGCCCACCACGCAATCACCCGTGTTGATGCCTATACCAACCGCGAAGGTGGGCGCATTGTCACCTTCTTCCTGGCGCAGGGTAGCATTCAACGCACTGACCGCTTCCATCATGCGCATGGCCGCACGCACGGCGCGCCGCGGATGGTCCGGGCTCGGCAACGGCGCGTTCCAGAACGCCATGATGCAATCACCCATGTATTTGTCGATGGTGCCGCCTTCCGCGAGAACGGCTTCCGAAAGAGGATCGAGCAGGCGGTTGATGAGCGTGGTCAGGCGCTCCGGCTCGTCCTTCAGCTTTTCGGAGAGCGAGGTGAAGCCGCGCACGTCGCAGAACAGGATGGAAAGGTCGCGCCGCTCGCCGCCGAGTTTGAGCGCGCTCGGATCGCGCGCGAGCTTTGCGACGAGGTCAGGCGAGAGATAGCGCGAAAAGGCCTCGGACACGGCATGGCGCAGCTGCCGCTCGCGGGCGTAATCGAGGCCGAAGCGTGTGCCGAAAACCGCCAGGGCCGCGGCAACTGGCAGCACAGGCGGCATCCACACGCGCTCGATGCGCAGGACAAGCCACGCACCCGCGATGAAGAAGACGATCACGAAGACCGCTGCGAACCCGGTGCGCCAGGTCACGCCGTGAATGGACATGGCGGCTGCAAGAAAGGCCGCAGCGATCAGCAACGCCATCACGGCAATGCGCGGAACAGGGATGACGAAAAGGTCGTGGCGCAGGTTGTCGACGATCGTCGCCTGCACCTCGACGCCCGCCGTGAGCTCGCGCGTGGTCAGGGTATAGGCGGTCGGGAAGGTATCGGGCGCGCCTGCATCGGCTGACGTCGCCGCTTTGAGGCTCAAGCCCACCAGCACGATCTTGTCCTTGAAACGTCCCGGCTGGAGAAATTCCTCCGGATCGAGCGCCTGGTAATAGGACACGGTCGGATATGTGCGAGGTGGGCCGAAATGCTGGATGAGAGCCCCCTCGGGCGGCGGCTGTACCGGCCTTCCTGCGAGGCGCAGGACCTCGGCCGCGAAACCGTCCGGCTGCAGCGGCATACGGCGCAAGTACACGTCGCCGTCGGGATCGACCGAAGCCACACCTGGTACAGCCCCTGCATCGAGGAAGGAATCGATGGGATTGACGCGCGTGATCTGAATGCCGTGATCGAGCTTCGTCGTCACGTCGTCTGCCGCCAGCACCACGTCGGGCCCGAGCGCTGCGGCGAAGCGCCTGTCGGCCTCTTCCGTCGAGGGCTCGGAAAAGATGATGTCGAAGGCGATCACCTTCGCTCCCGCTGCGCGCAGGCGCTCGATGAGTTCGGCGTGCAACGCGCGAGACCAGGGCCAGCGCTGGCCGATTTCGGAGAAGGACGGCTCGTCGATAGCCACCACTTCCACACCGTAAGGATTGGGTCGCGGCGGATGGATGATCGAGAGGATATCGAAGAGCTTTGCTTCGATGAGCGCAAAAGGCGGGAAGAAGACGAGCGGCGTCAGAAGAGCTGCAATCAGTCCCGCCATGATGAAGTGCCGCCAGAGCGGCTCTCCGGTCTGCGTCTGCATGGCGGGATTGGGTGCGATCACTCTCAGAACCGTGCCTTCAGGCTCGCCGCGACAGTGCGGCCCATACCCGGAACATTGGGTGCAAACTCGTATGTCTCGTCAAAGAGGTTGAGCGCGGTCACGCCGATGAGGAGATGACGGTCAGGTGTTTCCCACGTGATCGAAGCGTCCGTGGTCCAGTAATCGTCGAGGGGCTGGCCCGCCAGGTTCCCTGTGATATCGCCGAAGAAGGTTTGCACCAAGGTGAACTTGAGCCTGCTCGGGTGAACGAAGGTGACCCCTGCCTGGGCAAAACGTTCCGCAACGAAGGGAATTTGACGGCCATGGTAATCGCCAACGGTCAGATTCTCCGTATCGGAGAAGCCCACGATGCCGAACAGGCCAATGCCATGGCCAAGCCAGATATTGGCCGTTGCGGAGATGCGCTCGATCCGTCCCTGTTCGAGATCCAAACTGCTGAGCGTATTGAGAATCGGCAGGTTGAGACCTTTCACATCCTGTCTCTGATATTCCATGGCCGTGAAGATCTGGGGACTCCATTCTGCATCCCAGCGAGCCGCAAGCGTTTCAGTGCGGCTGCCGACCGTCGTCGGAAGCAGATTGGGAATAAGGCCGACTGTCGAAACAGGAGAGAGCGTCAAGCCGAGCGGGAACTCCGTGTCGTACCGATAGGCTGCACGCAGCCAATGCCCCTCAACCGGTGAAAAGGCCGCCCCGATCCGTGGGTCGAATGTGGAGTTCTCTTGTTCAGTGGAGACAGAGCGCGTTGTCGATGCAGAGCGCTCGATGGGGCCAGACAGAAACGGGATGAGAGGATCGGCATTATAAAAGTCGACAAAGCTCCTGGTTCTGACCTCGCCTCGCGTGTCGAAATTGTAAAAGGCATATTGGCCACCGGCCTGAAGCTCAAAGCGGTCGGATGGACGCCAGAAAAGATCGGCATAGCCACGTGCGGCGTTGAATGATGAATCGAGAAGAGACCTTTCGCCGCTCGACAGAATGAAATCGAGGAGCCCGGAGAAGGTGCGGGGCGCCCTTTCCTGAAACAGTCCGGTCCTTGCCGTTCTGTTGTCGGCGTTTGTCTCGCCCTTCTGGCCTTCGAAGCCATAGCGCAGGGTGAAATCACCGATGCCCAGGGTATGGCCGAGGGCTGCCACAGTACCCTCGGTCTCGGACCGACGGCGTGTATCCTGAAGTGCCTCAAAGCTATAGGGGACCGTCGCACCAAGGCGATCAGGGAAGCCAAAGAGGAAGGGATCCGCCTCGACGGTTCCCGTCTCTCTGCCGGACTGCTCCTGGCGCGACTTGCCGCGGCTGTAGAAGAGTGCCGCAGTCAGCACGTTCCGATAGCCGAATGTATGGCTCCAGCCGCCTCCCGCTTGGATGGTGGTGTCGTCACGACGCTCGAGGAATGGTGCGGGTGGGGGCAGAGTGACGAGGCTAGGTCTTCCCTCCGAGGCGGTGCCGAAGACGAGAAACCGGTCGGCCGCCGAGGGGGCCATGCCGATGAAGAACGCCCCGCTGTCAGCCTCCTCCTGGAGCAGAACATTCTCATCATTGCCTCGGGTGCGGCTGGCACTGAAAGAGAAGGACGTCGGTACCGGATTGTTGACGAAGCCTGCGACGTTCGCCTCCGTTTTCCAGCCGAGGCGACCATCGCGATCGACAATCTCGCCGCCGATCTCAGCATCGAGGAAGGGACGGCGAATGATGTCTGTCCGTCCAATGCGTCCGGCAACGGCTAACGGATCGAAGAACAAGCCCTGAATCGTCAGGTTCAGGGATGTTGTGTCGAGATTGGAATCGTTGACCTCATCCAGGTCTGGCTCAGTCAGAGTGATGCGCGGGCGCAGCGAGGCCGCCTGATCGAAATAGCTTGCACCTTCGAACGGATTGAAAACTCTGTCGCCGTAGAACCGTCCCCATTCATGGAGCCCGATGAAACGGTAGGCATCGGCCGTAAAGGAACCGCCCTGCCTGTTCACCGCGAGCGGGGCGAAATATCCGCCGCGGGCTCGATACCGCCTCAGGGCTTCACGTGAGCTGAGGATTGCCTCGTCCGCTTGATACTGGTCGATGGCAAAGGCAGTGCGGGCCACCGAGACGACGGGATCGTTCGGATCGAGGCGATCAGCATTGTCGAGAGCCTGCTGTGCAAGCTCGTAGTCACCGTTCTGATAATAAGCCGCCGCCGCAATCAGCAATCCCTGCGAATAGGCAGGGTTGGCTGCCAGCCCGGCAAGGGTTGCCTCGATGGCCTTTGCGTTCTCGTCCGTTTGCATGAGGTAGCGGCCACGATAAACATAGCCCGCATGGAAACCGGGATCGAGCTCGAAGGTCTTGTCGATCAGCGCACCTGCTTCGTCGACGCGATTCTGGTCGAGAATGTGGATGGCGAGATTGGCATAGGAAACTGGATCATCGGGATCCTCTGCGATGGCGCGCTTGAATGCCGCCTCTGCTTCAAGGGTTGCGTCGCGTTCGGACTCGACCAGACCGAGGCTGTTCCAGACCGATGACTTGCCGGGGGCAATGGCCGCTGCCTTGCGCAACTCCGAAAGGGCGCCTTCAAGGTCGCTCTCCAGGGCCGCCTTGACCGCAGCGCTTGCCGCCAGAACATCCGGATCCTCCGGATCGATGGCGCGAGCACGACCGAGGGAGGCGCGCATCTCGTCTTTGTGATCGAGCAGGAATGCGACCTGTGCCGCGAAGATGGCGAGCCGGGCATCGTCGGGATATTTCTTTTCCGCAGCCTTGATGACTTCGGCGGCGGCCT
Source organism: Microvirga vignae (assembly GCF_001017175.1). Taxonomy (GTDB): domain Bacteria; phylum Pseudomonadota; class Alphaproteobacteria; order Rhizobiales; family Beijerinckiaceae; genus Microvirga; species Microvirga vignae. The sequence goes on along the minus strand of NZ_LCYG01000042.1, from coordinate 146,268 downwards.
TGAGGTCCTGTTTGAAGCCCACCACGAAGGCATGAGCCATCGCGGCAAGCGCGCTGTCTCTCTGAGCTTTGGGTTCAGACAGGGCGCGCTTCGGGTCGGCCATCGAGGCTGCGATGTAGCGGCCATAGGTCGCCGTGACACGCCTGTCGCCGTTTACGCCCCGCTCTGCGCGGCTGAAATGGGCCTCGGCTTCGCTCCAGCGACGTCCCAACCCGGCAAGAAGTCCGGCTACGAGGTCCGCTCGGGCGCGCTGGCTTGCGCTCAGAGCATGGCGCTGTGCCTCTGCCAGGGACTGCGCAGCCCGCGTGCGACCGTCGAGCTCCAGTGAGACCTCGGCAAGGCTGAGCCAGTCCTCCGCCCCCCGTGCTTCTGGCGGGATGGCGGTGAGGCGGGCGCGCTCAGCCCGCATGGAAGGGCCTTTCAGAGGCGTGGCGGGAAGCCCGATAAACGCATCGCGCAAGCCGTAGTAGAACAGCATCTGTTCGCGGTCGTTGGGCTTCACGAGTACGAATTTCGTCGGGGCTTGGCCGATGGCGGCCACCGCACCTTCGCCCTGACGTACTGTGACGGAGCCTTGCGCATTTTTGAGCTCCACCACGCCTTCCAGCACGATGAGAGAGGTCTTGCCCGAGCTGTCCACCGAGAGGGACCAATCCGTTCCTCGGATAGCCGCGACCGCTGCGGGTGTTTTCACGTCAACGCCCGTGCCGCCACGGGCGGCGCGAGCCCACACCTGGCCTGATTCCAGGCTCAGCTGCGTATTGCCCTGGGTGGACGCGACCCCGTTCACGACAAGGGTGGAATTCCGTCCAACGCGAATCTGGGTCTGGTCCGCGAACAGAATGGCGAGATTGCCGATGGCGTTGGTCCGCAGGGTATCACCGCCGATCACGTCCTGCCTGATCTGAGCGGCGCGCCAAGCATCTTCGCGGACGAAGCGCATCTCTTCCCCGCCTTTGGCAGCCACGATCGAGCCGGCAACAGGCGTTTGCCGCGGAATAGGTGCTTGAGCATGGGCCTCGGCCAGGCACAAAGCGAGAGTGCTTGCCGCCGCAAGGAGCCGGAGTGAGGATGCTGACATGGAGGATAGCTGTGATAACGTTACTTTTACTCTGCGGAATTTAAGCTCAGCAGGAATAAGGCAAGATCAAAGCTGTTTCAGAAGGACTCTTCTGTGCTCTATGGCACAGTGGCTATTCCGCAACGGAAGAGGCGAGAGAAAAGGGCGAAAAGCTCGGCTTCGGGTGCTCAGGAGGCGCTCTTGTTCCGGGCCAGGATCAGCTTCTGCTTCAGATCATGCTGGGCAAAAGGCTTCTGAAGGACCGGGCGATCACGGAAGGCGTCACGGATGCCCGCGCTGCCGTATCCCGTCGAGAACACGAAGGGAATGGAGCGCTCAGCCAGAGCTTCGGCCACCGGATAGATCGGCTCACCCGCCACGTTCACGTCGAGAATGGCAAGGTCCATCTGCTCGCGGGCGACAGCATCAAGCGCAGCGGAAAGGCGCGCGGCCGGGCCGATCACCTCACAGCCGAAATCGAGGAGCATGTCTTCCAGCAGCAGAGAGATCGCCGCCTCGTCCTCCACGACTAGAATGCGCAGACCGGTGAGATCCCCTTCGCTTTTCAAGCTGTCAGTCACGTTTTCTCTTTCTTTCACGCAAGACGCCAGAAGATCGACATTCGCGGCACCAGACCTGTCCCAGGTGCCTGCAAAGGCCGTTTCGGGAATCAGAAGGTTCTATCATCCTTGCACGAGGGTGCAAAAGGCGAAGGCCCCCTCAGAGTCCCTATGCTTTATACCCGGCTTGATCTTAGAGCGGCTGGTTCCAATTGCATAGGTCCCCAAGAACCTGACTCTGTTCGAAAAAAGCGATGGTGAAGTCCAGACTTTGCGGAAGTCCTGTGCGACTCTTCGCCTTAGGTCTTGTCTGGGCTCTCACCAGCGGTCCGGGCTTGGCTCAAGGGCAGTTCCAGGTCGTCATCGGCTCGAAAGCCGACACCGAAGGAGCCCTGCTCGGCAGCATGATCGCTCTCGCCCTCGAACGCGAAGGCATCCCGGTCGATCTGCGCCTGCAGCTGGGGCCGAGTCGGAAGGTCCGGTCCGCCCTTCTTTCGGGAGAGATCGACACCTATCCCGAGTATACGGGCAATGGGGCCTCCTCCCATCAAAGGGAGGGCGATCCGGCCTGGAGATCGCCCGATATTGCTTTCGAGACCATCAAACGGCCGGCCGCCGAGCGTCACAAGCTGGTGTGGTTCCCCCGGCTCCCGCCAACAACACATGGTTGATCGCCGTCCGGGGTGATGTGGCGCGGCGTCTCAATCTGACGACCATGGTGGATTTCGCTCAAGCCGTGGGATCTGCCGATTCCAGGCTTGCGGCTTCCGCCAAGTTTGTGGACAGCCCGGCGGCTCTTCCGGCCTTCGAGAACGTGTACGGCTTCCGCTTTCCGCGGGGCAGAAGCGCCGTTCAGCCAAGAGGCGATATATGAAGGCCATGCGTGCCGCACCATCGGCGCGCCGATCGTTGACGAGCCGGCGCCGGTGATCGGCACGGAGACTCTGCAGCGATACCTGAGATCGCCCAGGCCCTGGCTCCGGTCTTCACCTCCCCGACGACGGCCAAACTCCAGCCCCTCAACGCCGAGATCGCTATTGAGGAAAAACCGGCCCGGGATGTGGCGAGGCGTTATCTCGACGCGTTGGGAGCCGCACCGAGAGCCGGCTCGAGAACATCGCCATAGCCCTTGCGGAAGACAGGCCTCCTCTGAATAATCGCGCCATGTTCAGTCGATTTGTCCTCGCGTTCACCCGTCGCCCGCCTCAGGTCTGGAAGGCCGATGCAGCGGAGCAGGGCCATGGCTAGAGAGGGAGCCAAGGCCCCGATACTTATTGTCCTTCATCAGGAGCATTCGACGCCGGGCCGCGTCGGACGTCTGCTAGCGGAGCGCGGCCACCGGCTCGATATCCGCCGCCCTCGCTTTGGGGATCCGTTGCCTGAGACGCTTGGCGAACATGCGGGCGCCGTCATCTTCGGCGGTCCGATGAGCGCAAATGATCCGGACGATTTCATCAAGACGGAGATCGATTGGGTCGGCGTTCCCCTGAAAGAGAGCAAACCCTTCCTAGGGCTTTGCCTCGGTGCCCAGATGCTCGCGAAGCACCTGGGAGCTGGCGTGTGGCAGCACCCGGAAGGCCGCGCCGAGATCGGCTATTATCCTCTGCTGCCGACGGAAGCCGGAGAACGCCTGAGCGAGGTCTGGGGTGTTCCCTGGCCGAGTCATGTCTATCACTGGCATCGCGAGGGCTTCGATTGCCCCTCGGGTGCCGAGACGCTCGCCACGGGCGACGATTTTCCGACGCAGGCGATTCAGGTCGGCGAGAAGGCCTTCGGTCTGCAGTTCCATCCCGAAGTCACCCACGCCATGATCTGCCGCTGGACCGTGGTGGCCGAGGAGCGGTTGTCCACGCCCGGTGCACAGGATCGTGTCCGCCAGCTCGACGGGCGCTTCCAGTACGATCCCCATGTCTCGCGCTGGATCGACCGGTTCCTCGACCACTGGCTCGATGAGCGGACCCCCGTATGAATGCGGATGCCGTGCTCACCACGGAGCGCTTGCGGCTCTATCCATGGCAGGAAGAGGACTTCCCGTTGTTTGCAGGTTTGCACAGCGACCCGGAGGTCCAGCATTTTCTGGAAGCGGGCGAGAACGTTTGGGACGAGCCGATTCTTCGGGAAAAATTTGTCTGTTTCCGCGCCGATTACGCTGAGCATGGCTGGTCGAAATTCAAGGTACTCGACTCGGCAGGCCGGTTCATCGGTCGGGCTGGCTTCAGCCGCTTCGAGGAGACCGGCGAACTCGAAATCGGTTACAGTTTCACGCGAAATGTTTGGGGAAAGGGCTATGCGACGGAGGTGGCGAGCGCTCTCCTGACCTGGATCTACAAGGTGACGCCGCTCGATCATACGATCGGCTTTGCGGTCGCGGAGCACAAGGTTTCACGCCGGGTGCTGGAGAAGATCGGAATGACGTTCACGGGGGTGCGGGACCTGAACGGGATTTCTAATGCCTTCTACCGGCATGACCGGCCTGTTGCCCCCTGATCACGTCGCGTCGAACTCGAACGGCGAAACGCCGCGTCTCATCTCATCTACGATCAGCGCATGCATCATCGGCGGCGCTGCACGCTGTGGGCAGGCAACGCGCTCGCATAGGCGGCAATTGATGCCGATGGGCGTGGCGTCTGCGGAGGAAAGATCGAGGCCCCGCGCATAGACGAGGCGATGGGCGTATTTCAGTTCGCAGCCAAGACCCACCACGAATTGCGGATCGGGCATCCCCCAGGGATTGAAGGCGCGCTTGACCGAACGGGCCATGGAGAACCAGCGTGAGCCGTCGGGCAATTCGATGATTTGGGTTACCACCTGTCGCGGCGTTCTGAAGGTGGAATGCAGGTTCCAGAGCGGGCAGGTGCCGCCGAATTGCGAGAACGGGAAGCGTCCGGATGAGAAGCGCTTCGACACGTTGCCCGCCGCATCCACGCGAACGAGGAAGAAGGGAATGCCGCGTGCGCCGGGGCGTGCGAGCGTCGTGAGGCGGTGCGCCACCTGCTCGAAGCTCGCACCGAAGCGCGCGCCCAGCACCTCCACGTCGTAGCCCAAGGCTTCCGCTGCCGTATGGAATTTCCCATAGGGCATCATGAGTGCGCCGGCGAAGTAATTGCCGAAGGACACGCGCAGCAGCCGCCGCGCCGGGCCATCGGTGGGTTCGAGCTTCGCGGCGAGCGCATCGATGGTGTTGCGCATCTCGGCAAAGGCGAGCTGATAAGCGGCCTGGAACGTGCGGCCGGACGGATCGACGAGTTCCGAAATCAGGAGCTGGCGGCGGTGATGATCGTAGCGCCGCAAATTGTCCGACATCACGTCGATGGGCATGACGCGCACGCGGATGCCGTGCTTCGAGCGGAGACGTTCCGCGATCGCGAAGAAGGGCTCGTGTCCGGTGACGGCAAGATCGGAAGCAAGCGACTCGGCGGCCTCGTCCAGTTCCGGAAAATGGTTCTTCGCCTCGTGGATCAGCTCGCGCACCCGGTCCACCGGGTTGATCTGCGGCGCATCCTCGGCGCGATCCCGATCGTTCAGGCTGGGCGTCACCGCCTCGCGTGCCCCGCGCATGGCCTGATAGGCGCGGTAGAGACGGTTGACCGCATCGACGAGGGTGGGGGCGCTCTCGATGGTCTCGCGCAGCTCGATGCGGGAGACCGGCGCGCTACGAAAGAGTGGATCGGCGAAGATCTCCTCGAGCTCCGAGACCGTGCGCTCGTGATCGTCATTGGCGAATTCGCGTGGGTCCAGGGAATAGGCATGAGCCAGGCGGATCAGCACCTGCGCCGTGATAGGGCGCTGGTTACGCTCCATGAGGTTCAAATAACTCGGCGAGAGCCCGAGCTCTTCGGCCATTCGAGCCTGACTCAAATTGAGGTCCCGCCGCAGGCGCTTGAGGCGCGGGCCGACGAAGAGTTTTCTGCTCTCATCCATTTGTAAATCTTTTTACAAGTTTACTCACCAAGCTCTGTCGGCAATTTACAAGGCCACTTTTCTTTCGAAATCAGCCATTGAAACAAAGACATCTTCAAGGATTATACCTTTCAGACGGCCCGCCGATGCACAGAGTTTGTGGCTTAGGCAGCCCTTTTGTCAACGGATGTAAATTTTATGATGAGAGCGTTGGCTCTCAGGTCACAACGGAGAACGACCATGCAAAAGTCTCGTTTCTGGGTGGTGGGCGGCGAGTATACCTCCTGCGACTGCGAAAGCCTGATCCAGGGCACCGAGCGCGTTGTCGGCCCCTTCGAGAGCCGCACCGAGGCCGAGCGCACCTGGCGCATCCTCTCCGAGGATCACCGTCCGCAGGCGCAGGTGCGCTTCACCATCGCCCAGGAGCCTTCGTCGGCCCTGAGCGCTTAAAAGCCGACAGATCCGTCCCTCTTCGCGTCATCCACTGCCGGCCCCGGCCGGTGGTGGATGCTGTCGTTCTGACACGAAGTTTTGACCTGGGAGGCCGGGACTCACGGTGCTCCCTCTGCTTAAATGCCAAGCGTGACCTAGAAATAGCTTAGCGCTCGTCTGATCACGCTGATGGGGACCCGATATGAAACCCGTTCTGAACGCCTTTGTTGCTGCTTTGGGCCTCGGCCTTTTGGCCTTGAGCCCTGCCAAGGCCGACGTCGTCGTGTCGTCGAAGATCGACACGGAAGGATCGGTTCTCGGCAACATGATCCTGCTCAGCCTCGAGGCGGCTGGCATCAAGACGCAGGACCGCATCCAGCTCGGCGCGACGCCGGTGGTGCGCAAGGCGATCACTGCGGGCGAGATCGACATTTACCCGGAATATACCGGCAATGCGGGCTTCTTCTTCAACCGGGCGGACGATCCGCTCTGGAAGGATGCAGCCAAGGGTTTCGAGACCGCCAAGAAGCTTGATTACGACGCCAACAAGATCGTCTGGCTCGATCCCGCGCCCGCCAACAACACTTGGGCCATCGCGTTGCGCAGGGACGTGACGGAAGCCAACAAGCTCAAGACCCTCACCGATTTCGGCAAGTGGGTTTCCGGTGGCGGCCAGGTCAAGCTCGCGGCCTCCGCCGAATTCGTGAATTCGGACGCAGCTCTCCCGTCCTTCCAGAAGACCTATGGCTTCACGATGAAGCCCGAGCAGCTCATCGTGCTCTCCGGCGGCGATACGGCGGCGACCATCAAGGCGGCGGCCGAGCAGACCAATGGCGCCAATGCCGCCATGGTTTATGGCACCGATGGCGGCATCGCACCGTCAGGCCTCGTGGTGCTGGAGGACGACAAGGGCGTGCAGCCCGTCTATGCGCCGGCGCCCATCATTCGTGAAGTCGTGCTGAAGGAGAACCCGAAGATCGCGGACATCCTCAAGCCCATCTTCGCCTCACTCGATCTGACCACCCTCCAGAAGCTGAACGCCCGCGTGCAGGTGGCTGGCGAAGCGGCGAAAGCGGTTGCGGCCGATTATCTGAAATCCAAGGGCTTCATCAAGTAAGGGCACGACGTGTCGCGCAAAGCGAAAACAGGGTGGCCAAGAAAAGACTAAGGTTCAACGTGAGTTCCGTGACATCCCGGACGAGCGCGCTCGGCATGCTTCCGCCACGCCCCGCGTTCTCCCTCGACCGGCTCGGGAGCGTGATCGCCATTCTCATTGGTATCGCGCTCTTTGCCGCTCCCTTTGCCACCTATCGCGCCACCCGCATCGCGTCCGGTGAGGCACGCCTGCTGATCGAGGCGCTGCCGATCTCCATGGGCGCGGTCGTGGCGGCGGTGGCGCTCGGCGTCGCCGTCGGGAGCGTGCTGGTGCGCGAGCCGCTCGGCCGGTTGGGATTAGCCGTGATCGGTCTTGCCATTCTGCTCCCGTCCCTGGGTCTTTCCGCCGGTTTCCTGACGCCGGCCGGCAACAGCTTTGCTCGCGTTTCGCCGTCGCTTGGCTTCTGGCTCCTGGCCTTGTCATTCTCGCTGCTGGCCATCGATGCCTTCGCGCGCATGAAGCTTGATCCTTATGGGCGTCTCGCAGCTTTGGCTGCTGGTGTGAGCGCTCTGGCTTTCCTGCTCGTCTCAGGGATTTGGGACGATCTCTCGATCCTCAAGGAATATCACACCCGCGCAGACAGCTTCTGGCGTGAGGCTCGCCAGCACCTCCTGCTTGCCTTCGGCTCCATGGCGGCAGCCTGTCTCGTGGGCATTCCACTTGGTATCGCCGGTCATCGCATGAGAACGCTGCGGACGGCGGTGCTGCAGGGCTTGAGCATCGTGCAGACGATTCCGAGCATCGCCTTGTTCGGCCTTCTCATGGCGCCGCTCGGCGCGATCGCGGCCAGCGTGCCCTTAGCCGCAGCACTCGGAATCCGGGGCATCGGGGCCACACCGGCTTTCATTGCTCTCTTTCTCTATGCGCTCCTTCCCATCGTCGCCAACACGATTGCCGGCTTGAACCAAGTGCCTGCGGCCGTCGTCGATGCGGCGCGCGGCATGGGCATGTCGGCGCGCCAGCGGCTGATGCAGATCGAGATGCCGCTTGCTCTTCCGGTGATCCTTGCGGGCATCCGCATCGTGCTCGTCCAAAATCTCGGCCTTGCCACGGTGGCGGCGCTCATCGGAGGAGGAGGCTTCGGCAGCTTCGTCTTCCAGGGGATCGGTCAGACGGCCATCGATCTCGTGTTGCTCGGCGCCATTCCCACGGTCGGCCTGTCCTTTGCCGCATCCATCATCCTCGATTCCCTGGTCGATATCGCCAAGGGGGCGCTCGCATGATCGAGATCGACCATCTCACCAAGCGCTATGGTGCAACCACCGTGGTCGACGACGTGTCCTTCCAGGTAGAGGAGGGCACGATCACCGTGGTCGTAGGCACCTCCGGCGCGGGCAAGTCGACCTTGCTGCGCATGATCAACCGTCTGGTGGAGCCTACGGCAGGACGCGTTCTCATCGATGGGGAGGATACGCGCTCGATCCCGGAAGATGAGCTGAGACATCGCATCGGCTATGTCATTCAGGGCTATGGGTTGTTCCCGCATCGGACGGTCGCCGCCAACATCGCTACCGTACCGCGCCTGCTCGGATGGGACCGCAAGAAGATCGCACAACGCGTCGAGGAATTGCTCGATCTCTTCCAGCTCGATCCGGCGGAATTCGCCCAAAAATTCCCGCATGAATTATCCGGTGGGCAGCAGCAGCGTGTCGGCGTGGCGCGTGCGCTGGCGGCACGGCCTGCGCTTCTTTTGATGGATGAGCCGTTCGGGGCGCTCGATGCGGTGATCCGCTCCAAGGCTCAGGACGATCTTCTTGCCATTCAGCGTCGATTGGGAACGACCATCGTTCTCGTCACCCATGACATGAACGAGGCCTTCCATCTCGGCGACCGTATCGCCGTCATGGATCAGGCGCGGCTCTTGCAGCATGCGACACCCGCCGAGTTGCTGATGCACCCGGCCGATGAGTTTGTGGAGCGACTTGTCGGAACAGCGGAGCGACCTTTCCGGCTTCTGACCCTCACCAAAGTGCAGGACGCTCTCGAACCGGGCAGCGCCGAGGGCGAGCCGATTACGGCTTCTGAGAGCCTCCACGATGCGCTTTCGCGTCTCATGTGGTCAGGGCGGAAGGCCCTGCCGGTGGCGGATGCCTCGGGGGCGATCATCGGCAAGGTGAGCGTCGGTGGTATTCTGGGGCACGGGCGACCTCTCCCATGAAGGTGGCTTCGGTTCTCCGGTTGACGGCTGTGGTCCTGCTCGTGCTCTTCATCGCGATGCCGCAGGCCTTCGCGTTTCTCTTCGAGCCTTTGACGGATAATCGCGCGCCGGCCATCTACAATCAGGGAAGCCTGCTCTTTCTGACCCTGCAGCATCTGCGGACAGTGGCTCTGGCCACCCTTGCCAGCACCGTTCTCGCCGTCGCGCTCGGCATCTTCGTCACGCGTCCTTCGGGGGCCGAGTTTCTTCCGCTTTCGCGCAGCCTCGTGAATATCGGGCAGACCTTTCCGCCCATTGCGGTTCTCGCCATTGCGGTACCTCTCGTCGGATTCGGGGAAAAGCCGACCTTCATTGCGCTGTTCCTTTATGGACTTCTGCCGATTTTCGAGAATACGCTGACAGGCCTGACACAGGTGTCACCGCAGACCTTGGAGGCAGCGCGAGGCATGGGGATGAACGCGCGACAGCGCCTCTTTCAGGTTGAGCTGCCTTTGGCCTTTCCCGTGATCCTCGCCGGCATTCGTCTCTCCGTCATCATCAGCTTGGGCACCGCCACCATCGGTTCCACCGTGGCTGCGAAGGGACTCGGTGAGGTGATCATCGCAGGGCTGCAGTCGAACAATATTGCCTTCGTTCTCCAGGGTGGATTGGTGGTTGCGCTGCTCGCCATTCTGATCCACGACGGGCTGGGCCTCATCGAACGCTTCGCCGCCAGAAAGCTGGGCCGGTCTACGGACGAGGTGCCATGACGCTGCTTGAACGGTTGAAGACAGAAACCAGACCCGCTCACGACCGGATCGAGAAGGCGATGGACCTTGAACGTCGCATCGCCACGCGCGACAGCTACACGAAGCTGCTGATCCGCTTCTACGGTTTTCATGGCGCATGGGAGGAGGCGGCCAGCGCCGTTGCGCCTGACAAGGCTTTCTTCGAGAGCCGGTGCAAGACCAAGCTTCTGACGAAGGATCTCAAGGCCCTCGGACTGTCCTGCGACGAGATCACCCGTTTGCCGCAATGCAATCCTCTCATGCCTTTACCATCGCCTGCAGCCGTGCTCGGCAGCATGTATGTGGTCGAAGGATCCACGCTCGGCGGCGCAATCATCGCGCGAGAGGTGGAGCGGACGCTCGGGCTCGATGGCGAGACGGGCTGTGCCTATTTCAAAAGCTATGGGCGTGAGATCGCTGTCATGTGGAAACGGTTCGGAGCAAGGCTTTTGGAGGCCTCCTCTCCTGAAGCCGACGGTGTGATCGTCGAGACCGCTCAGAAAACCTTCGACGTTATGCACGACTGGCTCTGCGAGGCCCCATGAACAGCCAAATGCCGCAAGAGATTGATTTGACTGCTTGTGAGCGCGAGCCGATTCACATCCCCGGCAGCATTCAGCCTCACGGCGTCCTGTTCGCCATGTCCCGCGCAGACAAGATGATCACGCACGCGAGCGCCAATGCGGTGTCTGTCTTCGGGATCGATCCTGTATCAATCTTAGGAAAAACCTTCCGCGAGGCTCTGCCCGAGGTGGCCGCGCAATTGGATGGGGATGTGGCCGAGCAGACGCCTTTGGGTACGGCTCGCTATGTCCGTGCGATCGTGCTGAAAACGTCCATGGGCGAGACGGCTTTCGACGCTGTGCTCTCCCGCTCGGGGAGTCATGTGATAATCGAACTGGAGGCGGTACCCGAGGACACGGTTTCCAGCCTCGACGTGCTCTATCCGGCCCTGCGCCGCTTCGTGGAGGAACTGCATGGAGCCTCCACCATCGGTCGTCTCTGTCAGGTCGCGGCGGAGGATGTGCGCCGCATGACCGGTTTCGACCGGGTTCTCATCTATCGCTTCGACGAACATTGGAACGGCACCGTCATTGCTGAGGACCGGAACGAGGCTCTGCCGTCCTATCTCGATCTGCGTTTTCCCGCCTCCGACATCCCGGCCCAGGCGCGGGAACTCTACCGCCGCAATCGCCTGCGCATCATTCCCGATGCGAACTACACGCCCGTGCCGATCCAGTCTCACGATCCCGCGCCGCTCGATTTGAGCGACTCGGTACTGCGCAGCGTTTCGCCCGTGCATCTCGAATACATGCGCAACATGGGCACTCCCGCCTCCATGTCCATCTCGATCCTGCGAGACGGTGCGCTCTGGGGGCTGATCTCGTGTCACAACAGCGAGCCTAAGCGCGTCTCGCTGCCGGCGCGCAATGCCTGCGACTTCCTAACCCAGATCTTCTCGTTGCAGCTGGAAGCCCGGGAGAACACGACGCTGGCGGAAAATCGTGTGCGGCTCGGTGCTATCCAGGCGCGGCTTCTCGCCTATATGGCAGGGGAAAGCTTGTTCGTGGATGGGCTCGTGAACCATCCGGCGGACCTGATGCTGCTCGCCGGAGCCCAAGGTGTTGCTATCGTCACGGACGAGCATTGTTGGTGCTTGGGCGAAACACCCGGAGAGGATGAGGTCAAGGCGCTCTATGCCTGGCTGTCCGAGCATCACCAGGAAGACATATTCGCCACGGATCGCTTGGGCGAACTCTTGCCGGAGGCGAAAGCCTATGCGGACAAGGCGAGCGGTCTTCTCTCCATCTCCATCTCGAAGATGCGCTCGAGCTACATCCTCTGGTTCCGGCCCGAGATGGTGCAGACCGTCAAGTGGGGCGGCAATCCGGAAAAGCCCGTGCAGGAGGAAGCCGGCACATCGCGCCTCCACCCCCGGCGTTCCTTCGAGATCTGGAAGGAGACCGTACGCGGGCGCTCGCTTCGCTGGGACCAGAGCGAGATCGAAGCGGTGAAGGAGCTGCGCAATGCCATCGTCGGCATCGTGCTGCGTCGCGCGGAGGAACTGGCGGCTCTGGCCGAAGAGCTTCGCCGTTCCAACAAGGAGCTGGAGGCCTTTTCCTATTCCGTATCCCACGATCTGCGTGCGCCCTTCCGCCATATCGTCGGGTATTCGGAACTCCTGAAGAAGCAGGAGTGGAGCAGCCTCTCCGAGCGCGGCAAGCGTTATATCGATACGATCATCGAGTCAGCCTACACGGCGGGAACGCTCGTCGACAATCTGCTGCGCTTCTCCCAGATGGGCCGCACGGCGCTCAAGCCGCGCTCCGTGAAGGTCAGCGAGCTTGTCGAGGAGATTCGAGGGAAGCTCACCGAGCATGCGGGGGGCCGCCGGATTGAATGGTTTATCGGCGATTTGCCGACCATCGTGGCTGATCCGGTGCTCATCCGGCTCGTGTTCGAGAATCTTTTGGATAATGCCGTCAAATATTCTCGAACAAGGGATACGTCCCGCATCGAAGTGGGTTCCTATAGGGATAATGGGGACATCGTCTTTTTCGTTCGGGACAACGGCGTCGGCTTCGACATGAAGTACGTCGACAAGCTGTTCGGCGTTTTCCAGCGACTGCACCGGATCGAGGATTTCGAGGGAACCGGGATCGGGTTGGCCAATGTTCGCCGCATCGTCGAGAGACATGGGGGACGCAGCTGGGCCGAAGGTCAGCCAGACAAGGGTGCGACCTTCTCTATTGCCCTGCCCGAGAGTGAAGGAGCGGCATGAATGCCGGAATTGAAACCAATCCTGCTGGTTGAGGACAACCCGAAGGATCTTGAATTGACCCTGGCCGCACTGGAACAGAGTCAGCTTGCCAACGAGGTCGTCGTGGTGCGCGACGGCGAGGAGGCGCTCGACTTCTTGAGCCGCCGCGGCTCGCACCAGAATCGCAACACCAGCGATCCAGCCGTGGTGCTGCTCGACATCAAGCTCCCGAAGATCGATGGGCTCGAGGTACTGGAGAAGGTCAAGGCCGATCCGCATCTGAGGCGGACGCCGGTGGTGATGCTCACCTCCTCGCGAGAAGAAAGCGATCTGATCCGCAGCTACGAGCTCGGCGTCAACGCTTTCGTGGTGAAGCCGGTGGGCTTTCGCGAATTCTTCGATGCGATCCAGGATCTCGGCGTGTTCTGGGCCATCCTCAACGAGCTGCCACCGAGGCGGGACGACCGCTAGGTTCCAGCCCATGGACCAGCCGGCCACACTCCAGTCCAGCCGAGCGCTCCGCATCCTCCTTCTGGAGGATAGCGCGCTCGATGCTGAGCTGGTGACGGAGGCTCTGTCGTCAGTCGGCCTCTTGGTCTCGATAGAGCGCGTCGTTCTTGAGGAGGATTTTTCGCGAGCGCTCCGCGATGGTGAATGGGACCTCGTGCTGGCCGATTACCTTTTGCCCGGTTTTAACGGATTGAATGCACTCGCCCTCGTGCGGGGGCAGTGCCCGGAACTGCCCTTTGTGTTCGTCTCCGGCGCCCTCGGCGAGGAGGTGGCCGTCGAGGCGCTCAAGCGCGGCGCGACGGATTACGTCATCAAGGACAGGCTGGACCGATTGCCCGCGACGGTTCTGCGTGCGCTCGCCGAGGCGCGCGAACGGACCGAGAAGCGCCAGGCTCAGGATGCCCTGCAGAAGCTCCTTGATGAGCGGACTGCACTTCTGCATGAGCTCGACCATCGCGTGAAGAACAACTTGCAGCTTCTCATGTCGCTGATCGCCATCGAGATCCGGCATGCGGAGGATGAGGCGACGAGCCGGGTGCTGGAACGCATGAGAGAGCGCCTTCAGGCTCTCGGCGCAGCGCATCGTGATCTCTATGACAAGAAGGGCTCGTCCCGCTTCGATGTCAGCAATTTCGCGCGAGGGATCTGCGGGGAACTGACGGCCACAGTCTCCGGTGTGACGATCACTCCCGAGTTCGATGTCGAGAACATTGAAGTGGAGGCGACAAAGGCCGCGCCCATGGCGCTTCTGTTCAACGAGATCATCGTGAACGCAATCAGTTTTGCCTACAAGGAGCGGCACGGCAAGTTGAAGCTCGTCATGCATGTTCGCGATGGCCGGCTGCTTTTTCAATTATCCGATGATGCCTTCAGCCGCGAAGAGAAGCAGGCGGCGCAGAACGGTGCTTCGGGCATCATCCTGAAGGGCTTGGCGCGGCAGCTCGATGCAAGCGTCGAATGGCCGTCCGACAGGCCTGAAGTGCTGGTGCGGATTCTCATGCCGGTTCAAGAAATCGGCTGACATGGAGAAGCGCGACGAAACCGCAGCAGAGGCTGCCCCACGGAACGGGACCCTCCCATCGTGCCTCGCACCTTGGCCTTGCCGTTCATGAGCTTGCCGCGAAGGCAACAAAGTATGGAAGCCTCACGGTGCCCGAGAGCAAGGTGAACGTCGTGTGGGCGGCATCGCCCTCGCTGAACCCGCCTGTGCTGATCGTGGAATGGGTCGAGAGCGGAGGCCCGCCGGTGACCCGCCCAAGCGTCAGGGCTTCGGCACCAGGTTGGTTCAACGCGGTCTCGCACAGCAGCGCGGTGGCGAGATCAAGCTCGACTTCCGCCCTGACGGCGTTCGCTGCGTCATCGTCTTCCCGATCAAGAACGTGATGGTGGATGGTGATGGGGCAGGTGAGACCATCGAGCGATACGCCTCCTAGAACGAGGCTGCAGAAACGTCGGACGCCTTGACACTTCGTCGTGCGCCACGATGGTGGCAGAGATAACTTACTTTCAAGTCGGATGCTTCCATGATGACGGTGCGAGACAAGCTCGAGATAATCCTGGCACGACTGACGGCCCGAGAGGACGATGAGCGGGTCTTCCTGAACCTTTACCCCGCAGCGGCCCGGGCCGCCGCGGATGCTGCCGATGCACGTCGGCAGGCCGGAATCTCCTTGGGCCCGCTCGACGGCGCGCTCATCTCCATCAAGGATCTCTTCGATGTGGCGGGGGAGGCGACGACGGCAGGCTCCATCGTGCTGCGTGATGCCCCGCCCGCCGCAGGGGATGCCACGATCGTCCACCGCCTGCGCCGAGCCGGTGCCGTGATCCTGGGCAAGACGAATATGGTGGAGTTCGCCTTCTCGGGGCTCGGCCTCAACCCGCATTACGGCACCCCCGGCAATGCGGTGGATCCGTTGCGGATTCCCGGCGGCTCGTCTTCCGGGGCTGGCGTCTCCGTGGCGGAGGGCACGTCCGAGATCTCCATCGGCAGCGACACCGGTGGCTCGGTGCGCATTCCAGCTGCGCTCAACGGCGTCGTGGGCTTCAAGCCGACGGCGAAACGCGTGCCGTTGGAGGGTGCTTTTCCGCTCTCGCCCAGTCTCGATTCCATCGGCCCACTCGCCCGCTCCGTGCAGGATTGCGCTTTTACTGACGCGATCATGGCAGGGGACGAACCCTGCACGCTGGAACCCTATCCGCTGGCGGCGTTGCGGATCGGGATTCCACGCGGACGCCTATTCTCGCGCAGCGAAGCGATGGTAGAGGAGGCGTTCGAAAGAACCTTGGATCGCCTCTCGCAGGCCGGTGCAACAATCGTCGACCACCCGATCGACGATCTTCTCATGGCCATGCGGGAGACGACCGCAGCAGCCTCCATCGCCTCCATCGAAGCTGCGGAGGTTCATGCGGATTGGCTTGAGCGCCGTTCGGCTGAGATCGACCCGCGGGTTCATTATTGGCTCGCGCGCAGCAGCGCGGTTCCGGCTCACGCATATTTGCGGATGATGCGCCGCCGCCGCGCCCTGGTAGAGGCTATGGATCGGCGTCTCGTCCCTGTCGACGTGCTGGCCCTGCCGACGACCGCCTTCACGGCACCTTTGATTGCACCATTGGAGGCCGACGAGCAACTCTACAACGAGACGGATGGCCTGATCCTGCGCAACACACAGGTGGCCAACCAGTTCGATCTGACGGCCCTGTCGCTGCCTTTGCCGGATTGCGAGCGCCCCATCGGCTTCATGCTGATGGCGCGGCACGGCCAGGATTGCAGGCTTCTGGACATCGGCGCGAGCGTGGAGCAGGAGCTGCTGCGCTGATTGGCGTCAGGCACGTTGGGGACGAGTATGCATTTATCTCAAACCTGAAGGAACAGATGCGGGAATGGGATCATGCGTAGGTTTCACCTCGCTCTCGGTTATGCAAGCCTTGTGCTCGGCATTGTCGGGATCGTGCTGCCGGTCTTGCCGACGACACCCTTCATCATCCTGGCCGCATGGTGTTTCGCCCGATCCAATCCGGCCTTGTCCGAACGGCTTTACGAGCATCCCCGTTTCGGCGCTCTTCTGACCACCTGGCGCGACCAGCGCGCGATCCCCTCTCGCGCCAAACTCTATGCACTCCTGATGCTCGCCCTGTCCTACACCATCACCGTCTGGCTGACCCGAAACGCTTACCTGCCTTTCATCCTCGCAGCCATCATGGGAAGCGTTGCGCTCTACATCGTCACCCGCCCGAGCCCGCGGGAGATGGCAGAGGAGCAAGAGCCGAGCCGTGACTAGACGACGAAAATGTCGGCATAGGTCATCTCGAGGCCTGTCAAGATCTTCGTGACGGCGACCTGTCCCGTGGCGCCGACGCCATCCGGGTCATAATAGAGAACCCCATGAGCCGAGTCGTATATGACCTGATTATCTGCTTTACGGGCGGCAGTTCCGGTCCAGAACGCCGATGGCGTCAAGGGGCCCGTGGCTCCGAGAGCGGTGAAGACGTTGTAGTCGAGCCAGATCCTGTCGTAGAGGATTGAGAAATCCGAGATCGTATCGAAGTTCGTGACGCTATTTGCTCGTGTGTTGAACACAAAGGCATCATAGCCTGAGTTGCCAATGAGGGTATCTCCCCGCCGTAAAGAGGGTCGTTGTCGGGGCCTCCCGTCATTTAGTCGCTGCCGCCTGCTCCATAGAGCCTGTCGCTTCCGCTCTCGCCGTAGAGCCGACCGTTGAGTGCCCCTCCAAAAAGGGAATCATGCCCAACGTCACCGTAAATGCGGTCGTTGCGCGCTGTTTCGTAAAGAACATCATTGACATTCAAGTATTGGAGCTGGCCATAGAGCGGTGCCTCCCCCGGCCGGATGCCGGTGGGATAGGTCACGGACCAATTGATACCGACGCGATGAAGCACGCAGGCGACGACCGAATTGCTGTTGAGGTCACCTCCCGGCAACTGCCTATAGATACCGAAACTGTAAGGCAGGCGGGCGGCATCGATATTCACAGCATGCTGGACCATGACTTTCCAGACGTCCTCGGCATTGCGGCCGCCGAGATCCAACAAGGTGCGATGCCGTTCCTCGAAGGTATCCGAACCACGCCTGTCGGGAGAGGATGCCAGATCGACATCCGCGAGAGCTCCGAGACTTCCGTCCGACTCGAAGCTGCCCCGGATCACCTTCTCCGACAGGATGCGGCCTTGGCTGTCAGTGACCGTCTTCACTAGATAAAGGTGGTGAAACTCGCTGTTGATGTCTCCAACGCCGAGGGGCTTGGCTTCGATGGCTATCATCGTTGGCATGACAGAAGCTCCTCATCTCGCATTAGACAGAGAACAGAGAATAGAGACATACCGACGGTGTCTGGAGCTTCGCCGTTCCTTGCGGTCATGCGCCACCATCCAGAGGATGGCCTCTGGGGCGACATGATCGCGCCGGTCGCCGCCACGCGGAAGTAAGCGGATTTCCACCCCATAAACGCGATTGCAGGGCTGTTGGGAGCGCCTTCCGGGGCAATCTGGCGCCAGCCTTTTCGATGAAGAACCGGTTTATCTTGCAGCTTGTCATTCCTTTGCAAAGGCAGTGTCCTGAACTCGTGAGCGCCTTGTTAATGTCATGATTTGTGAAATCTTTACATTGTACCGCGGGATCGCCTCGAAATTTCTCGCGTCCATCTGAAAAGGCTGACGCGAGGTGTCCCTTTTCCAGAAAATCATAGACTTAAGGCGTATCTCTTTCTCGATGGCGGGACCGCGCAAGGCTGAAACCAGACAATTTCTCAATAGGATCAATTGCATGGCTTCTGCAGAAGATTGTCAATAATTTACAAATTAACAGCTGTTGGCTTGTAAGGCTTCACACCTGAACCTTAACTTGTCTTCCCGTCCCCGAACGCCCCGGCTACTTCCTCGTTCAATCTTCTCCAAAGCGAGGATACGAAAGTGGCTTACCTAGATCAGATTGCACAGGCTCACCGCACCATTGAAACCGCCAAGACCTGGGATGGCATCAATGCAGAATCGGTGGCGCGCATGCGCCTGCAGAACCGCTTCCAGACTGGGCTCGACATCGCGCGCTACACCGCGAAGATCATGCGCGAGGATATGGCCGCTTACGATGCCGATCCGTCTCTCTACACACAGTCGCTTGGTTGCTGGCACGGCTTCATCGGTCAGCAGAAGCTGATCTCGATCAAGAAGCATTTCGGTTCCACGAAGCGCCGCTATCTCTATCTCTCCGGCTGGATGGTCGCGGCTTTGCGCTCCGAGTTCGGCCCGTTGCCCGATCAGTCCATGCACGAGAAGACCAGCGTTCCTGCGCTGATCGAAGAGCTCTACACCTTCCTGCGTCAGGCCGATGCCCGCGAACTTGGGCTTCTGTTCCGCGATCTCGATGCCGCGCGTAATAGCGGCAACGCGATCAAGGAGAAGGAAATCCTCAACGCCGTCGACAATTATCAGACCCATGTCGTTCCGATCATCGCCGATATCGATGCGGGCTTCGGCAACGCGGAGGCCACCTATCTTCTCGCGAAGAAGATGATCGAAGCCGGCGCCTGCTGCATCCAGATCGAAAACCAGGTGTCGGACGAGAAGCAGTGCGGCCACCAGGACGGCAAGGTCACCGTTCCGCACGAGGACTTTCTCGCCAAGATCCGTGCCGTGCGCTACGCTTTCCTCGAACTCGGCGTCGATGACGGTCTGATCGTGGCACGCACCGATTCGCTCGGCGCTGGCCTCACCAAGCAGATCGCCATCAGCCAAAAGCCGGGCGATATCGGCGATCTCTACAACAGCTTCCTCGATTGCGAGGAGATCACGCCCGAGAATTGCGTCAACGGCGATGTGGTCCTCAACCGTAACGGCAGGCTCATGCGTCCGAAGCGTCTGGCGAGCAACCTCTTCCAGTTCCGTCCTGGCACGGGTGCGGATCGCTGCGTGCTCGACTGCATCACCGCGCTGCAGAACGGCGCCGATCTTCTCTGGATCGAAACCGAGAAGCCGCACATCGAGCAGATCGCGAGCATGGTGGACCGCATCCGCGAGGCCTTCCCGAACGCGAAGCTCGTCTACAACAACTCGCCGTCCTTCAACTGGACGCTCAACTTCCGTCAGCAGGTCTACGATGCGTGGGAGAAGGCGGGCAAGGACATGTCGAAGTACGATCGCGCGCAGCTCATGAGCGCGGACTACGACAACACGGATCTCGCGAAGGAAGCCGACGAGCGCATCCGCACCTTCCAGGCGGATGGTGCCAAGCGCGCGGGCATCTTCCACCACCTCATCACGCTGCCGACCTACCACACGGCGGCTCTGTCCACCGACAACCTCGCGAAGGAGTACTTCGGCGATCAGGGCATGCTGGGCTACGTCCGCAACGTGCAGCGCCAGGAAATCCGCCAGGGCATCGCCTGCGTGAAGCATCAGAACATGGCCGGCTCCGATATCGGCGACGACCACAAGGAATACTTCTCCGGCGAGGCCGCCCTGAAGGCAGGTGGTGCGCACAACACGATGAACCAGTTTGCTGCTTAAGTTCGGTCGGGCGTGGCGAGTAACGCCACGCCTGCTGACTGGCGAATAACTCTCAAGAGCGTGTTGCGGCGTGAGGCTGTGACACGCTCTCGGCTTTTGAACGGCATTGCCTCGTGCAGCATGTACCGGCAGCTGACCTTCAGGACCGAACGCACAAGGCTACCCCTCGTTGACTTGGGTTGAGCCATAGGAAAAGAGATTATTTGCAACGAATTTTCAAAGGCCCATGCTCCGCTATGCGCCGTAGGACGCTGTTCCTGATCCTCTTAGCTCACATGGCAAGGCGTGCTGATGTTTCCCTGAACCGTTGTCGCACTCATCAGGGTGAGAAGCAGAAGATGCTAGCGGGATGATATTTCACTTCTGTTTTACGATGATGGGAACGATCATGTCGCCCCAATAGCCTTCCTCAGAGTGGAACCGCTTCACTCGCTGCAACTCCACAGAAAGGCCCTTCTGTACGCAGTTCATCACTGCCTCATTCACTCTGTGCAGTTCATTGGCGAGCGTCCGGATAGCAGCCTCCTGCTCAGGAGACATTGAGGTTGCAAGTTCCTCAATCCTGTTCTTCATTTGCGGCTTATCTGATGTGGTCATTGCTTTTCCCCTCAGTCAAGCTAGCTGGCCTTCATAATACAGGGCGGAGTGATTGCTTATCATCCACTATTTTGGAGGGTCGGCAGTGATCTTCGGTAACTCCTGGGTCATCCAGGCGATCATCTCATCAGCAGTCCTTAAATGGTCAGGCATGGGAATGAACGGACCATGCGTGTCGTAGATAGCCGCCTGATCTTTTTCTCCCCGGATTGGGTCAAGGCCGCTCTCTAGCTCAGGTTCTATGGTTCTGCCGCCGAACCAGACAATGAGCAGCAGTAGCATGCCAAGGGAACCAGCAAGGATAGCCAGCAACGATATGGCTAGGTTGGTAAACAACTGTTCGTCCTCATTGAGGTTGGTTCAAGCCTAGCACCTCAATGTTCCTCCTCCAATGACGAGGCGCTATGCCGAACTCATCGCCGCGACTGCCCTAAGGGGGTAGCTGGGCTGGGCACAGGCCATCAGATACCTCGCAAGTCACCGGGCGGACCTCACCTTCCTTGGAGGTAATGGAACTTCCTGCAGGTATTCGTTAACCATGCGAGGCCAATCATGCTCTGGTTGATTCAACACAGGGCACGTTGTCGAGGCGTGGGTAAAGGCGAGATGAAATACGTTGCAGCAGGACTGACCGCCATCTTCGTGTTCCTCCTGTCGTACTTCCTCCTGGTTTTCATCGAGGAGCCGGTTCTCGATCTGGTGGGGTGGGATGATCTTGATCCGTCCTGGGACATGAAGTGGTGGCGAACAGGTGTGGGATTGACGATGGCGGCTTGTGTCTTCCGGCTCATCGTCGAGTGGCGCAACAACGCCGCTTTGAAGTGGCGTAAAACATTGGCGGCACGAGCAAGGGCATAGTCGCACCTGAGAAGTCAGGTTGCGCTGACCCTTTGGAATTGACCTCTGCCCTGATTGCTTGAGTTGCCAGTGGTGTGAAAAAGGCTCACGAGCCCAGCCATCACCATCCCGGTCATGCTGGCCAATACCCCGGTTGCCCCTTGTAGGAAGGAGCTCACCCGACCAGACGGGCGGCTGAACAGTTGGGGAAGGCCGCGATGTGTTGAAGCTCAATCGGAGTTATGAGCGACCGCGGAACCCGGATTAACCTGCGTTAATTGACATTACATGGCCGAGCATCGGTTCAAAGCCGACGGCCTTGTGCGGGTTTGCGCCAGCGCGTGACCCAGCAAGAGCGGTTCATGCCATCACAAATCACACAGTGGAGGAGTGTCATGGCAAAGTACATGTTCAAGATCGGGCAGGTAGTACAGGCTAGTGGAACCTCCCGTAAGCTTCCAAGCGGCCACTTCAGGGTTCTTCGCCATCTCATGCCTACACCGTCCGGGGTTCCACGGTATTGCGTTAAGAGTGAAACAGAAACGACCGAGCGTGTGGCTGAGGAACATCAAATAGAGGCGGCAGAACGGCAGCACTAGCAGGCAAGGCTTAGGTCAAAGGAACTGACGGAAGGCTTAGCCGTTAGTCCAATGACTTCCTTGGTCCTCTGGTGAACTCAAGAGCCTGACGGTCCTCCCATCAGGCTCCTTTCTTCATGGCTGCTGAGTCGTCGCCTTGGCCAACTCCTCAGCCACCTTTTCCGGCTTCAGGTGAGTGTAGCGGCTCAACATTCGTGGATCACGATGTCCACTGATCAGAGCTACCTCAGGGACAGTCAACCCACATTCAAAGAGACGGGACACGGCCTCATGGCGAAGGTCATGCAGTCGTAAGTCCTCTAGCCCAGCTCTCTTCCTCAGTCGCTCCCATGCAAGCCGCACGGCAATAGGCGTCACGGGGAATACCTGCTCATCCTTCCTTTCTAATGAAGGCAGTATCTCGACCGCCTTGGCGTGAGCGGGATGGTGCGCGGATGGCCGTTCTTAGTCTTGAGGATGCGGATCGTCGGAGCAGTCATACCCACGTCCTTCCACCGGATAGACAGGAGTTCTCCCTGGCGCATTCCTGTTTCACGGCGAGGGCGATCAGAGGACGGAGTACCAGACTGACATAATGGCAGCTAAGGCAAGGCAATCAGCCTCTTCATCTTCTAAACGACGCTCACGGGACTTCTGAGCCTCCGGTATGGTGATCTGCTGTACCGGATTGTTAGGGATAGGCAGCTCCCATTCTCGCCTTGCCACCTCAAAGCAGCGCTGGGTGATGGCAGATACTGAGCGATCGCAGCCGGGATGAGCTTATCCAGGCTGGCTTCTGCTAGGCCGTGAGCTAAGAGGGTTCTGATCCGGTGTCGCTCAGGTTCTGCTCCGCGCTTGGCTGGAGTAACCGTCTCACAATAGCGGCCAAGGAGGTCACCTACGGTCACGCCTCTTGGCTCTCGGCCCGTGGTCGGTAGTTCGGCGCGATTTACCGGGCGCTCTTTATCTCTGGCCCACGCTGCAGTGTCAGCTTTGGTTCTGACGGATTTAGAAAGGGGAGGGTAGCCTTCACGGCAGACTTGAGCTTGCCAGAAAGAACGGCGCTTGCGGATGGTCGCCATTATCGTTTTCCGTCTAGCTGTGACAACGCTGTGACGGAATGGCTTGTCTGGCTGTTTGGGGCGTCCTCCCTAAGAAGCAGAAACTGTCGTCGTTCCAACCACTTGAGGCTTGGTGGAGCTGAGGGGATTCGAACCCCTGACCTCTGCAGTGCGATTGCAGCGCTCTCCCATCTGAGCTACAGCCCCGGTCGCTTTTCAAGACCAAGCGGCTGAGTTTTAGGCCCCCTCGCTTTGGTCTGTCAATCGGCGAGAGCGTGGCGGAGGACCGCCTTTTGGGGGAGGGGAGCCGGTTTTGCGGGCCTTATGGGTTGTTCCGCCCCGCTTGGAAGGTTACATGAGCAGCGCCCGATCCTGACAGGTTTCCCATGAGTTCTCTGATTACCGTCATCCAACTGGCCCTGCAGCTCTATACCTATTTGATCATCGCCTCGGCGATCTTGAGCTGGCTCGTGGCCTTCAATGTGGTCAACACCCGCAACGACGTGGTCCGCTCGATCTGGAGCTTCCTGGATGCGGTGACCGAGCCTGCCTTGCGGCCGATCCGAAAAATCCTGCCCAATCTCGGCGGGGTCGATATTTCTCCGGTTCTCCTGATCTTCCTGATCATTTTCATCCAGAACATCTTGGATCGCCTGAAATACCAGGTTCCGGGCTGGGCACTTTGAGTGACGGCCATGCCCTGGCGCATCCGCCCCGAAGGTCTTGAGGTCCGCGTGCGCGTGACTCCCAAAGGCGGGCGCGATGCCATCGATGGGGTGGAGACGCTCTCCGATGGCAAGCCGGTCCTGAAGATCCGGGTGCGGGCGGTGCCGGAAGACGGAGCGGCCAACGAAGGCGTGAGGCGACTGCTCGCCAAAGCGTTGAGGCTGCCGGCCTCCGCCGTGAGCCTCGAGACGGGCGCGACCACCCGACTGAAGACCTTTCTGATTGCCGGCGAGGGGGAAGCCCTCGCCAGAGACATTGCTGCTTTGACAGGACGTTAGCCCATGACCGCCACGATCATCGACGGAAAAGCGTATGCCGAAGGTCTTTGCGCCCGGATCGCCAATGCGGTGAGGGACCTGTCGGGCCAGGGCGTGACGCCTGGGCTTGCCGTGGTGATTGTGGGTGAGGACCCGGCAAGCCAGCTCTATGTGAAGAACAAGGCCCGCCAGACTGTGGACGTGGGGATGCGCTCCTTCAAGCACGTACTTCCCGCCTCCACGAGCGAGGCGGAGCTTCTCGGCTTGGTCG
This sequence comes from Microvirga vignae, assembly GCF_001017175.1. Classification (GTDB taxonomy): domain Bacteria; phylum Pseudomonadota; class Alphaproteobacteria; order Rhizobiales; family Beijerinckiaceae; genus Microvirga; species Microvirga vignae. Next base: position 122,118 of record NZ_LCYG01000042.1, on the reverse strand, counting down.
CGCAGCTCAATGCTGACCCGGCGGTGGACGGCATTCTCGTGCAGCTGCCGCTGCCGAAGCAGATCGATGCGCAGAAGGTGATCGAGGCCATCGATCCGACGAAGGACGTGGACGGCTTCCACCCCATCAATGCGGGCAAGCTGATGACCGGCGTTCCGGGCCTCATCTCCTGCACGCCGCTCGGCTGCCTGCTTCTCATTCAGTCGGTGCGCCGGGATCTTAGCGGTCTCAACGCCGTCGTCGTGGGCCGCTCCAATATTGTCGGCAAGCCCATGGCGCAGCTCCTCATTGCCCAGAGCTGCACGGTCACGGTCGCCCATTCCAGGACCCGCGATCTGCCTGAGGTCTGCCGCGAGGCCGATATTCTCGTCGCCGCCGTCGGACGGCCCGAGATGGTGCGGGGCGATTGGGTCAAGCGCGGCGCCATCGTGATTGATGTAGGCATCAACCGGGTGTCGAACCCCGCCGCAGGCGAGGGCAGAACCAAGGTTGTCGGTGATGTTGCCTATGCGGAGGCGGCGCAGGTTGCGTCCGCCATTACGCCCGTCCCCGGCGGCGTCGGCCCCATGACCATCGCCTGCCTCTTGCGCAACACCCTGGAAGCCGCCTGCCTGCGCCGCGGCATCCCGATGCCCCAGGTCGATTTCGCGGCGTGAGCATCGGGCCCGAAATGAGCGCATCGTTGGGTGCGACCCGAAGGGCCGCGCCAGCGAATAACCGGGTCCCCTTTTCACTGACGTGGCCCCTCGGGTCGCTGACGCGGACCTCCGGTTCCGCACGAGGCGCTGATCAGTTCGCCGCAAAGCAATAGAACAAACCTGCCCCACCGGTGCTCTTCAGGGCATCCTGGCTGCACCCGCCGCGCGTGGCATGCGAGGAGTTCCAGGACTTCGCCGGGGGCTCCTCGCTCAGGCCCATGCGGTCGTGATGCCCGGTCATGGCCGCGCCGTCCGTGCCGCTCTTCGTCCAGTTGCCGCAGGTCATGTCCTGACCGCCCGCAAAAGCCGTGCCGTCGGGCTGCGATCCGGTGAGAATGTCGTGCTCGCTCGGGCTGTCGCCGCGGCCCTTCACCATCTCGCCCTTTTCGGTGAGCGCGGTCTGCTTGTTGAGGTTGTTGTTGGCGCTGTGCAGGTCCGCCACGTCCTTGGCGATCACAACACCCTTGGCGTTCTGCCAAGGCCCTCGGCCGATCCTGTCGCGGGCATTAACGGCGGTGGCGCCGCCTGAGGCCTGGGAGGAGAGATAAGCCCGCTAGACCTTGCCGCGGATGCCGGAGACCTCGGCGAGATTCTGGCAGTGCCGGTCTGCGCCCTCCAGCCCGCCGAGATCCGCGCCCTTGCCTGACCCGACGCTGGTCACGAAGAAGGTCGTATCGGCAGGCGTGCCGGTGCCCTGGGCTTGGGCACTGAAGGGGGGTAGGGCTAGAAGGCCCGCGACCATCATGAGACTCAAGCTTTCCACCCTGCTCATTCGTTCCTCCTGATACGAGTGCGCAACTTACGATGCTGCTGTCACAAGAGGATTTTCGTCCTTCCTGCGACATTTTGGAGGCGGGCGAAGGGAGAACAGCTTCCCAATCTCGTGATCGACTAGGCCTTTTGCCGTAAATGCTCTGCCAGCTGCCGCGCCGAGGGCGGCAGGTCCTTTATCGATCTGATGCAGAGCGTCAGGTCGCGGGCGGCCCAGGGATCGTCGAGAGTGATGGGGCTGATGGCCATGGTGCGGGCAGCGCGCTGGGCCGTTGTCTCGGGCACGATACCGAGGCCGACGCCCGCTTCCACCATGCGGCAGACTGCATCGAAGCTGCGCAGCTGCACCCTGAGGCGAAGGGGCTTGCCAATGCGGCTGGCCTTGCCGGAGAGGAAACGCTGGAGGGCGCTTGCCCGGTCGAGACCGACGAAGTCGTGCTCCAGAACCTCGGCGAAGGCGATGCTGGAGCGGGAGGCAAGGGGATGCCCCTGCGGCACCACCAGCACGAAACGGTCGCTGCGGAACGGGTAGGTCTCAAGTTGCCCGGTATCCACCGTGCCCGCCACGATACCGAGATCTCCCACACCCTCGGCGATCAGCCCCACGATTTCGTCGCTCAATCGCTCTTCCAGATCGATGGAGACCTGCGGGTGCTGGGTCAGGAAGGCCCCGAGCGCCTCGGGCAGGAATTCGGTGAGCGCATTGGTGTTGGAGAGAATGCGGATCTGGCCTGCCAGGCCGCCGGTATAAGTCCCCAGATCCTCCTTGAGCTTCTCGGCCTGGGTCAGGAGCGTGCGGGCATGCTGGAGCAGGGTGCGCCCGGCTGGCGTCGGTGTCACTCCTGCCCGGGTGCGCAGGAGGAGGGGAGCCCCCAGCGATTTTTCCATGTTGCGGATGCGGGTACTGGCGGCGGCGAGCGCTAGATGCGCCCGCTCGGCTCCGTGGGTAATGCTGCCCGCCTCGACCACGTGACGGAACAAGCTCAAATCAGTCAGATCAAATTGCATAGGTTCCCTTCGTCATTCGCGAAGGGAGATGAGAATAATTAAAAATTGTCCGTTAAGCGAGCTCAGGGCATTCTTCGCCGCTGACGAAGTGTGCCGTCTTGTCACCATCTCGGGCGGAAGGCGCATTGCGGTGTCCCCGCGCTTCCGATACGAACCATTCCAAACTACGGGCGATAGTGTCGCCGATCAGGAGTGAAAGCTATGGCTGAGGCGAAAGTGGCCCCGCGGCCCTTGTCCCCACATCTTCAGATTTACCGGTGGAGCTGGACGATGGCCATGTCCATCTTCCATCGCGCCACGGGCTCTGCCCTTTATATCGGCATCGCGCTCTTCGCGGTCTGGCTCGTGGCCCTGGCTTCCGGCCCAGCCACGTTCGATGCCGTGCAGGGGTTCTTCGGCTCGCCGCTCGGGTACCTGATCCTCTTCGGCTATACCTGGATCTTGATGCACCACATGCTCGGTGGCGTGCGCCATCTGGTCTGGGACTTCGGCTACGGCATGGAAGCCGTTCAGCGCATCAACATGGCCCGCTTCACTCTCATCGGCTCGATCGCGCTCACCGTCGCGATCTGGGCGATCGCTTTCCTGCTGTTCTAAGGAGACGGACCCATGGCCGACAACAGGGCTGACACCCGCGTTTCCATGCGCACCCCGCTTGCCCGCGTGAAGGGTCTCGGCGCTGCCGGGCACGGCGTCGAGCATTGGTGGATCCACCGCGTCACGGCGGTGTCGAACATCCCGCTCATCATTTCCTTCGTGATCATCGTCGCCGCGCTCGCCGGTTCCTCCTATGAGCAGGCGATTGCGATCATCTCGCATCCGCTGATAGCGATCATTCTCATCCTCGCCGTGATCTCGGTGACCAATCACATGCGCCTCGGCATGCAGATCATCATCGAGGATTACGTGCACGATAAAGGCTACAAGATCGTCGCCCTCATCGTGAACAACTTCTATGCCGTGATCATCGGTGTGGCGTGCCTCTACGCCATCCTCAAGGTCAGCCTCGGCCGCATCCTGGTTTAAGGAATTCTCTCATGGCTCAAGCAACGAACGGCCCGGCCATCAACAAGGCCTATAATATCGTCGACCATACCTTCGACGTGGTGGTCGTAGGCGCGGGCGGTGCGGGTCTTCGCGCCACCGTCGGCTGCTCGCAGGCAGGACTGCGGACCGCCTGCATCACAAAGGTGTTCCCCACCCGCTCGCATACGGTTGCAGCGCAGGGCGGTATCTCCGCCTCGCTGGGCAACATGGGTCCGGACGATTGGCGCTGGCACATGTACGACACCGTGAAGGGTTCGGACTGGCTCGGCGACCAGGACGCCATCGAGTACCTCGTCCGCAACGCACCGGCTGCCGTCTATGAGCTGGAGCACTGGGGCGTTCCCTTCTCCCGCACGGCGGAAGGCAAGATCTATCAGCGTCCCTTCGGTGGCATGACCACCGAATACGGCAAGGGCATCGCGCAGCGCACCTGCGCCGCCGCCGACCGCACGGGCCACGCGATCCTGCACACGCTCTACGGCCAGGCGGTGAGGAACCAGACGAACTTCTTCATCGAGTATTTCGCGCTCGACCTGATGATGGATTCGGAAGGCCGCTGCATCGGCGTGGTCGCGCTCAATCAGGCGACCGGCGAGATCCACCGCTTCCGCGCCCACATGACGATCCTCGCCACGGGCGGCTACGGACGCGCGTATTTCTCGGCTACATCCGCTCACACCTGCACCGGCGACGGCAACGCCATGGTGCTGCGCGCGGGCCTGCCGCTGCAGGATATGGAGTTCGTGCAGTTCCACCCGACCGGCATCTACGGCGCGGGCTGCCTCATCACCGAGGGTGCGCGCGGCGAGGGCGGTTACCTCACGAACTCGGAAGGCGAGCGCTTCATGGAGCGCTACGCGCCCTCGGCCAAGGACCTTGCGTCCCGCGACGTGGTCTCCCGCTCGATGACCATGGAAATCCGCGCAGGCCGCGGCGTGGGCAAGAACAAGGACCACATCTATCTCCACCTCGATCACCTCGACCCAAAGATCCTGCACGAGCGCCTGCCCGGCATCTCGGAAAGCGCGAAGATCTTCGCGGGCGTCGACGTGACGAAGGAGCCGATCCCGGTTCTGCCGACCGTGCACTACAACATGGGCGGCATCCCGACGAACTATCACGGCGAAGTGCTCACCCTGAAGAACGGCAACCCGGATACGGTGGTGCCGGGCCTCATGGCGCTCGGCGAAGCGGCCTGCGTGTCCGTGCACGGCGCGAACCGCCTCGGCTCGAACTCGCTCATCGACCTCGTGGTGTTCGGCCGCGCGGCCGGCCTGCGCTGCGCCGAGATCCTGGAGCCGAATGCCCGTCATGCGGATCTGCCGAAGAACGCAGACGAGCTTGCGCTCTCGCGCCTCGACAAGTTCCGCTATGCCAACGGCTCGACCCCGACCGCGGAACTGCGCCTCCAGATGCAGAAGACCATGCAGAACAACTGCGCGGTGTTCCGCACCGGCGAGGTTCTGGAAGAAGGAAAGAAGCTCATCCACGACGTGTGGAGCGCCGCATCCGACATCAAGGTCACGGATCGCTCGCTCATCTGGAACACCGACCTTCTCGAGACGCTTGAGTTCGACAACCTCATCGGTCAGGCGGTCGTCACCATGGAAGGCGCACTCAACCGCCAGGAATCCCGTGGCGCTCACGCCCGCGAGGACTTCTCCGAGCGTGACGACAAGAACTGGATGAAGCACACCTTGGCATGGCTCGATGACAACACCCACAGGGTGATCCTCGATTACCGTCCGGTGCACACCTACACCATGTCGAATGACATCCAGTACATCGAGCCGAAGGCCCGCGTGTACTAAGGAAGACGAAAAACAATGGCTCAGTTCACTCTTCCCAAGAACTCCAAGTACACCGAAGGCAAGACCTGGCCGAAGCCGGCCGGGGCTTCCAACGTCCAGGAATTCCGCATCTACCGCTGGAACCCGGATGACGGCGCCAACCCGCGCATCGACACCTACTACATCGACCGCGACGATTGCGGCCCGATGGTTCTCGACGCGCTGCTCTGGATCAAGAACAATGTCGACTCGACGCTGACCTTCCGCCGCTCCTGCCGCGAAGGCATCTGCGGTTCCTGCGCTATGAACATCATGGGCGGCAATACGCTGGCCTGCACGCTCGGCATCGACGATTGCGGATCGGATTCGATCAAGATCTATCCGCTGCCGCACATGCCGGTGCTGAAGGATCTGGTGCCGGATCTCACGAGCTTCTTCGCCCAGCACGCCTCCATCCAGCCCTGGCTGCAGACAGAGACGGCGGAGCCCGAGACCGAGTGGCGTCAGACTCCCGAAGAGCGCTCCAAGCTCGACGGACTCTACGAGTGCATTCTCTGCGCCTGCTGCACCACCTCCTGCCCGAGCTACTGGTGGAACGGCGACCGCTTCCTGGGTCCGGCGGCTCTGCTCCAGGCCTATCGCTGGCTCATCGATTCCCGCGACGAGGCCACCGGCGAGCGTCTGGACAACCTGCACGATCCGTTCCGGCTCTATCGCTGCCACACGATCATGAACTGCGCCAACACCTGCCCCAAGGGCCTGAACCCGGCAAAGGCCATTGCCGAGGTAAAGAAGATGATGGTGGCTCGCGCCGTCTGACCGGACTAAAAGCCTAGCGCAACGCTGGTGCTTTGGTGTAACACTCCGGGCGTGACCTTCTGGCTCACTCCCGGAGTTTTTCATGCCTGCTTGTCCTGCCTATTTGGGGTGCTCGGCGCCGCTGACTTCCGGGATGATTGCTTGCGCGACCGCCTCGGCTTGACTCGTTCCCGATCTCTGCCATTTCACGGTAGCCGCGACGACCTTCCTGGAAAGACAAAAGCAACCTGCTGCAATGATCGACATGAAACGACGTGCTTATGCTCTGACTGCCACCCTGTGCGCCGCTCTGGCGCTCAGCGCATGCTCCTCCACGCGACTGGGCGGATCCCCGGTGCGCAGCGCCGCGGCTCCCGCTCCTGCGCCTATCGAGGCGGTGCCGTCCGGACCGGTCGAATCGGCGCCGCTGGCTCCCATCGAAGGCCAGGCCCTGCCGCCGATCGCCGGGTCGACCGCTCCCCTTGCTCCCGGCCTGACGCCTCCCGCAGGCGGAACGGACGTTGCAACTCTGCCTCCGGCTCCGGCGCCCGCTCCCGCGGCTCCGGCAAGCCGCACCGCCATGGTCGGCAACTGGACGGTCCGGAATGCCGCAGGCTCGTCCTGCCGCATCCAGCTGTCGAGCTCGCCCGCACTCGATCTCTACCGCGCCTCGGCCTCGGGCTGCTCCAACCAGGATCTGTCGAAGGTGAATGCCTGGGATTACCGCGACGGCGAGGTTTATCTCTACCAGACCGGCGGCTCGGTGGCGGCGCGTCTGCGCGGCTCACCTTCAGCGCTCTCCGGCGTGATCGCCAAGTCCGGCGCTCCGCTGTCGCTGTCGCGCTGAGCGTCGGACACCTACAAGCGCATTGCTCTTGGTCAGGTGGAACGGTATCGGTTGATCCGTGACCAATACCTTCCACTCTCCACAATCCATCACCGCCCGCTACGATGCGCTTGTGTCCTCAGGCGTGATCGAGCGCGATCCCGCGCAGGTGAAGCTGCTCCGTCAGCTCGAAGCGCTTGCAGAAAACCTCGGCAACTATCGCTTGGCGCGCAAGCCCAGTGCGCTCGGTTGGCTGTTCAGCAAGAAGAATCCCGCGCCGCCGAAAGGGCTCTATGTCTGGGGCTCGGTGGGGCGCGGCAAGACCATGCTCATGGACCTGTTCTTCGAGGCGCTGCCGGTCAGACGCAAGCGCCGGGTCCATTTCCATGCCTTCATGGCGGATGTGCATGAGCGCATCCACGAATTCCGGCAGAAGCTGAAGACCGGCGCGGTGACAGGCGACGATCCCATTGCGCCGGTGGCCGAAGCCCTGGCGCAGGAAGCCTGGGTGCTGTGCTTCGATGAATTCACGGTCACCGATATCGCGGACGCGATGATTTTGGGCCGCCTGTTCACGGCGCTCTTCGCGCATGGGGTCGTGGTGATCGCCACCTCCAACGTGGAGCCGCAGCATCTTTACGAAGGCGGCCTCAACCGCGCGCTCTTCCTGCCCTTCATCGCTCTGCTGCAGGAGCGGATGAACGTCGTGAAGCTCGAATCCCGCACGGATTTTCGTCTCGAAAAGCTGGCGGGAAGCCCCGTCTTCTACACGCCCGCCGATGAGAGCTCTCATGTGGCGCTCACGCGGGCCTTCAAGAGCCTGACCGGTCATGAGCATGGCAAACCGATGGCGCTGACCGTGAAGGGTCATCCGGTCGAGGTGCCGCAGGCAGCCTCCAGCGTGGCACGTTTCTCCTTCGAGGACCTCTGCTCGAAGCCCCTCGGAGCTGCCGATTACCTCGCCATCGCCGATGAGTTCGAGACCGTCATTCTCGAAAACATTCCGAAGATGACCTTCGAGCGCCGCAACGAGGCGAAGCGCTTCATCATGTTGGTCGATGCGCTCTACGATGCCAAAGTGAAGCTGCTCGCCTCCGCCGAAGCCGAGGCGCCGGACCTCTATCACGCCGATAGCGGGCGCGAGGCCTTCGAGTTCGACCGCACGGTCTCACGTCTCATCGAGATGCGCTCGGAGGAGTATCTCTCCCTGCCCCATGGACGCGAGGAATCCGGCAGCTCTGAAGGGCTGGTCGAGACATGAGAAGGCCCCGCGGCGGCATCCAGCGGATCGGGGAGGTCGATGCACCGGCCGACAGCCGCCTGCTTGCCATTGCTGCCGACCAGCTCAAGCGCTTCGGGCCCAGGCATGTGACGGTGGTGAGCATCGCCGATGCCGCCGGCATGACCCATGCGAATGTGTACCGCTATTTTGCCTCCAAGGCCGCGCTCATCGATGCTGTGGCGGGCCAGTGGCTTCGGCGGCTCGAGGCGACCATCGCAGAAATCGCGGATTCTCCAGACCCCGCCGACGACAAGCTGGAGCGCCTGATCCAGGCCTGGGCACGTACCCACCGAGAACTCTTGAAGGAGGACCGGCACCTTTTCGACGTCTACTGCTCTGCAACCGAGACCTCGCGGGCGCTCGTTCGGAAGCACCGGTCCCGGATGAGAGTGCTGATCGAACGGGTGCTGGACGAAGGCATCGTCACGGGCAAGTTCGACCCTCGGGACCGGGAGAGGGCGCTCGCCTTCATCAGCGATGCAGTTTATCGCTTTATCAATCCTTTGACGGTAAGGCTCGATGCGGAGGTGCCCCAGGACATCCTGGATCAGCGCTTGGCGGCCATGATCCGGGTTATCCTCAGGTCCCTCGAAATCGGCTCCGTCTAGGCTAAGTTACATTTCTATAAAAATGTAACAGGAAAATTTGCCGCAAGAACACGGATCTAAACTCCTGAAAAAGCAGAGCTATTCTGAAACGGTCAAGCTGCCGGCTAATCCCAAAGGGCTTCGAAGCCTTGCTGGTTAACCTTTTGCTGGCTTGAAGCAGGCCCATTTCTGAGTCAAACAGCGCCACCTCTTATAAGGCGCTAGCCTGAACAACACCCAAGGACAGACCATGGCCCGGAAAAAGATCGCGCTCATCGGTGCAGGCCAGATCGGCGGTACGCTGGCTCATCTCGTCGGCTTGAAGGAACTCGGCGACGTCGTTCTCTTCGATATCGCCGAAGGCATTCCCCAGGGCAAGGGCCTCGATATCGCAGAATCCGCACCGGTCGACGGTTTCGACGCCAAATACAAGGGCGCGAACGACTACGCCGCCATCGAAGGCGCTGACGTGATCATCGTCACCGCCGGCGTGCCGCGCAAGCCCGGCATGAGCCGAGACGACCTCATCGGTATCAACCTGAAGGTCATGGAAGCTGTCGGCAACGGCATCAAGCAATATGCCCCGAACGCTTTCGTCATCTGCATCACCAACCCGCTCGATGCGATGGTGTGGGCGCTTCAGAAGTTCTCCGGCGTGAGGCCTGAGAAGATCGTCGGCATGGCCGGCGTTCTGGACAGCGCCCGCTTCCGTCACTTCCTGGCTGAAGAGTTCAACGTATCGGTCGAAGACGTGACCGCCTTCGTGCTCGGCGGCCACGGTGACGACATGGTGCCGCTCGTTCGCTACTCCACTGTTGCCGGCATTCCGCTGACCGACCTCGTGAAGATGGGCTGGACCTCCCAGGAAAAGCTCGATGCCATGGTCGAGCGCACCCGCAAGGGCGGTGGCGAGATCGTCAACCTGCTCAAGACGGGTTCGGCCTTCTACGCTCCGGCTGCTTCCGCCATCGCGATGGCCGAGAGCTACCTGAAGGACAAGAAGCGCGTTCTGCCTTGCGCCGCTTACCTCAACGGCCAGTACGGCGTGAAGGACATGTTCGTCGGCGTTCCGATCGTGATCGGCGAGAACGGAGTGGAGCGCGTTGTCGAAGTGTCGTTCTCGGGCGAAGAGAAGGCCATGTTCGAGAAGTCGGTCGCTTCCGTGCAGGGCCTCGTGGACGCCTGCAAGCAAATCAATCCGGCCCTTGCTTAAACACTGCACGTCATGGCCGGCCTTGTGCCGGCCATCCACGTCTTTAACCGCCACGCCGCCAAGGCATGGATGCCTAGGTCGATCCCGGGCATGACGGAGAGGAAAACACATGAACATCCACGAATACCAAGGCAAAGCCATTCTGAAGGAGTTCGGTCTGCCCGTCTCCAATGGCGTCGCCATCTTCTCCGCCGACGAGGCGGAAGCCGCTGCCAAGCAGCTCGGTGGTCCGCTCTGGGTCGTGAAGTCCCAGATCCATGCAGGTGGCCGCGGCAAGGGCAGGTTCAAGGAAGCCGAAGCCGGCGAGAAGGGCGGCGTGCGCCTCGCCAAGTCCGTCGATGAGGTGAAGGAATTCGCCAAGCAGATGCTCGGCAAGACCCTCGTTACGATCCAAACCGGCGAAGCCGGCAAGCAGGTCAACCGCCTCTACATCGAGGACGGCTCCGACATCGCGCGCGAGCTCTATCTCTCCATGCTCGTCGATCGCGCTACGGGCCAGGTCGCTTTCGTCGTTTCGACGGAGGGCGGCATGGACATCGAGCAGGTCGCTCACGACATGCCTGAGAAGATCCTCACCTTCTCCGTCGATCCGGCCACCGGCATCATGCCCCATCACGGCCGTACGGTCGCCAAGGCGCTGGGCCTCACCGGTCCGCTCGCCAAGGAGGCCGAGGATGTGGTCACGAAGCTCTACACGGCCTTCACTGCGAAGGACATGGAGATGCTCGAGATCAACCCGCTGATCGTCACGAAGGACAATCACCTGAAGTGCCTCGACGCCAAGATCTCCTTCGACGGCAACGCTCTCTACCGTCACCCTGACGTGGTCGGCTTACGCGACATCACGGAAGAGGACGAGAAGGAAATCGAGGCCTCCAAGTTCGACCTCGCCTATATCGCTCTCGATGGCACCATCGGCTGCATGGTCAACGGCGCGGGCCTCGCCATGGCGACCCTCGACATCATCAAGCTCTACGGCGAGGAGCCGGCGAACTTCCTTGATGTCGGCGGCGGCGCGTCGGAGGAGAAGGTCACGGCCGCGTTCAAGATCATCACGGCCGACCCGAACGTGAAGGGCATCCTGGTCAACATCTTCGGCGGCATCATGAAGTGCGACGTCATCGCGCGCGGCGTTCTCGCTGCGGTGAGGGCCGTCGGCCTGCAGGTTCCGCTGGTGGTGCGCCTCGAGGGCACGAACGTCGAAGAGGGCAAGAAGATCATCCGCGAATCCGGCCTCAACGTGATCCCGGCCGACGACCTCGACGATGCCGCCCAGAAGATCGTGAACGCCGTGCGCGGCGGAAAGTAAGGTTTCGAGCTGATGTCCATCCTGATTGACAAGAACACCAAGGTCATCTGCCAGGGCTTCACCGGCAAGAACGGGACCTTCCACTCCGAGCAGGCCATCGCCTACGGCACCAAGATGGTCGGCGGGACCTCGCCCGGTAAGGGTGGCTCCACGCATCTCGGCCTGCCCGTTTTCGACACGGTCATGGAAGCACGCGAGAAGACCGGCGCCGATGCTTCGGTTGTCTACGTTCCGCCGCCGGGTGCTGCCGACGCCATCTGCGAGGCGATCCAGGCCGAGATCCCGCTCATCGTCTGCATCACGGAAGGCATCCCGGTGCAGGACATGGTGCGCGTGAAGCGCGCCCTGTCGGGCTCCACGTCGCGCCTCATCGGCCCGAACTGCCCCGGCATCGTGACGGCGGGTGAATCGAAGATCGGCATCATGCCGGCCAACATCTTCCGTCCAGGCTCGGTCGGCATCGTGTCGCGCTCCGGCACGCTCACCTACGAAGCCGTGTTCCAGACCACGAACGAAGGCCTGGGCCAGACCACCGCTGTCGGCATCGGCGGCGACCCGGTGAAGGGCACCGAGTTCATCGACATGCTCGACATGCTCCTCTCTGACCCGAAGACCGAGTCGATCATCATGATCGGCGAGATCGGCGGCTCGGCCGAGGAAGAGGCTGCCGAGTTCATCGCCCGCGAGGCCAAGAAGGGCCGCAAGAAGCCGATGGTCGGCTTCATCGCTGGCCGCACGGCTCCTCCCGGACGCCGCATGGGCCACGCTGGTGCGATCATCTCCGGCGGCAAGGGCGGCGCGGAAGACAAGATCGCCGCCATGGAGGCCGCGGGCATCCGCGTGTCCCCGTCCCCGGCACGACTGGGCAAGACCCTGGTCGAGGTTCTCAAGGGTCAATAACGAAAAAGGGCCGCCTCGGCATCGGGGCGGTCAATCACCTTTTGGATTGTAGATTGCCATGGCACGCCAAGACGCCAACGAAAACTTCCTGAACACCGCTTTCCTCTATGGGGCGAACGCCTCCTATATCGAGGAGCTTCACGCTCGTTACGAAAAGGATCCGAGCTCGGTGGATGCCGAGTGGCAGGCCTTTTTCGGCGCGCTGAAGGACGACAAGCAGGCTGTCGAGAAGGCGGCCAAGGGCCCCTCCTGGGAAAAGCCGAACTGGCCGGTCCACGCCAATGGCGAGCTGATTTCCGCGCTCGACGGCAACTGGGCCCAGGTCGAGAAGGCCGTCGGCGACAAGATCAAGGCGAAGGCAAAAGACAAGGGCGCCGAGATCAGCCAGGCTGACGTGCAGCAGGCAACGCGCGATTCTGTACGCGCTATCATGCTGATCCGCGCCTATCGTGTGCGTGGCCATCTTCATGCGAAGCTCGATCCGCTCGGCATTAATCCGCGCCCGAGCGATGAGGAACTGCATCCCTCCCATTACGGCTTCACGGAAGCCGATTGGGACCGCAAGATTTTCCTCGACAACGTGCTCGGTCTCGAATTTGGCACGATCCGCGAGATCGTCGCGATCCTCGAGCGCACCTATTGCCAGACGCTCGGCGTCGAGTTCATGCACATCTCCGACCCTGTCGAGAAGGCATGGCTGCAGGAACGAATCGAAGGTCCCGATAAAGAGATCACCTTCACCAAGGAAGGCAAGCGCGCCATCCTCAACAAGCTCGTCGAGGCCGAAGGCTTCGAGAAGTTCCTCGATCTCAAGTACACCGGCACGAAGCGCTTCGGTCTTGATGGTAGTGAGTCGCTGATTCCGGCCCTCGAGCAGATCATCAAGCGCGGCGGAAACTTGGGCTGCAAGGAGATCGTGCTCGGCATGGCCCACCGCGGCCGCCTCAACGTTCTGACGCAGGTGATGGGCAAGCCGCACCGCGCGCTGTTCCACGAATTCAAGGGCGGCTCGTTTGCTCCTGACGACGTGGAAGGCTCCGGCGACGTGAAGTACCACCTCGGTGCTTCCTCCGACCGTAACTTCGATGGCAACAATGTCCACCTTTCGCTCACCGCGAACCCCTCCCACCTCGAAATCGTCGATCCCGTGGTGCTCGGCAAGGTGCGCGCGAAGCAGGACCAGCACGGCTGCACGGCAGACAACCGCACTGCGGTGATGCCGCTCCTCATCCATGGTGACGCGGCCTTCGCGGGCCAGGGCGTGGTGGCGGAGTGCCTCGGCCTCTCGGGTCTTCGCGGTCACCGCACGGGCGGTTCGATCCACTTCATCATCAACAACCAGATCGGCTTCACCACCGATCCGCGCTTCTCGCGCTCCTCGCCCTATCCGTCCGACGTGGCGAAGATGGTCGAGGCTCCGATCTTCCACGTGAATGGCGACGATCCCGAAGCCGTGGTGTTCGCGGCGAAGGTCGCCACCGAGTACCGTCAGCGCTTCCAGAAGCCTGTCGTGATCGACATGTTCTGCTATCGCCGCTTCGGTCACAACGAAGGCGATGAGCCGTCGTTCACGCAGCCGCTGATGTACCGGAAGATTCGGTCACATCCGTCCATCACTGAACTCTACTCCAAGAAGCTCCTGACCGAGGGCGTCGTGACCGAGGCCGAGTTCGAGGAGATGAAGAACAGCTGGCGTTCCAAGCTCGACGCCGAGTTCGACATCGCCGCCAACTACAAGCCCAACAAGGCCGACTGGCTCGATGGCCGTTGGTCGGGCCTGAAGGCCGTGCGCGAGGATCAGGACGATCCGCGTCGTGGCCAAACGGGTGTGCCGGTCGAGACGCTCAAGCGCATCGGTGATGCGCTGACCTCGGTTCCGGAGGGCTTCCACGTCCACCGCACGATCCAGCGCTTCCTCGACAACCGCAAGAAGATGATGGAAACGGGCGAAGGTCTCGACTGGGCTATGGCCGAGGCACTCGCCTTCGGTTCGCTCCTGCTCGAAGGCCATCGTGTGCGTCTCTCCGGTCAGGATTGCGAGCGCGGCACCTTCTCACAGCGCCACTCGGTTCTCACCGATCAGGAGAACGAGGAGCGTTACACGAACCTCAACCACATCGCTGAGAATCAGGCCCGTTACGAGGTCATCAATTCGATGCTCTCGGAAGAGGCGGTGCTCGGCTTCGAGTATGGCTACACCCTCTCCGAGCCCAATGCGCTGACCCTTTGGGAAGCTCAGTTCGGCGATTTCGCCAACGGTGCGCAAGTTGTGTTCGACCAGTTCGTTTCGTCGGGCGAACGCAAGTGGCTGCGCATGTCGGGCCTCGTCTGCCTTCTGCCGCACGGCTATGAGGGCCAGGGTCCCGAACACTCCTCCGCTCGTCTCGAGCGCTATCTGCAGATGTGCGCCGAGGACAACATGCAGGTGGGCTACTGCTCGACGCCAGCCAACTACTTCCACATCCTGCGCCGTCAGCTGAAGCGCGACTTCCGCAAGCCGCTGATCCTGATGACACCGAAGTCGTTGCTGCGTCACAAGCGCTGCACCTCGACGCTGGCGGCGATCTCGGAAGGCACGCACTTCCACCGCGTCCTTCAGGACGATGCGCAGACCGGCCGTGACGGCATCAAGCTGGTGAAGGACGACAAGATCCGGCGCGTGGTGGTCTGCACGGGCAAGGTCTATTACGATCTGCTCGAAGAGCGCGAGAAGCGGGGCATCGAGGATGTCTATCTGCTGCGCGTCGAGCAGCTCTATCCGTTCCCGGCGAAGTCGCTGGCTGCGGAGCTCTCCCGCTTCAAGAAGGCCGACGTGGTGTGGTGCCAGGAAGAGCCCAAGAACATGGGCTCCTGGACCTTCGTCGAGCCCTATCTCGAATGGGTGCTCAAGACCGCTGGCTCCAAGGTGGACCGTCCGCGCTACGTGGGCCGACCCGCCTCTGCCGCCACCGCCACCGGCCTGATGTCCAAGCATCTCGCCCAGCTGCAGGCATTCCTCGACGAGGCTTTCGCGGCGTAAGGACCGCGAAGGCTCTCATCCTTTCCCCGGGCTTACAAAAGCCCTGAAAAGACTAGAACGATCATGGCAACCGAAATCCGCGTACCCACTCTCGGCGAATCCGTTTCAGAGGCCACCATTGGCCGCTGGTTCAAGAAGCCCGGCGATCCCGTGAAGGCAGACGAGCCCGTGCTCGAGCTCGAGACCGACAAGGTCACCCTCGAGGTCAACGCTCCGGCGAGCGGCACCCTCGGCGATATCATCGCCAAGGACGGCGAGACGGTCTCTCCCGGCGCGGTGCTCGGCTCCGTGATCGAAGGCGGCGCTGCTGCTGCTGCTCCCGCCGCTGCTCCCAAGACTGAGGCTCCGAAGGCTGCTCCGGCGCCAGTTGCTGCCGCTCCGGCACCGGCTGCTCCGGGCGCTGCGAAGGATCACGGCCCGGCCGTGGCGCGCCTCGCTGCCGAGAGCGGCGTCAGCCCTGCAGGCGTTGCCGGCACGGGCAAGGATGGCCGCGTGACGAAGGGCGACATGCTTGCTGCGATCGCCACCGGCGGCGCTGCCGCTCCCGCACCTGCCGCGCCGGTATCCGTGCGCGCTCCGTCCGCTCCGGTCGATGCCGAGCGCGAAGAGCGCGTGAAGATGACGAAGCTGCGCCAGACCATCGCACGTCGTCTGAAGGATGCTCAGAACACCGCCGCCATGCTCACCACGTTCAATGACGTGGACATGAGCGCAGTCATGTCGCTGCGGAGCCAGTACAAGGACGTGTTCGAGAAGAAGCACGGCACGAAGCTCGGCTTCATGGGCTTCTTCACCAAGGCCGTGATCCAGGCTCTCAAGGAGCTGCCGGCGGTGAACGCCGAGATCGACGGCACGGACATCGTCTACAAGAACTACTACCATATCGGCATTGCCGTCGGCACCGAGAAGGGCCTCGTGGTTCCGGTGGTGCGCGACGCGGACCTGCTCTCCGTTGCCGGCATTGAGAAGACCATCGCCGATTTCGGCAAGCGCGCCCGTGACGGCAAGCTCGGCATCGAGGAGATGCAGGGCGGCACCTTCACCATCACCAACGGCGGCATCTACGGCTCGCTCATGTCGACCCCGATTCTCAACGCGCCGCAATCGGGCATTCTCGGCATGCACCGCATCGAGGAGCGTCCGGTGGTCCGCAACGGCCAGATCGTTGTGCGCCCCATGATGTATCTCGCGCTCTCCTATGATCACCGCATCGTCGACGGCAAGGAAGCCGTGACCTTCCTCGTGCGCGTCAAGGAAGCCCTGGAAGATCCGGCTCGCCTCGTTCTGGATCTGTGATCGATAGATCAAGAATGCCAGATAGTCGTTCTAGAGAGGACATGTTCGAGGATCTCAAGGAGTTCCTCGGACGTGTTCCAGCTGTGAGCGTCCTGGGCCATCAGATTCATGAGGATGGTTCTTGGAGCATCAAGCTTGATATTGACATCGATCACGAGTTCGCTTGGCACGTTGTTCAAGAGCTTGCGTTCGTGCTCAACTACATCTCGCTAACAGAACGCTTACCCACTGTTTTCAAACCAGTTTCTCCACCGCCTTATCTCAATGGTGGGCCGCGTGGGTATCTTAGCTGGGTTATAGAGGCTGAAAAATCAGCGGCACCAAAAACGATCAGACAAGAGCTCGAAGGGCGAATGCCAAGACCTGTCGATGATCTATCCCAATGGGGAAATGGTGACGAATAGACGGTAACGGAGAACTCAATGTCCTACGATCTCATTGTCATCGGCACCGGCCCCGGCGGCTATGTGGCTGCCATCCGCGCCGCGCAGCTCGGCCTCAAGACCGCCGTCGTCGAAAAGCGCAAGACCCATGGCGGCACCTGCCTCAACGTGGGCTGCATTCCCTCGAAAGCGCTGCTCCATGCCTCGCACATGTTCGAGGATGCACGTGATCACTTCGAGGGTCTCGGCATCGGCGTCAGCGCGCCCAAACTCGATCTGAAGAAGATGCAGGCCTTCAAGCAGGAGGGTGTCGACGGCAATACCAAGGGCGTCGAGTTCCTGCTGAAGAAGAACAAGATCGACGCCTTCATCGGCACCGGCCGCATCGCCGCCGTCGGTCAGGTGGAAGTGACCGCCGAAGACGGCTCCAACCAGCTGCTGCAGACGAAGAACATCCTCATCGCCACCGGCTCGGACGTGACACGTCTGCCCGGCATCGAGATCGACGAGAAGGCGGTGGTCTCCTCCACCGGCGCGCTCGAACTCGAGAGCGTGCCGAAGCGCCTCGTGGTCATCGGCGCGGGCGTGATCGGCCTCGAGCTCGGCTCCGTGTGGCGTCGCCTCGGTGCTGAAGTCACTGTCGTCGAATATCTCGACCGCATCCTGCCCGGCATGGACGGCGAGATCGCCAAGAACTTCCAGCGCATCCTTTCCAAGCAGGGCTTCCAGTTCAAGCTCGGCGCGAAGGTCACCGGCGTTCAGACGACCAGTAAAAGCGCGACGCTCACCTTCGAGCCTGCCGCGGGCGGCGCTGCCGAGACCCTCGAGGCCGACGTCGTGCTCGTGGCCATCGGCCGGGTGCCCTACACGGAAGGCCTGGGGCTGGAGCATGTGGGCGTACAGAAGGACAATCGCGGCCGTGTTCTGACCGACGCGCATTTCGCCACGAATGTCACCGGCATCTATGCCATCGGCGACGTGATCGCAGGCCCGATGCTCGCGCACAAGGCCGAGGACGAGGGCGTTGCCGTCGCCGAGATCCTCGCCGGCAAAGCGGGCCACGTGAACTACGACGTGATCCCGAGCGTCGTCTATACGTTCCCCGAGGTCGCTTCGGTCGGAAAGACCGAAGAGGAACTCAAAGGTGCGGGCATCGCCTACAACGCCGGCAAGTTCCCCTTCACGGCGAACGGCCGCGCGAAGGTGAACCGCACCACGGACGGTTTCGTGAAAATCCTCGCGGATGCCGCCACCGACAAGGTGCTCGGCGTGCACATCATCGGCCCCGAGGCCGGCAACCTCATTCACGAGGCGGCCATCGCCATGGAGTTCGGTGCATCGTCTGAGGACATGGCCCGCACCTGCCACGCGCATCCAACCCTTGCGGAAGCTGTGAAGGAAGCCGCACTCGCAGTGGAGAAGCGCGCCATCCATATGTAATATGGATTCATGGCAAAACTTCACTTCCTCTACTCGGTGATGAACGCAGGCAAGACCACGCATCTCCTGCAGGTTCGTCACAACTACATCGAGAACGGCGGCCACGTGCTGCTGTTCACGAGTCCCATCGACGACCGCTTCGGCGTCGGCAAGGTGAGATCGCGCATCGGCATCGAAGCCGATGCGACGGTCCTGAGGAAGGACGAGGCGATCGGCGCCATCGTGGCCGCGGAGCACGCCAGGAAGAAGGTGACCGCGGTCCTCATCGACGAGGTTCAGTTCATGACGGCGGAGCAGGTTCGCCAGCTCGCCTGGATCGTCGATGAACTGGGCATTCCCGTCATGGCCTATGGCTTGAAGAACAACGTGTACGGTACGCTGTTCAGCGAGGCGATCCAGGCCATGATGGCGCTCGCTGACGATTTCCAGGAAATCAAGCAGCTCTGCCATTGCGGCCGCAAGGCCACGATGATCCTGAAGTTCGACCCCAACGGCGAGGCCGTGCGTTCAGGCCCCGTGATCGAAGTGGGTGGCGAGAGCCGCTACGTCTCCGTCTGCCGCCCGCACTGGACGAAGGGCGATATCGGCCCTGCTGCACGCCAGCTTCTGGCCGAGGCTGTCGCGGCGGCCGAGTAGAGTTGCACTATCTCCTCGCCATCCCTGAGCTTGTCCCGGGGATGACGAGGGCATGGACTACCGACACAAGGCCGGTGACGACGCTTACTGCTTTACCCTTGCCCTTGGATGCGCCGCGTTGAACGCATCCATCAATCGTGCCGCATCCACCTTCGTGTAGAGCTGCGTCGTCGAGAGCGATGCATGGCCCAGGAGTTCCTGGATACCACGCAGGTCGCCGCCTTTGGCAAGCAGATGCGTGGCGAAGGAGTGGCGCAGAGCGTGAGGTGTCGCGCTATCGGGCAGACCCAGAGCGCCGCGCAGCTCTTCGACTGCCAGCTGAATGATGCGCGGCGAGAGCGGCCCGCCGCGCGCGCCGACGAAAAGCGGGCCTTCCGGAGGAATCGCATAGGGACAGAGGTGCAGATACTCCTCCACCGCCCGCTGGATCGGTGGAATCACGGGAACGCTGCGCACCTTGCCGCCCTTGCCTGTCACCGTGATCGAATCGATGCCGTTCACCGGCGCATCGCGGCGGTGGAGACCAAGCGCTTCGGAAATACGCAGACCTGCGCCGTAAAGAAGCGAGAGCACGGCGGCATCGCGCGCCAGGATCCACGGTTTGCGATCGTCCGACGCTCGCGTTTCCTTGTCCGTCACCGCAACGGCGGAGGAGGCAGAGAGGGGGCGCGGCAGGTTCTTGTCCACCTTCGGCGTGCGAATCGCTGCAAAAGCCGAGGCCGTGCCATGGCCCTCCCGTTCGAGATGGCGCGCGAAGGAGCGCAAAGCCGCGAGCTGGCGCATGAGCGAGCGGCTTCCCACCGCATTCATGCGGCGCGAGGCCAGAAACGAGCGGATATCGAGAGGCTTCAAGCCCAGCACGCCTTTGACAGTGGGCTTCTCGCCGAGATGTTCGGTGAGGAAGGCCAGGAACTGCCGGATATCGCGGGCATAGGCCTCAACGGTCTTCGGCGAGAGCCTGCGCTCTTTCGCAAGACCGTTGAGCCACGCCATCACCTCCCGGCGGGTATCCTCTGCGCCGGGCAGGGCGAGATCGAGGGCCTTCTGTGCGTCGCTGTTTGACATTTCGTTCTTTGACATGGCGCCGCTATATGCAAGGGCAGACAAAAGTAACAGCCACAGGTTAACTCCTTTCGAATGACAAGCCGCATCGCCGATGTCCTCATCCCGCTGGCGCTGGACACGGCCTATTCCTATGCCGTACCGGATGGCCTCGCGCTCGAGGAGGGCGACGTGGTGCAGGTGCCGTTGGCCACCCGCGAGGTGGCGGGCGTCGTCTGGGGCTTGCGCGAAGGGCAGGGTGGCAATTTCAAGAAGATTACGGGCACCCTCGAAGGCCCGAACCTATCGCCCAAAATGCGCAAGTTCATCGACTGGGTGTCCTGGTACACGCTCGCCCCCAAGGGCTCTGCCCTCGCTATGAGCCTGAAGTTTCCAGATCCGGATCGTTCGGAAATCGTGCGTATCGGCGTCAGGCTCACGGCGAACTTGCCAAAGCGCATGACGCCCGCACGGCAGAAGGTGATCCAAGCCGCGCAGGATGGCGTCGTGCGCCTGAAGAGCGAGATCGCCCATGCGGCCGGCGTCAGCGCAAGTGTCGTCGATGGGCTGATCGACGAAGGTGTGCTCGAAACCCTATCCCTGCTGCAGGAGCCGGTGGCGGGCCTCCCCAATCCCGCTTTCGGTGACACCACGCTTTCTGACGGTCAACGTGACGCCGCTGGCGAGATCGCCGCTGCGATGCATGAGGCGCATCCGCCTGTGATCCTCCTCGAAGGCGTGACGGGCTCAGGCAAAACGGAAGTCTATTTCGAGGCGGTGGCCGAGGCCGTGCGGCAGGGCAAGCAGGCGCTGATCCTCATGCCGGAAATCGCGCTCACCGCGCAGTTCCTCGACCGATTCGCGGCGCGTTTCGGCGTGAAGCCCGCCACCTGGCATTCAGGCGTCACGGGCCGCAAGCGCGAGCGGCTTTACGCTGCGATTGCCTCAGGCGAGGTGAAGGTGGTGGCGGGCGCGCGCTCGGCGCTGTTCCTGCCTTACGCCAATTTATCGCTCATTGTGGTCGATGAGGAGCACGAGACCGCCTACAAGCAGGATGACGGCGTGCACTACCACGCCCGCGACATGGCGGTGGTGCGGGGCAAGATTGAGAATGCCATGGTGGTGCTCGCCTCTGCCACGCCCTCCATCGAGAGCCGCGTGAATGTGGAGCGGGGGCGCTATCGCTACGTGAAGCTGCCAGAGCGTTTCGGCGGGCGCTCCATGCCGCAGATTCGCGCCATCGATCTGCGACGGGAGCAGATTCCAAAAGGTCGTTGGCTTTCGCCCACCCTCGTCGCCTCGGTCGAGGAGACGGTCGGTCGCGGCGAGCAGGCGCTGCTCTTCCTCAACCGGCGCGGCTATGCGCCCCTCACTCTCTGCCGTGCCTGTGCGCATCGCTACGAATGCCCCAACTGCTCGGCCTGGCTCGTGGAGCACCGTTTCCGGCGCTCCCTCGTCTGTCACCATTGCGGGCATGTGGAGCGCACGCCTCAAGCCTGCGTGGAATGCGGCAGCATCGATTCGCTGGTGCCCTGCGGTCCGGGTGTGGAGCGAATCGCGGAGGAAGTGGCGGAGCTCTTTCCGGACAAGCGCTCCATCGTGCTCTCCAGCGACTTTCCCGGCGGCACCGAGCGGCTGCGCACGGAACTCGCGGCGATTGCGGCCGGCGAGGTCGATATCGTCATCGGAACGCAGCTCGTGGCCAAGGGGCACAATTTCCCGCTCATGACGCTGGTGGGTGTGCTCGATGCCGATATCGGCCTGACCTCCGGCGACCCCCGCGCGGCGGAGCGCACCTTCCAGATGCTCCAGCAGGTCACGGGTCGCGCCGGGCGCGGCGAAAAGCCGGGGCGAGCGCTCGTCCAGACTTGGCAGCCGGAGCACCCGGTGATCGCAGCCCTGGTCTCGGGCGATGCTGAGCGATTCTACGAGGAGGAGACGCGCGTTCGCGAAATGGCGGGGCTTCCGCCCTTTGGGCGGCTTGCCTCTCTTATCATCTCGGCGGAGGAGCGCGAGGTCGCCGAGGCCCATGCCCGGGCCATGGCCATGGTGACGGAGCCGCCACCCGGGGTCATGGTGCTCGGCCCCGCCGAGGCGCCGCTCGCCCTCATCCGGGGCCGCTATCGCTATCGGTTGCTGGTGAAGACGGAGCGAGAGGTCGATCTGCAGGGCTATTTGCGCTCTTGGCTCGCCCGCTGTCCGAAGGTGAAAGGCAATACCCGCGTCTCTATTGACGTGGATCCTCAGAGCTTCCTGTAAGCCGGGCCGCGACGGTTTCCCTTGGCTGCACCCGGAAATCCGCAGGCGCGAGCACGAGAACGGGTTCCCCGCCACGCGGCGCCGGCGTGACATTGTTGCGCACAGCCTTTTCGATCTCCGGAGCGAAGAACGGGTAGCTCCAGAACAGCCCCAGAGCGAGCAGGGTAATGGTGGCGAACAAGCGCATGGGAGCGTCCTCAGGCGATGCCTCGTGTTAACCATGCGTTAGGGTGGAGCCCGGCTCCGGCTTCTCAAGTGCGCAAAAGCACAGGTGTGGCGGACTACCTCAATTGGGTCGACGGAAATGTGTTTTTGTGGTCGATAGCAGGCGCAAGAAGACCTATGTCCGAGAGCCCCATGCCCAAGATCGTTCACTGCATCCGCCACGGCCAATCGACCTTCAATGCTCATTTCGCCGAGACCGGGGAGGACCCGCTGCATTTCGATGCCCCCCTCACCGAGCTTGGCCGCAGGCAGGTGGCGGAGCGGGCCCCCGATCTGCGGCAATATGCTTACGAGCTGGTCGTCACCTCGCCGCTGACCCGAGCGATTCAGACCACCCTGGGGCTCTTTGGCAACCACCCGGCCAAGCCGCCGATCCACATCGAGTGCCTCCACCGGGAGCACCTGGAGAGCAGCTGCGATGTGGGCCGGGCGCCGTCCCTTCTCGTGCAGGACTTTCCGCATCTCGCCTTTGATCATCTCGACGAGGTCTGGTGGCACAATGAGGGAGAGCCGGACCCGCGCGGATTCGTCTATGAGCCCAGTCACATCTTCGAGGGACGGGTGATGGAGTTCCGGCACTGGCTCGCCCGGCGGCCCGAGCGGCTGATTGCCGTCGTCGGCCACGGCACTTTCTTCGGCAGGCTGACGGGCCAATCCCTTGGCAATTGCGAGGTCGCCGTCCTGGAACTGTGATCCCTGACCCTGGAGCGACATCACCGACTTTTTCGGGCCCTTCCTGGCCTAGCTCGCCTTGCGCCCCAGGAAAACCCATGCTAGTGCACCCCCGCCTGGAGGCGGAGACGGTCGCATCCAAGGCTCACTTCCACCGACCTGACGGGTTTCCCGAAAGCTCACTTACAATGAGCTTGCCGGTTCGAAACCCGTAACTTGAGAGAGACGATTACGTGGCGCAAAGCGGTTCGCATGAAGGACCCCTCCTGTCGGGCGTAGCGTTGCGCTACGCTTCGGCGCTGTTCGAGCTCGCTCGGGAGGCCAATGCCGTGGACGCCGTCGCCGGCGACCTCGGCCGCTTCGAACAACTGATCCGGGGCAGCGAAGATCTGCAACGCCTGATCCGTAACCCCATCTTCACGGCCGAAGAGCAGTCCCGTGCGACCGATGCCCTCCTTTCCAAGGCTGGCATCACGGGCCTGACGGGCAACTTTATCCGCTTGGTGGCATCCAAACGCCGGCTCTTCGCCCTTCCCGACATGATCCGCGCGTATCAAGACCTTGTGGCCAACGCGAAGGGCATTGTCCGGGCCCAGGTGATTCTGGCGGAAGCTCCGTCGGACACCGTTCTGAACGAAATCAAGGCGGCGCTGCGCGACGTCGCCAAGGCTGACGTTGCTGTCGACGTCAAAATCGACCCGAGCCTCATCGGTGGTCTCGTCGTAAAGATGGGCTCCCGCATGGTGGATGCCTCGGTGCGCACCAAACTCAATTCCATTCGTCTAGCGATGAAAGAGGTCCGCTGATGGACATTCGAGCCGCTGAGATCTCCGCGATCCTCAAAGAGCAGATCAAGAACTTCGGTACCGAAGCTGAAGTCACCGAAGTCGGTCAGGTCCTGTCCGTCGGTGACGGTATTGCCCGTTGCTACGGCCTCGACAAGGTTCAGGCCGGTGAGATGGTCGAATTCGAGAGCGGCGTGCGCGGCATGGCCCTCAACCTCGAAACCGACAACGTCGGCGTCGTGATCTTCGGTTCCGACCGTGAGATCGCTGAAGGCCAGACCGTGAAGCGCACGGGCGCCATCGTGGACGTGCCGGTCGGCAAGGGCCTGCTGGGCCGCGTCGTCGACGCTCTCGGCAATCCGATCGACGGCAAGGGTCCGATCCAGTCGACCGAGCGTCGCCGTGTCGACGTGAAGGCTCCGGGCATCATTCCGCGTAAGTCGGTGCACGAGCCGATGGCGACGGGCCTGAAGGCTATCGACGCTCTCATCCCGGTCGGCCGTGGCCAGCGCGAGCTGATCATCGGCGACCGTCAAACCGGCAAGACCGCGATCGCGCTCGACACGATCCTGAACCAGAAGCCGCTGAACCAGGGCAACGACGAATCGCAGAAGCTGTACTGCGTGTACGTCGCCGTCGGTCAGAAGCGCTCCACGGTCGCTCAGTTCGTGAAGGCTCTCGAGGACAACGGCGCTCTGGAATACTCCATCGTCGTCGCCGCGACCGCTTCCGATCCGGCCCCGATGCAGTTCCTGGCTCCGTTCGCTGGCTGCGCCATGGGCGAGTTCTTCCGTGACAACGGCATGCACGCCGTGATCGTGTATGACGACCTGTCCAAGCAGGCTGTCGCCTACCGTCAGATGTCGCTCCTGCTCCGCCGTCCTCCGGGCCGCGAGGCATATCCTGGCGACGTGTTCTACCTGCACTCCCGTCTCCTGGAGCGCGCTGCGAAGCTCAACGACGACAACGGCGCTGGCTCGCTCACCGCTCTGCCGGTCATCGAGACGCAGGCGAACGACGTGTCGGCCTATATCCCGACCAACGTGATCTCCATCACCGACGGCCAGATCTTCCTTGAGACGGATCTGTTCTATCAGGGCATCCGCCCGGCGGTGAACGTCGGCCTCTCCGTGTCGCGCGTGGGCTCCTCGGCCCAGACGAAGGCGATGAAGAAGGTCGCGGGCAAGATCAAGGGTGAGTTGGCGCAGTACCGCGAAATGGCGGCCTTCGCTCAGTTCGGCTCCGACCTCGACGCCACTACGCAGCGTTTGCTGAACCGCGGTTCGCGCCTGACCGAGCTCCTGAAGCAGCCGCAGTTCTCGCCGCTGAAGATGGAAGAGCAGGTCGCCGTGATCTATGCCGGCGTGAACGGCTACCTCGACAACCTGCCGCTCAACCGCGTGCGCGCTTTCGAGGATGGTCTGCTCGCCACCCTGCGCGGCAAGCACGCCGACATCCTGGAATCGATCCGCGCTTCCAGGGATCTGTCGAGCGACTCCGAAGCGAAGCTCAAGGACGTCGTCCAGAACTTCGCCAAGTCTTTCTCGTAAGACTTGCGTTCTCGTAAGATCCAGCCGGAACTCCGGAGAGGGTAGGGCCGCTCGATGCCGAGCTTGAAAGACCTTCGTAACCGCATCGCCTCGGTCAAGGCGACGCAGAAGATCACCAAGGCCATGCAGATGGTGGCCGCCGCGAAGCTGCGCCGCGCGCAGACCGCGGCGGAAGCCGCGCGTCCTTACGCGCAGCGCATGGCCACGGTGCTCGGCAACCTCGCGTCCGGCATCACTGTCGGACCCGATACGCCGCGTCTGCTCGCCGGCACCGGCGCCAATCAGGTTCATCTTCTGATCGTCTGCACGGCCGAGCGTGGCCTGTGCGGCGCGTTCAACTCCTCGATCGCACGTCTCGCTCGCGACCATGCCAACCGGCTTCTCGCCGACGGCAAGACGGTCAAGATCATCTGCGTGGGCAAGAAGGGCTACGATATCCTTCGTCGCCAGTTCGCCGAGCAGATCATCGAGTTCATCGATCTGCGCTCCGTGCGCCAGATCGGCTTCGAACAGGGCGACATGATCGCTCAGAAAGTGCTTTCGCGCTTCGAAGCCGGCGAGTTCGATGTGGCGACCCTGTTCTACTCGCGCTTCCGCTCGGTGATCGCGCAGATCCCGACAGCGCAGCAGATCATTCCGGCTCAGATCGAGACCTCTGGCGCGTCGTCGGATGCGGTCTACGAGTACGAGCCTGAGGAAGGCGAGATCCTGGCGACGCTTCTGCCGCGGAATCTCACCGTGCAGATCTTCCGCGCACTTTTGGAGAACGCAGCTTCCGAACAGGGTGCTCGCATGAGCGCCATGGACAATGCGACCCGCAACGCGGGCGAGATGATCAAGAAGCAGACGATGACCTACAACCGGTCGCGTCAGGCGATGATCACCAAGGAACTGATCGAAATCATTTCGGGCGCCGAGGCGCTCTGACGAATCCGAGAGGAGCCTCACATGGCTAACACCGCTACTGCCGGCAAGAAGGTCGGTCACATCACGCAGGTCATCGGCGCCGTCGTCGACGTGCAGTTCGAAGGCCACCTGCCCGAGATCCTCAACGCCCTCGAGACCCAGAACCAGGGCAACCGCTTGGTGCTCGAAGTGGCTCAGCAACTCGGCGAGAGCACCGTGCGCTGCATCGCCATGGATACCTCCGAGGGTCTGGTGCGCGGCCAGGAAGTCCTCGATACCGGCGCTCCGATCTCCGTGCCGGTCGGTGCTGGCACGCTCGGCCGCATCATGAACGTGATCGGCGAGCCCGTGGACGAAGCCGGCCCCATCGCCGGTGAGGCCGCTCGCGCCATCCACCAGCCGGCTCCTTCTTACGCCGAGCAATCCACCGAGGCTCAGATCCTCGTCACGGGCATCAAGGTCGTCGACCTGCTCGCTCCCTACGCCAAGGGCGGTAAGATCGGCCTCTTCGGCGGCGCAGGCGTCGGCAAGACCGTGCTCATCATGGAGCTCATCAACAACGTCGCGAAGGCGCACGGCGGCTACTCCGTGTTCGCCGGCGTCGGCGAGCGCACCCGCGAGGGCAACGACCTCTATCACGAGATGATCGAGTCCAAGGTGAACGTGAATCCTGCTGAGAACAACGGCTCGGCCGCCGGTTCGAAGTGCGCTCTCGTGTACGGCCAGATGAACGAGCCCCCGGGCGCCCGCGCCCGCGTCGCTCTGACGGGTCTGACCGTCGCCGAGCACTTCCGCGACCAGGGTCAGGACGTGCTGTTCTTCGTGGACAACATCTTCCGCTTCACCCAGGCGGGCTCCGAAGTGTCGGCGCTTCTTGGCCGTATTCCTTCGGCGGTGGGCTATCAGCCGACGCTCGCCACCGACATGGGCACGCTGCAGGAGCGCATCACCACCACCACCAAGGGCTCGATCACCTCGGTGCAGGCCATCTACGTGCCCGCCGACGACCTGACCGACCCGGCTCCGGCCACCTCGTTCGCCCACCTCGACGCCACGACCGTGCTGTCGCGTTCGATCGCCGAGAAGGGCATCTACCCGGCCGTGGACCCGCTCGACTCGACCTCGCGCATGCTGTCCGCCGCCATCGTCGGCGAGGAGCACTACAATGTCGCCCGTCAGGTCCAGCAGGTGCTGCAGCGCTACAAGGCGCTCCAGGACATCATCGCGATCCTGGGCATGGACGAGCTCTCCGAAGAGGACAAGCTCACCGTTGCCCGCGCCCGCAAGATCGAGCGCTTCCTCAGCCAGCCGTTCCACGTGGCAGAAGTGTTCACCGGTTCGCCCGGCAAGCTCGTCGCGCTTGAAGACACCATCAAGGGCTTCAAGGGTCTCGTGAACGGCGACTACGATCACCTCCCCGAGGCGGCCTTCTACATGGTCGGCACCATCGAGGAAGCCGTCGAGAAGGCCCAGCGCCTCGCAGCCGAAGCTGCTTAAACTGAAATCGGCATCGTCCCGGAGCGTGCCCGCACGCTCCGGGACTGTTTTGTAAAAGCCTGTCTCCAACGATCCCGGACCGCTCCTCTCGTGCGGACGGATGACGAGAAGCTCAGATGGCCACCTTCACTTTCGAACTCGTCTCTCCCGAGCGCGTGCTGTTCTCAGGCGCTGTCGATGCGGTCGTCCTGCCTGCGAGCGAAGGCGACATGACGGTTCTCGCCGGTCACTCGCCGGTGATGACGACCCTCAAGACTGGCTTCCTCGTCATCACGAGCAACCCCGGCAACGGCCGCCGGGTTCTGGTGCGTGGCGGCTTCGCCGATGCCAACCAGAACGGCCTCACGGTTCTTGCCGAGCGTGCTCTTCCTGAGGAGGAGCTGACTCAGGAGATTCTCGACCATGAGATCCTGACGGCCGAGATGCACTATGATGCCACCAATGATCCGGCCGCCAAGCATGCGGCGGAATCGGCCATCGCGCAGTTGCGCGAAGCCAAGGCGGCGCTGAACTACTGATCTGAAACACCCGGCCCCGAGCCGGGTTTTTCTTTTCATGACGAAGTCCCCTCTTATCCTGACGCTTGCCCTGGACGAGGGTTCGTTCGCGTTCTTCGATGCCAAGAGGCGGCGCTACTTTGCGCCGGAGCGGAACTTAATTCACGCGCATTTGACGTTGTTTCATCATCTGCCGGGTGATCAGATCAAGACCATCCAGGAAGCCATTGAGCAGAAGTGCTCTGTTCAACCCCGCTTCCAACTCGATGTCACGACCCTGCGCTCTCTCGGACGTGGCGTCGCCTACACTCTGCAGTCTCCAGAACTGGCGGATCTGCGCCGCAGCCTCGCATCAGAATGGGCTCACTGGCTGACACCCCAGGACCGGCAGAAGCACCAGCCGCATGTGACGGTGCAGAACAAGGTCGACCCGCAGAAAGCGAGAGCACTGCTGACAGAGTTGTCAGAGACCTTTGTGCCGTTCCGGGCCCAAGGAATCGGCTTGGATCTCTGGTGGTACCGTGGTGGACCATGGGAGAATGTGTGTCGCTTCTCGTTTACACACGGATAAATTCTCCACACTTCGTAATGGCCGGGCTTGCCCCGGCCATTCACGTCTTGGAGCATCGGACCCCAAAGTGGGTTTGCACTTTCGGGATCGATCCGGTGCTCGTTGTCTGTGAGTAGCGCATCGTAGGATACGAAAACCGGGTCGACTTTTCACCGGCGTGGCTCTTCGAATCGCCGACGCGGACCTTCGGTTCCACACGATGCGCCAGGAACCACTCCGCCACTAAGGCGTGGATCCCCGGAACAAGTCCGGGGATGACGCGTCAGAGAGCACCGCGAACCGAGAGCGTCTGCCCTTACTCACCCATCGCGATCAGGTTCGCGTTGCCGCCGGCTGCAGCGGTGTTGATTGTCACCGTCTGCTCGGTGGCGAACCGCAGGAGGTAGTGCGGGCCGCCAGCCTTCGGACCGGTGCCGGAGAGGCCGTGACCGCCGAAGGGCTGCACGCCGACCACCGCGCCGATCATGTTGCGGTTCACATAGACGTTGCCGACCGACAGAGCCTCGACAACCCGATTCACCGTGGCATCAATGCGCGAATGCACGCCCAGCGTGAGGCCATAGCCAGTGCCCTCGATGGCTTGGATGACCTCTTCGAGACGATCCGCCTTGTAGCGCACCACGTGGAGGATGGGGCCAAACACTTCCTGGGCGAGATCATGCGGCTTGTTGAGCTCGAAGATATGCGGCGCGACATAGGTGCCAGCCGCCGGCGCGGTGCCGGCATAGTGCACCTTCGCCCGACGTTTCATCGCCCCAACATGCGCGTCCAGCTTGTCCTTGGCCTCGCGGTCGATGACCGGGCCGATATGGACCGATACATCGCGGGGGTCGCCGAGCTTCAGCTCGCGCGCGCTGCCTGCAATCATCTCGATCATGCGGTCCGCAACATCATCCTGCACGCAGAGCAGTCGCAGTGCCGAGCAGCGCTGACCCGCCGAACGGAACGCAGAGGTGACAACGTCGTCGGCAACCTGCTCAGGCAGCGCCGTGGCATCGACAATCATCGCGTTGATTCCGCCGGTTTCCGCGATCAGCGGAACGATAGCAGCATCCTTGCCTGCCAGTGTGCGGTTGATGATGCGCGCCACCTCCGTCGAGCCGGTGAAGACGACACCAGCCACATCCTTGTGCTCGACGAGACGTGCGCCCACGCGACCATCACCGGGAACGAGGTGCAGCGCCGTCTTGCCGACACCGGCCTCGTGGAGAATGCGCACGGCCATGTCGGCGATCAGCGGCGTCTGCTCGGCGGGCTTTGCCACAACCGTGTTGCCGGCCATCAGTGCAGCGCTCACCTGCCCTAAGAAGATTGCGAGCGGGAAATTCCAGGGCGAGATCGCCACGAATACGCCGCGTCCGCGAAGGCGCAGCACGTTGCTCTCGCCGGTCGGGCCGGGCATCGGCTCGCCGGAGCCGAAGAGCGTGCGGCCCTGCACCGCGTAGTAGCGGCAGAAATCGACCGCTTCGCGCACTTCGGAGAGTGCGTCGTCGAGCGTCTTGCCCGCTTCCGTCTGCAGGAGATGCAGCAGCGCGCCGCGGCGCTCTTCGAGCAGATCGGCTGCGCGCTCAAGCGCCTGCGCGCGGGTCTCGACATCCGTGCGGCTCCACGCGGCGAAGCCTGCGCGGGCGGAGGCCATGGCGCGGTCGGCGACCTCAGGCGTGGCTTCCGTCACCTGGCCAGCAACTGTCGTGCCGTCGATAGGGCTGACGACCGGGCGCGTCTCGCCGGACGCAGTCTTGCCGTCGAGGAGCGGATCGGCGCGGTAGGTCTGCGAAGCCGCCTGCCTGATCTCGGCAAGCAGCGCATCGAGCGAAGCCTGATGACCGAACTCCACGCCCTTAGAATTCGGGCGCTCGGTGCCGTAGAGATCGCGCGGCAGCGGGAGTTTGGGATGACGGGCCTGAGTTTCGGAGACGATGATGTCGGCAGGACGCTTCAGCAAGGCTTGCACCGGAACGTTGGGGTCGGCCGCAACCGACACGAAGGAGGAATTCGCTCCGTTCTCGAGAAGACGACGCACGAGGTAGGCAAGGAGGTCGCGGTGGCCGCCGACAGGCGCATAGGCGCGGCAGCCAAGGCCCGGATTGTCTTCGAGGAGGCGGGCGTAAAGCGCTTCGCCCATGCCGTGCAGCCGCTGGAACTCGAAGCCCTCGGTGCCGCCTGCGCGCTCGAGGATGGAGGCGACGGTCAGTGCATTGTGGGTGGCAAATTGCGGGAAGATTCGCGGGCGAAGCGAGAGCATCTTCTCGGCGCAGGCCATGTAATGCAGGTCCGTCATCGCCTTACGGGTGAATACCGGATAATCGTCGAGCCCACGCTCCTGCGCGCGCTTCACTTCCGTATCCCAGTAGGCGCCTTTCACGAGACGCACCATCATCTGACGGTCATAGCGCTCGGCCATGGCGGCGATCGCGTCGATCACGCTGCCTGCGCGCTTCTGATACGACTGGATGGCGAGCCCGAAACCCTTCCAACCCGCCAGTGACGGATCGGCGATCACGGCCTCGATCACTTCGAGCGACAGTTCGAGACGATCCGCCTCTTCCGCGTCGATGGTGAAATTGAGGTCATAGGACTTCGCCTTCTGCGCCAGCTCGACGACGAGCGGCACAAGCTCGCGCATGACTCGCTCACGGCTTGTCGCCTCATAGCGCGGATGCAGCGCGGAAAGCTTCACCGAGATGCCGGGGCGGTTCGGCAGAGGCTCATTTCCCGCGGAGCGGCCGATGGCGTCGATGGCGGAGGAGTAGGATTCGAAATAGCGGCGGGCGTCGTCCGCCGTGCGGGCGCCTTCGCCCAGCATATCGAAGGAATAGCGATAGACGCGGCCCTTCGAGGAGGTGGCGCGCTTCAGCGCTTCCTCGATGGTCTGACCCAGCACGAAGTGGTTGCCCATCACGCGCATGGCCTGGCGGGTGGCAGCGCGCACGGCGGGGAGGCCGATGCGCTTCGTGAGCTGGCCGAGAATGCTCTCCGGCGTCTCACCGGGCTGGATCACGCGGGCGGTGATGCCGAGCGCCCACGCCGAGGCCGAGACCAAGAAGGCGTCGGACTTGGCCTCGTGGCGCGCGAAATCCGCTTGGCCGAGCTTGTCCTCGATGAGCTTGTCGGCGGTGGCGGCATCCGGGACGCGCAGAAGTGCTTCCGCCAGTACCATGAGGGCGAGGCCCTCCTTGGTGGAGAGTGCATATTCGCGCAGCATCTCCTCGACGCCGCCGAGGCCGCCGCCTTTGGCGCGGATCGCCTCGATCAGACGGGCAGCCTGCTCGTCGATGCGGCGCTCACGCTCGGGCGAGAGGCGGGAACTGGCCAGGAGACGGGCGGCAATGGCCTTGTCATCCTCGGCGAAGGGCGGGTTGAAGGGCAGGGCGGCGTTGAAATTCTGAGCCATGGGTTTCCTCTGGGAATTTCCCGGGAATATACGGGCTCTCATACCGCGTTTCGATGGCGATATTATGGGATATGCCTTAATATTTCAGGTTGATAAGCTTAGCGGGCGTGAAAATGACGGAAATTGACCGGATCGATCGGAAGATCCTGAAGTTCCTGCAGCAGGATGGCAGGATTTCCACCGTGGACTTGGCAGAGAAGGTAGGCCTCTCCCCAACCTCCACCAGCGACCGGGTGAAGCGCCTGCAGCGGGAGGGGTTCATCGCAGGCTTCGGAGCGCGGCTCGACCCGCACCGGCTGGGATTGGAACTCTTGGTCTTTGTGGAGGTCTCCCTCGACAAGACGACGCCGGATGTCTTTGAAAAATTCGCAGAAGCCGTGAGGCGCGCTCCGGAAGTTCTCGAATGCCACATGGTCGCGGGCGGCTTCGATTACCTGGTCAAAACGCGTGTTGCCGACATGGCTGCCTACCGCCACTTCCTCGGCGAGATCCTGCTGGCACTCCCGGGCGTCAAGGAAACCCGCACCTATGCAGTGATGGAGGAAGTCAAGAGCGACGGGATCCTGCCGGTCTAGGGAAGCGGGATAGGCTTGGGCGTTAAACGGAGAGCTCATCACCCTGAGTGCCGCCCTTTCCTGTCTTCCACAAGCTCCACAGCACGCCGGCGGTCAAGATAGTCAATGTCACGCCGAGCGAGATGGCGGGTGGAATCTTGCCGATGTCGAGAGCCTCCGCCACGAAGATCTTTGCCCCGATGAAGATCAGCACGAGCGCCAAGGCATATTTGAGATAGTGGAAGCGGTGGATCATCGCGGCGAGAGTGAAGTAGAGCGCACGCAGGCCGAGGATCGCGAAGATGTTCGACGTGTAGACGATGAACGGATCCGTGGTGATGGCGAAGATTGCCGGAACCGAATCCACCGCAAAGAGGATGTCGGCACCCTCGATGAGCGCCAGCGCCAGAAACATCGGCGTCATGAACCATGTCGGTTGCCCGGTCTTGGGGTGAGGCAGCTTCACGAAAAAATGACGGCCATAGTGCTGGTCTGTAACGTTGAAACGCCGGCGCATCAGGTGCAGCACGGGATTGCGGGCAATGTCGTTCACCTGCTCCGCGAAGAAAAGCGTCTTCAATCCCGTGGCGATCAGAAACAGCCCGAAGATATAGAGGACCCATGAGAAATGGGAGATGGCGGCAATGCCGAAGCCGATCATCAATGCGCGCAGGACGATGACCCCCACGATCCCCCAGAACAGAACACGGTGCTGGTAAAGCCGCGGCACGGCAAAATATCGAAAGACGAGGGCGATGATGAACACATTGTCCATCGCCAGCGCCTTCTCCAAGGCGAAGCCGGTCACGTAATTGATGCCTGGCTCAGGTCCGAGATACCACCAGACCCAAAGGCCGAAGAGCAGGCCGAGCGCGATATAGAAAGCGCTCATATAGAGGCTCTCGCGGATCTCGATGGCGTGATCTTTACGGTTGAGAACGCCCAGATCGAAGACAAGCAGCGATCCGACAAGACTGAAGAAAGCCAGCCACATCCAGAGAGGCTTGCCGAGCCAAGCAATGAGCAGGATGTCGAACATGACTTAAGCCCGTTCATGTTGAATCCCGCCAGGTCCGACATCGTGGACAAGCCGTCTCCACCAAGTGGGCCCGGTAAGTGATAGATTTTACGTGGGAGCGCCGATCATGCGCTGCAAGGATGAGCAGCCTAGAATCGAGCAAGGCTTAGCAGTCGTTCCGATGCCGGAAGGATGCGAACCTCCCGGCATCGATATTGTGTAATGCTGGTTGTCAGCTGGCAACGTGCTTCGCTTCGCCTGTCTCATCCCGTGTCTTCCAGAGGCTCCAGCCTACGCCTGCGGCGAGGATGGCGAAGGTCACGCCCAGAGAGATCGGAGCCGGGATCTTGGCGAGGCCCAGCATGTCGGCCACGAAGATCTTGGAGCCGATGAAGATCAGCACGAAGGCCAGCGCATATTTGAGATAGTGGAAGCGGTGNNTAGAGCGCACGCAGGCCGAGGATCGCGAAGATGTTCGACGTGTAGACGATGAACGGATCCGTGGTGATGGCGAAGATTGCCGGAACCGAATCCACCGCGAAGATTATGTCTGCGATCTCGACGAGCACCAGGGCCATGAAGAGCGGCGTTATGAACCACACAAGCTTGCCGGTCTTCGGGTGCGGCTTCTTCACGAAGAAGTGCTCGCCATGATGTTCGTCGGTCACGTTGAAGTGGCGACGCATATAGCCGATCACCGGGTTCCTCGCGATGTCATACTCCGTGTCGGAAAAGATGAGCATCTTCACACCCGTGCCGATCAGGAACGCGGCGAAGATGTAGAGAACCCAGGAGAACTGCGAGATCACTGCGGCGCCGAAGCCAATCATGAGCGCGCGCAGGACGATGACGCCGAGAATGCCCCAGAACAGCACTCGGTGCTGGTAGAGGCGTGGTACCGCGAAAAATGAAAAGATCATGGCGATGACGAACACATTGTCCATCGCCAGCGCCTTCTCGACTGCAAAGCCGGTGAGATAATTCATGCCAGCGTCGGGTCCGAGATACCACCACACAAAGCCGCCGAAGGCGATGCCCAGGGTGATGTAGAAGGCACTCATGACAAGGCTCTCGCGCACGCCGATCTCATGGTGCTTGCGGTGAAGCACGCCTAGATCGAGCACGAGGAGAGCAAGGACGATTCCGAGGAAGGCAAGCCACATCCACACGGGAGTGCCAAGCCAGCTTAAAAGCAGGACTTCGAACATTTTGACCGAACCCATTGTTGAACCAAATCGGTTCCGACATCACAGGGGTTCATCCACCTGCCAGAGGGGCCCGGTCGCCGACGACTCTCAAGATGGTGAGAGGGTGAAAAGGCGTCAAGAGCTCCTGCCGAAGGAGGGTCTGCTCAATTTTGCGTCAGATGAGCGTCTTCGGGGCAGGCTTGCTCGGGCTACAGGCTTGACCCTGCTCGCCGATCTGCTTGCATGGTCAACAACAAGGCAACTCAAGCCATTCCAGCTCGTTCAAGAGGCTGGGCCATAAAGCAGAGGTAACGGTGATGGTGTCAGGATGTTCGACAAAGACGCGGTGGATCGGGGGGATCCTGGCCGGCGCGGCGGTGCTGCTCGGTACTGCCGCCGCCCAGGCGCAAACCCCGGTGCGGTTTTCCCTCGACTGGCGCTGGGAGGGCCCGGCGGCGCCCTTCGCCGTGGCGCTCGACAAGGGCTACTTCAAGGCCGAGGGGCTCGATGTCACGATCGATCCTGCGGCGGGCTCCCGCGAGCCTATCTCCCGCGTGGCTTCGGGCACCTATGACGCGGGCTTCGGCGACGTGAACTCACTCGTGCGTTTCCGCGATGAGACCCCCGACACGGACATCAAGGCCGTGATGGTGATGTATGATCGTCCGCCCTTCGCGATCATCGGGCGCAAGAGCCGCGGCATCTCCAAGGAGGTGTCCAGCCTGCAGGGGAAGAAGTTCGGCGCGCCGGCGGCAGACGGCGCCTATGCGCAATGGCCGATCTTCAAAGCCGTCAACAAGATCGATGACGCGGGCATGAAGTTCGAAAACGTGGGTTTTCCCGTTCGCGAGCCGATGTTGGCACAGGGCGAGGTCGACGCGGTGTTCGGCTTCTCCATGTCCTCCTACATCAATCTGACGTCGCGCGGCGTTCCGGCGGATGACATCGTCGTCCTGCTCATGAGCGATTACGGCGTGGACCTCTATGGCAACACCATCATTGTTTCGCATAAATTCGCACAGGAGAAGCCGGAGGCCGTGAAAGGCCTGCTGCGCGCGATCATGAAGGGCGTGCAGGATACAGTGAAGGATCCGTCGAGCGCGGTGGATTCGGTGGTCAAGCGCAACGACGTCGCCAAGAAGGACGTGGAGCTGGAGCGACTCAAGATGGTGCTGGAGCAGAACATGCTCACGCCCTGGGTGAAGGAGAACGGCTTCGGTGGCATCGACAAGACGCGCTTCGCCAAGGCGCTCGATCAGATCGGACTGACCTTCAACTACAAGCAAAAGCCGACCGTGGAGAGCGTGTTCACGGAGGAGTTTCTGCCTGCTGCGGATCAGCGGAAAGTCAACTGAGACTTTCAAGACCCGGTCGCAGCAGTGACCGGGTCTTTTCATTCCTCTCGAAGGCAGTTCTTTGCATGAAGCCCTTCGTCGATATTCACGACGTCACTCATGTCTATGCCCGCGCCGAGGACGGTGTCCCGGCGGTTCAGAATCTGACTATCCGGATCAACGAGGGTGAGTTCGCCGCCATCGTCGGCCCCTCGGGTTGCGGTAAGTCCACGCTCATGAAACTTGCTACCGGATTGCAGTTCCCTCGCGAGGGAACGGTGATCGTGGACGGCAAGGAGGTAGGCGCGCCGGTCAAGCTCGCGGGCATGGCGTTTCAGAACCCCACCATGCTCCCCTGGCGCACGACCGTCGACAACATCCTGCTGCCGCTCGAAATCGTGGAGCCGCATCGTTCGCGACTGCGCAAGCACAAGGCGGAGTATGTTGCAAAAGCTGAGGGCCTTTTGGAGCAGGTAGGTCTGAAGGGCCAAGGTCATAAATATCCCTGGCAATTGTCCGGCGGCATGCAGCAGCGCGCCTCCCTCTGCCGTGCGCTCATCCACGAGCCAAAGCTCCTGATGCTCGACGAACCTTTCGGGGCGCTCGACAGCTTCACTCGGGAGGAATTGTGGTGCGTGATGCGTGATCTGCATGCGGCACGGAAGGTCACGATCATTCTCGTCACGCATGATCTACGCGAGGCGGCGTTTCTGGCGGATCGCGTCTTCTGCATGAGTGCGCGCCCCGGCCACATCGTGGCCGAGCGTGAGGTGACCTTCCCGCGTCCGCGCGATCTCGAGATCACCTACACCCCGGAATTTTCCGAACTCGTTCACGAACTGCGCGGTCACATCGCGCAGGCGCGCAAGGCGGCGTGAGACTCTCATGAAAACCAAGAACCAACTTGCCGCCGCACCCTGGGTTTTCACTGTCGGGTTCTTCCTGTTGTGGGAGCTCGTCTGCCGCGCATTCAAAATCTCTAGCTTCATCCTGCCCGCCCCCTCCACGATCCTGCTCGCCGTGTGGGAATACCGGAGCCAGCTGACCTATCACGCCCTGCACACGCTTTGGATGACGTTCGCAGGCTTCGGGCTTGCCGTGGGCTTCGGCTTGCTCCTCGGCATGCTGCTGGGCTCATCGAGGCTCATCAATGCAGGGAGCTACCCGCTTCTCGTCGGCTTCAACTCGATCCCGAAAGTGGCCGTGGTACCGATTCTCGTGTTCTGGTTCGGCGTCGGCTGGGTGCCGCCGGTGCTGACGGCCTTCCTCATCTCGTTCTTTCCGATCGTGGTGAATGTCGCCACCGGCATCGCCACGGTGGAGCCCGAGATGGAGGACGTGTTGCGCGCGCTCGGCGCCTCCAAGAAGGACATCGTGTTCAAGATCGGAGTGCCGCGTGCGATGCCGTACTTTTTCGGCTCGTTGAAGGTGGCGATCACGCTCGCCTACGTGGGCTCCGTCATCGGTGAGCAGAACGCGTCCAATGTCGGTATCGGTAACCTGCTCACCCGCGCCTCTGCTGCTTTCGAGGTGCCGCTCGTCTGGGCGGCTCTCGTGGTGCTCGCGGTGCTCGGCGTCATCATGTATGCGATCACTGCCTATGCGGAGCGCTCCATGACCGGCTGGGCGCAGCGCTCCCAGATGGCAGCCTAGCGACGCAAAGACAGAGGGTTGTCGGAGAGCGCCGCCGCGTCCGGTTGGTCGATGGCGGGATTTCCGAGGAAGGCATTCCAGAGCTTCTCCACCGTCTCACGCTCCAGATCGTCCACGATGAAGACGATGCGGCTGCGGCGATCCTCGCTTGGCCAGCGCGGCAGAACGGCGGGCACGTGGATCACGTGCTGCACGCCATGGATGACCACTGGATGTTCCGGATCCTCGGCGAATGCGACCAGCCCTTTCACGCGCAACAGCTTCGCGCCTTGCGATGAGCGAAGCAGGTCGAGGAACATGTCCAGCGTGCCCTGGCGGATCGGCTGATCGCTGGTGAGGCAGAAGGCGCGGATGCGCTCGTCGTGCCGATTCAGGTCGTGATGGTGATGATGGTCGTGGTCGTGAGGGCCATGGTGGTGATGCGCGTGCTGGTGCGCATGGCTCTCCCGCTCGGCCTCTTCTACGGCTTCCGTCTTGAGCCATTCGGCGACATCGGCAATCTTGCCGTCGAGATCGAAGAGGCCGCCTGCGACGATCTCTTCGACGGGCGCATCGGCCTTGAGGATCGTAGCGCCCGGATTGAGCTGGCGCAGTCGGTCCTGCAGTTCCGAAAGGCTCGTCTGATCCTGAGCGAGATCAGCCTTTGTGATGACGATCCTCTCCGCGACGGCTGCCTGCTTCACGGCCTCGCGGTGCGCGTCGAGGGTGCGAGAGCCGTTCACCGCATCGATCACCGTCACCACGCCTTCAACGGCATAGCGCATGGAGAGATACGGGTGATAGAGGACGGCATGGAGGATAGGAGCGGGATCCGCGAGGCCCGTGGTTTCGATGATCACGCGCTTGAAGGGCAGGATGCGGTTGTTGTCGCGCTTGCGCAGGAGATCCTCGAGCGTAGCGATGAGGTCGCCACGAACGGTGCAGCAGAGACAGCCGGCGGACAGAAGCACCATGCCTTCATCGACGGTCTCCACCAGCAGGTGATCGAGGCCGACTTCTCCGAACTCGTTCATGATGACGACCGTGTCCTGCGTCGCCGGGCTCTTCAGCATCCGGTTGAGCAAGGTAGTCTTGCCGGCGCCGAGGAAGCCGGTGAGGATCGTCAGCGGGATCGGCGCAGGCGGAATCATCGGGGCACTCGTCATGGCTTTTCAATCCGCGATCGGAACCAGGGCCGTGTTCTTCATGCGGCGCTGCTCCAGGAGAACGTTGGTGATGATGGCGGCCAGCACAAGAGCGCCACCTGCGATCTGTAGGGGAGACAGCCCCTCTTTGAGGATCAGCGCCGAGGTGAGGGATGCGACCACGGGCTCGGTGCAGAAAATGATTCCGGCAGCGACCGCCGAGATGCGCCCAAGCGCCAGGAACTGTAGCACGAACCCGGCGATGTAGCCGCCGATGGTCATGGTCATCGCAAAGGGAGCAAGAGCGAGGATCGATGGCGGTGCGAACTGCCCCGTGACAAGGCTGATGAGGATCGAGGTAGGCAGTATGATCAGCTGAATCCAGAACACCTTCGCCACCACGCCTGTCCTGGTGCAGCGGGCTGCGGTAAAGAACTGGATCGCCGTGGCGATGCTGGCGCCGAAGGCGAGAGTGAGGCCGCGCCAGTCGAGATCGGAAAAGGCCGGTCCCACCACCAAGCCAACGCCGAGGGTCGCGATCGCGACGACACCGATGAGGGCAGGCGTCAGTGGCGCCTTCTCCACGAACGGGCTCGTGAGAACGATGATGATGGGATAAGTGTAGAACACAACCGCAGCGACCGTCACTGGTATGAAGGCGACGGACGAAAGATAGCAAATGCCCTGGAGAGCGCTGGAGAGGCCAAGCAGGAGAAGCTTTCCTCGTTCCTCCCGCGCCATGGCGAGCGACCGGCGCGCGATTGCCGCCACGGCTGCCACAAGCACCAGCATCAGGAGCACCCGGTAGACCACGATGGCCGAGCCGCTGGCGCCGGCAAAGGATGCCATGCGCGCGAAGACGATGTTGAAGCCGTAGCAGCTGGCGGAACCGATGGCGAGGAGAAGGCCGGAGCCGTGGGAAGAGCGCGTCATTTCGGGTGAGACTTATGTAAGACGCGCACCGTTCGCGCGGATCGGGGGCGAATGCAAGGGGGCAGAGCATCGGACGAGAAAAGTGGATTTGCACTTTTGGGTCCGATGCCCCCTTTATAGAAGAGCGCATCGTTAGACGCGGAAAACCGGGCCACTTTTCTGCACGATGCTCTAGAAGCAAAACGCCCGGCTCGGGACCGGGCGTTCATAATACGATGGATAAGGTCAGTTCGTTGCCGATTTGGCTTTCGACGCGGCGTCTGCCTTCTGAGCCTTTGGCTTGGCGGCAGGCTTCTGATTGGTGGCCTTGGTGTCACCGCTCACCGGCTTGACGGTGACGCTCACGCGGCCTTTGCCCTTCGTCTTGTCGCCTTCCTCGATCACCGGCGCCACATCCGAATCCTTGGATGCGGCTTGCTTGCTGGCCTTCTTTTTGGAGGCCGTCGCCTTCTTCTTGCTCAGGCGGGCTTTTTCAGCCGCCTCTTCCGCTGCGGCCTGAGCGGCGAGTTCGGCCTCGGATGGCGGGTTCAAGCCGACCCAGACGCGTTCCGGCTGCACGGCGGTGCGGGGACCGAGTACGGTGCGCACGGGCTTCTGGGTGTCTCCCGCAAAGGCCATCACTTCGGAGGAGAAGAGGTTCGGAATATTCGAATCCTCTTCGGCGACCACGGGGGCGTCCTCTTCCTGAGGCATCGGGCCGCGACGGTCGCAGATCACCGAGCGCATGTCCGGCGGCGTCGTGCTGGCCGAAGCGGGCAGGGCCGCGAGCTCGGGGTTGGTGAAGTTCACCTTGCTGTTGAAGCCGCGGTCGAAGAGTTCCGCAGCCTTCATGGTGCGCTCGTTGGCGGAAGGTGCCCCGAGCACGACGGTAATCAGGTGGCGTCCATCGCGGGTGGCGCTGGCCACCACGTTGAAGCCGGACGAGCAGATGAAGCCGGTCTTCATGCCGTCGGCGCCCGGATAGCGGCCGATGAGGCCGTTGGTGTTGCGCATGATGCGGCGGCCGAACTGGACGGCTCCGATATCGAACAGATCCTGATACTCAGGGAAATCCTTCAGGAGCGCGCGCGCTAGAATCGCCATGTCGCGGGCAGTGGTCTGGTTGCGCTCGTCGGGCAGGCCGTGCGGATTGGCGAAATGGCTGCTCGCCATGCCGAGCCGCTGGGCATGAGCATTCATGAGCGTCGAGAAGCCATCGATGGAGCCGCCGATACTCTCGGCAATCGTCGCGGCGATATCGTTCGCCGACTTCACCAGCATGATCTTGAGAGCGTTGTCGAGGCGGATCTGCGTGCCCGGCTTGAAGCCCATCTTGGACGGCGGCAGCGCGGCGGCGCTGTCGGTCACCGTCAGCAGGGTATCCATGCTCAGTTGGCCGCGCTTCACCTTGTCGAGGGCGACGTAAGCCGTCATCAGCTTGGTGATGGAGGCTGGATACCACGGATCGGTTGCCCGCTCCGCATGCAGAACGCGGCCGGACTCAACCTCGACCACGAGGGCAGGGCCGCTGGCGGCCAGAGCCTGTCCGCTCACGAGGGCAGCAACGGCAAAGGCTGTCACGCGCAGGGCTCGGCTAACGTTCATACGGAACGACTCCTTGACTTGTACAACGGTCGGAGAGGGGAACCAAAAGCCCCGCTTGCCAGCTGGGCTATATTTTTAGCCCCAAACCTTAGCCTTGGCTAGGTTCGGGTTATTCATCGCAACCCGGTCTACCCTTTGTACCGAACTCCGTGGCAAGAGAGTGGCAAGAGCCGCTCGCTTTGAAGAACAACGAAGCGGGGCCATTGGTTGCAGGACAGTTGTTCATTATTGTGCAGCAGGTGATCAAAATAATATAACAAATCAAAGCTGATGAGGACGGACAGTTCGACTGGCTGCATGTGTTAAAGCTGCCTCGGGAATACTGACCTGCCGTTCTCTCCATGTTCGATACTGCTCCTTGGTTCGTGCAGTCTTCAACGAGCAATCCAGGCTTCCGTTTCGACATGACGGCAGGCCGCAATGTGGCGCTGTGCGCGTGGGAGAGGACATGGCCTATTGTTCCAGAGATAAGGCAAGCGGAAGGATCCCATCCCGTGTGAGCGGAGCAAGTTTTCGCTCGCACGGTTTGCGTGGATCCACCCAGATGAGCTCGGCAATTTCAGCCCCGCAGGCAATCTGACCTGTCACGCGGACCTTGTAGACACTGGCCCGCACCCACTTGCCTGGCTCATTGGCGGCCGGAGCCTCGAAGGTGCCGAGAGGCTGGATTGAATCCGGAACAAGGGTGCAGCCGAGCTCTTCTCTGATTTCCCGGGTGAGCGTCGTCAGGTCGCTTTCGTTCGCCTCGCGTTTGCCGCCCGGCTGGATGAAGCTGCCGGTGCCGTGCTTGCGA
Organism: Microvirga vignae; assembly: GCF_001017175.1. Taxonomy (GTDB): domain Bacteria; phylum Pseudomonadota; class Alphaproteobacteria; order Rhizobiales; family Beijerinckiaceae; genus Microvirga; species Microvirga vignae. The sequence continues at coordinate 79,538 of NZ_LCYG01000042.1, read as the reverse complement.
ACGAGCAGCACGTGGCCATGCCCATCACGAATGAGCGCTGTCACAATCTCAATCAACGCTCACCTGCCTTGATCCACTTCTCGACCTTCGGCGGCTCGTAGCTGCGGATCGCGTCGATCAACGCGGCGGGTTCGTCTTTCACGATCAGCATGGCACGGTGAACGGTTTTCACGAAGCCGCGCTCCACCACATCGTCGAGGAAGTGCGCAAGCTTGTCGTAGAACCCTGAGACATTCAGCAGAGCGCAAGGCTTCCTGTGATAGCCGAGCTGCGCCCAGGTCCAGACCTCGAAGAGTTCCTCGAAGGTGCCGAGACCGCCCGGCAGGGCAATGAAGCCGTCAGAGAGTTCGGCCATAAGCGCCTTGCGCTCATGCATCGAGCCGACGACCCGCAGATCGCTCAAACCTGTGTGCGCGATTTCCTTGTCGACGAGCGCCTGCGGCATCACGCCGATCACATGGCCGCCATTGCCAAGCACAGCATCCGCCACGGCCCCCATGAGCCCGACCGAAGCGCCGCCATAGACAAGCTCGATACCGTTTCGTGCCAGGGTTTCACCCAGCAAACGGGCGGCTTCCATGTAGACGGGATCCTGGCCCTCATTCGAGCCGCAGAAGACGCAGAGGCGCATGGGGGACTTCCGATGATTCGTTCAGGTCATCCATGGAGGCCTAAGCCGCGGCAAATTCAAGGGCTGATCGACAGGGCTCAAGCCTTCGACCAAGGCTGGCTTGCCGAAACCTCAGAAGCATTCCACCTTATGCCCAACAACGAAGTTTTGTGAGGAGACCTCCATGACTGCCTGCATCGTCGGCTGGGCGCATACCCCCTTCGGCAAGCTCGACGCGGAAACCGTCGAAAGCCTCATCGTCCGCGTCGCCAACGAGGCGCTGGAGCATGCGGGTATCGGCGCGGAAGATGTGGACGAGGTCGTGCTTGGCCATTTCAACGGCGGTTTCTCGCCTCAGGATTTCACGGCCTCCCTCGTCTTCCAGACAAGCGACAAATTCCGTTTCAAGCCGGCCACCCGCGTCGAGAACGCCTGCGCCACCGGCTCTGCGGCCGTGCATCAGGCGATCAAGACCATCGAAGCCAAGCGCGCCAGGACGGTGCTGGTGGTCGGCGTCGAGCAGATGACCCGCACGCCTGGTCCCGAGATCGGCAACATCCTGCTCAAATGCTCCTACGTGCCTGAGGATGGCGAGACGCCGGCAGGCTTTGCCGGCGTGTTCGGCAAGATCGCGGGCCAATATTTCCAGCGCTATGGCGACCAATCGGATGCACTGGCGCTCATCGCCGCCAAGAACCACAAGAACGGTGTCGACAATCCCTATGCGCAGATGCGCAAGGACCTAGGGTTCGAGTTCTGCCGGGCCGAGAGCGAGAAGAATCCCTTTGTGGCAGGCCCTCTCAAGCGTACCGACTGCTCGCTCGTTTCCGATGGCGCGGCCGCGCTCGTGCTGACGGATACCGAGACGGCGTTGCGCATGCGCCGGGCCGTGGCGTTCCGCGCGACCGCTCATGCGCAGGATTTTCTGCCCATGTCGAAGCGCGACATCGTTCAGTTCGAGGGCTGCACGGAAGCGTGGCGGCGGGCGCTGGATCAGGCCGGTATCCGGTTGTCAGATCTCTCCTTCGTCGAGACTCACGACTGCTTCACCATTGCCGAGCTTATCGAATACGAGGCCATGGGCCTGACGCCGCGCGGGCAGGGCTCGATCGCCGTCAAGGAAGGCTGGACGAATCGCGACGGTAAGCTGCCGGTGAACCCCTCGGGCGGCCTGAAGGCGAAAGGGCATCCCATCGGGGCCACGGGCGTGTCCATGCACGCGCTCTCGGCCATGCAGCTCTGCGAGGACGCTGGCGGCATGCAGGTGAAGAACCCAAAGCTCGGCGGCATCTTCAACATGGGCGGCGCGGCCGTCGCGAACTACGTGAGCGTGCTCGAGCGGATCAAATAGGCCGCCCGAGATCTCTTTGCCCCTATTCCCCTGGTGCCTTGGCCTGAACGGCCAGGGCGTGCAGGCCCCTGTCGAAGGCGTTCTTCAACACTTCGTTGACGAGGCGGTGGCGCTCGACCCTGCTCTTGCCGACGAAGGCTTCAGATACGATATATATCCTGAAGTGAGTTTCGCCCCCCTCCCTCCATCCGCCATGACCGCGATGCTGTTCCGACTCGTCTGTGACGGTCAGTTGGGACGGGTGCAGGCGCTCCTGCAGAGTTTGCGTGATCCAACGGGTCAGGGTCATGCGCTTTGATAAACCTTTTTGAATGGGTCTGCGGCGAAAAGCTCTTAAGCCTTGGCTCAGGGCCTCATGCCGCTCATAATGTTTGAATCATGGATCTCAACTCGCCTCTTTTCGACCGTATCCGGATCAAGCCTTCCGCCGATGAGCCGCGGGAGGTCAAGGGACCCGTCTGCGAGCATCCCGGCTGCAAGGCGTCGGGCGAATATCGCGCGCCGAAAGGCCGGGACCGTGAGGGCCAGTACTGGCGTTTCTGCCTGGAGCATGTGCGCGAGTACAATGCATCCTACAATTATTTCTCGGGCATGTCCGATTCGGCTGTCGCGGCCTACCAGAAGGACGCGATCATCGGCCATCGCCCAACCTGGGCCATGGGCGTGAACACCTCGGGCAAGGCCGAGGGCGAGGGGAAAAGCCAAGAAACTCGCGACTGGGCCTATTTCGATCCCTTAGGGATCTTGAGGGGCGAGGACTTCACCCAGACCCGCACCCGCAGGACCAGCCCAGAGCCAAAGCGACCCCGTTATACGGGGGCCGTGCGCCGGGCCCTGGACATCTTAGGGCTGGACGAAACCGCCGACGGACCCGCCATCAAGGCCCAGTACAAGGCCCTGGTGAAGCGCTTCCATCCCGACGCCAATGGCGGCGATCGCTCCTTCGAGGAGCGGCTGCGCGACATCATCAAGGCGCATGATACGCTCAAAAGCGCTGGTCTCTGCTGAGACGGCACCGTTTTATGCAGCCCTCTACCGCGTTTAGGAAATTGCACCGCACAGCCATGGAGTTTAAGAAGCCATGGCAAGTATTGAAAACCCTCAATCCGATCGAGAGGCCCCTATGACGGCACAAACCGATACAACGACCCTACTGCCGGATATGAAGGTATCCGTGCGACAGGTCTTCGGCATCGACTCGGATCTGGAAGTTCCGGCCTTCTCCCAGACCGAAGAGCATGTGCCCGATCTCGATCCGGATTACCTGTTCGACCGGGAGACGACGCTTGCCATCCTGGCAGGCTTCGCGCGTAATCGCCGCGTGATGATCACGGGCTATCACGGCACGGGTAAGTCGACCCATATCGAGCAGGTGGCCGCCCGCCTCAACTGGCCCTGCGTGCGCGTGAACCTGGACAGCCACGTGTCACGTATCGATCTCGTCGGCAAGGACGCTATCGTGCTCCAGGAGGGCAAGCAGGTCACCGCCTTCCAGGACGGCATTCTGCCCTGGGCACTGCAGCACAATGTGGCCCTCGTGTTCGACGAGTACGATGCCGGCCGCCCGGACGTGATGTTCGTGATCCAGCGCGTGCTGGAGCAGTCGGGCAAGCTCACGCTTCTCGACCAGAAGCGCGTGATCCGTCCTCACCCGGCTTTCCGCCTCTTCGCCACCGCCAACACGGTGGGCCTCGGCGATACGTCCGGCCTCTATCACGGCACCCAGCAGATCAACCAGGGCCAGATGGACCGCTGGTCGATCGTGACCACGCTCAACTACCTGCCTCACGACAAGGAGGTGGACATCGTCCTCTCCAAGGCGAAGCACTACCAGGAGAGCGCCGAGGGCCGCGATGTCGTCAACAAGATGGTGCGCGTGGCGGATCTGACCCGCAGCGCCTTCATGAACGGGGATCTCTCCACCGTCATGAGTCCGCGCACGGTGATCACCTGGGCCGAGAACGCCGAGATCTTCGGCGACACGGGTTTCGCGTTCCGCGTCACCTTCCTCAACAAGTGCGACGAGCTGGAGCGCACCCTCGTGGCCGAGTTCTATCAGCGCTCCTTCGGCAAGGAACTGCCGGAAAGCGCCGTGAACATGGTGCTGTCGTAAGGTGTCATCCCGGATGCGCCTTGCGTGATCCGGGATCGTTTGGGAGCTTCGCTGGTTTTAGGGATCCCGGCTCTTCGCGATGCTCCGGCCGGGATGACGGATGAAGGAAAGCGATGTCCATCTCGAACCGCAAGCCAGGTGAGAAGAAGGAAGCGCCGGCAGAGCCGCTCAAGCGCTCCATCGCCGGCGCCATGAAGGCTATCGCCCGCAAGCCCGATCTCGAGGTGGCCTTTGCCTCCGACCGCCCGGTGCTTATGGGCCAGGACAAAGCCCGCCTGCCGGAACCGCCGCGAAGGCTTACATCGCACGACGTGGCGATCCTGCGCGGCAACGCGGATTCCATGGCCCTGCGTCTCGCCTGTCACGACGCCATCCTCCACCGCAAGCTCGCGCCTGAAGGTCAAGCTGCCCGCGCCGTCTTCGACGCGGTCGAGCAGGCGCGCGTGGAATCCATCGGCTCGCGCCGCATGGCAGGCATTTCCTCCAACATCTCGGCGATGCTGGAAGACCGCTATCATCGTGGTGGCAAATACGAAGAGATCACCGATCGCGCTGATGCACCGATCGAGGATGCGCTGGCGCTGATGGTGCGCGAGCGCCTGACCGGCGAGAAGCCGCCTCATGCTGCGGAAAAGATCGTCGATCTCTGGCGCGACTTCATCGAGGAACGCGCCGGAAGAGACCTCGACGGCTTGTTGAAGAACATCGACAGTCAGCGCGATTTCGCGCGCGGTATCCGCGAGATGCTCTCCTCCCTCGATATGGCCGACGATGCGGCCTTCGAACAGGAAGACGAGGAGAACGAGGAAGAGAACGAAGCCGAGCAGCAGGAGCAGCAGGGCGAGGGTGAATCCGAGCAGGAATCCCAGGGCGATCGCGCCGAGGTCGAGATCAGCGAGGATTCGAGCGACGAGATGGAAGACGGCGCGACGGAGGAGGCCGATGGGCCTTCCGGCGAGCTGCCCGAGGAAGCGGAGGAAGCCGATTCCGACGAGGCCGGTGAATCCTGGCGTCCGCCGTCCCGCGCCAACGAGGCGCGCGGGCCCGACTACAAGGCCTATACGCCCAAGTTCGACGAGATCATCCATGCGGAAGATCTCTGCGATGCGGACGAGCTGACGCGCCTTCGCGCCTATCTGGACAAGCAGCTCGCGCATCTCCAGGGCGTGGTGGGGCGTCTTGCCAATCGCCTGCAACGCCGCCTCATGGCGCAGCAGAACCGCGCTTGGGAATTCGATCTCGAAGAGGGAACGCTCGATCCGGTACGCCTGCCGCGCATCATCATGGATCCGTTCCAGCCTTTGAGCTTCAAGCAGGAGCAGGACACCAACTTCCGCGACACGGTGGTGACGCTGCTGCTCGACAATTCCGGCTCCATGCGTGGACGCCCGATCACGGTGGCCGCCACCTGCGCCGATATTCTCGCGCGCACGCTGGAGCGCTGCGGCGTGAAGGTGGAAATCCTCGGCTTCACCACCCGCGCGTGGAAGGGCGGACAGGCTCGTGAGATGTGGCTGCAGAACGGCAAGCCTGCGAATCCCGGCCGTCTCAACGATCTTCGCCATATCATCTACAAGTCCGCGGATGCGCCCTGGCGGCGTGCGCGCAAGAACCTCGGCCTCATGATGCGCGAGGGTCTGCTGAAGGAGAACATCGACGGTGAGGCGCTCGATTGGGCGCACAAGCGTCTGCTCGGCCGTCCCGAGCAGCGGCGCATCCTGATGGTGATCTCCGATGGCGCGCCAGTCGACGATTCGACGCTTTCGGTCAATCCGGGCAATTACCTCGAACGGCACCTGCGCTACATCATCGAAGAGATCGAGACGCGCTCGCCGGTGGAGCTCATTGCCATCGGCATCGGCCATGACGTGACGCGCTATTACCGTCGCGCCGTGACCATTGTCGATGCGGAAGAACTCGGCGGCGTAATGACGGAAAAGCTTGCGGAATTGTTCGAAGAAAATGCGCTGCCCGCGCGCGGAGCAGCGCCCCGCCGCCGGGCTCACGCGTGAGGCTTTTTACGCGAAGAAATCTTCTGATCGGCGGCGGTGCTCTCACCGCCGTCGGTGCAGCGGGCGCAGCCTTTGCGCAGCGCCCGCAGGTGTTTCGCAACGCCACACGGATTTCTATCGCCGCTCAGCCGATCAGCCGTCTCTCCGCAACCGATCCTGACCGTACGCAATTCGGATCTCTCCTCTTTCGTTCCGGTCTCAGCCTGAAATCGGATGTGTCCGCCTTCGGCGGGTTCTCCGGCCTGTGGCGTTCTGCGAGGGGGCAGGAGATCGCGGCGCTCGCCGACAATGCGCAGGTGCTGAAGGCGCGCGTCGAGACTTCGGACGGGCGCCTGTCCGGGTTGTCCAATGCCGTGATGGCACCCCTGCTCCTGAACAATGGACAGCCTGCCCGCCGCTCCCGCTACTACGACACCGAGAGCCTCGCGATCTCCGGCGACGTGGCCTTCGTGGGCGTCGAGCGCAATCACGCCGTGATCCGCTACGAGCGCGACCGGGAGGGCTCTCTTATTGAAGGCGTTCCGATTACGGTACCGAAGGAGCTGAAGGATCTGTCGAGCAATGGAGGGCTTGAGGCGCTTGCCCTTGCGCCGCAGCGCTCGACGCTCGCCGGCGCTCTCGTCGGCATCGCGGAAGGGGGGAGGGGCTTCATCCTCACCGGTCCCAGGCAGGGCGCTTTCGAGATGGTGGGCCGGGACGGCTATGACGTCACGGATCTGGCGTTTCTCGACACGGGCGATGCGATCATCCTTGAACGCCGCTTCTCGCTGTTCGGCGGATTTGGATGCCGCCTGCGCCGCGTGGCTTCTTCCGCCATCAAGGCAGGCGCGAGCGTTGATGGCGGGACAATCTATGAGAGCGAAGCCTCGCACCAGATCGACAACATGGAAGGTCTCGCCGTTCACCACGAGGGACGCGAGATCATCGTCACTCTGATCTCCGACAACAACTTCAACGCAAACCTCCAACGAACCCTGTTGCTGGAGTTCTCCCTCGTAGCGTGACACGCAGTGCGCCTGCCTTCTGTTTAGGCAGTTGTGCTTTTTTTCATCACTTCCTGCCCCTTCCTGGCTTCACCTTTCCCTTGCCGTGCTTCGATTGAGGCAACTAACCTTTTGATGGATGGAAGTGACGCACATTATTGCGCCGCCTGTCCAATCAGGAGGCGGCGGACCCTGTGACGGCTCAAGTGATCTTCGATGAGATGAACGGCCATGATGGCGAGAGCCGGGCGGCCTATCGGGTGCTCCAAGAGTGGCTGGCATCCGCGCCGCCACAGCTCCTGGAGCATCGCCGCGAGGAGGCGGAGCTCTTCTTCCGCCGGGTCGGCATCACCTTCGCAGTCTACGGCAACACGGAAGCCGAAGAACGACTGATCCCGTTCGACATCATTCCGCGCATTCTTTCAGGGCCTGAATGGGCGCATCTTTCGCGAGGACTCGAGCAGCGGGTCAAGGCGCTCAACCTCTTTCTGAAAGACATCTACGGACCGCGCGAAATTCTGCGCGCTGGCATCGTTCCGCCGGAGCTTGTCTATCTTAATCCCTATTACCGACCGCAGATGCACGGGCTGTCGCTCAACAGCGACATCTACGTGCAGGTGGCCGGCGTCGACATCGTACGCGTCGACAACAAGGATTTCTACGTGCTCGAGGACAATCTGCGCACGCCTTCCGGCGTCTCCTACATGCTGGAGAACCGCGAGGTGATGATGCGTTTGTTCCCCGATCTCGTGGCGAAGCAGCGCATCCGTCCCATCGAGAACTACGTGGACGAGTTGCTCGGAACGCTCAAATCCGTCGCGCCGGCGAGCAGCCCGCGGGAGCCGACGGTGGTTCTGCTCACGCCGGGCTCTCTCAATTCTGCCTATTACGAACACAGCTTCCTCGCCGACCGGATGGGCGTCGAGCTGGTGGAGGGCCGCGATCTCTTCGTGCGTGATGAGGTTGTCTATATGCGCACCACCGAGGGGCTGAAACGTGTTGATGTCATCTACAGTCGCATCGACGACGACTTCCTCGATCCGCTGGTATTCCGCTCCGATTCCGCGCTTGGCGTTCCGGGATTGATCGCGGCTTATCGCGCAGGCCATGTCGCCATCGCCAATGCACCAGGGACAGGCGTCGCCGACGACAAGGCGATGTACAGCTACGTGCCCGATATTGTACGCTTCTACATGGGCGAGGAGCCGATCCTCAAGAACGTGCCCACATGGCGCTGTCGCGAGAAAGAAGCTCTTTCTTATGTGCTCGACCATCTGCACGAACTCGTCGTGAAGGAGGTCAACGGATCGGGCGGCTACGGGATGCTCGTTGGGCCGCATTCGACAGCGGAGGCGCGCGAACATTTTCGCACCCGCATCCTGGCTGCACCCGACAATTATATCGCGCAGCCGACGCTCGCTCTCTCCACGAGCCCCATCTTCACGGAGAAGGGCCTGGCCCCTCGCCATGTGGATCTGCGGCCCTTCGTCCTGAGCGGGCGCGATGGCGTGAGGCTCGTGCCGGGCGGTTTGACGCGTGTCGCCCTGACCGAAGGTTCGCTCGTTGTGAACTCAAGCCAGGGCGGTGGGACGAAAGATACCTGGGTTTTGAGCGAATGAGCGGGGAGCGGTTGCCGTGCTGAGCCGTGATGCAGACAGCCTCTATTGGCTCTCCCGCTATGTGGAGCGTGCCGAGAATACCGCACGTATTCTCGACGTCGCCTACCGCATGGCCTCGATGCCGATTTCATACAGTGAAGCCGATACGAACGAGTGGGAATCTGCCCTTATCACGGCATGTGGCATCGACCAGTTCCGTGCTCTCAACGGTGAGGTTACACCCGAGCGCGTGATCGAGTTTCTCGCTTTCTCCGAGGAGAACCCATCGAGCATTCAGAGTTGCTTCAACACGGCGCGGCAGAACGCCCGCTCGGTCCGCTCTGCGCTCACCTCCGAAATGTGGGAGGCGATCAACTCCGCCTGGCTCGACCTGCGTCGCTACAGCACGAAGAAGATCGATGTCGAGGAGCTGCCGCGCTTCCTCAATCTCGTGAAGGAGGCCTCGCTTCGCTACGACGGTTCCGCCATGCGGACCATGCTGCGTAACGATGCCTATTGGTTCTCACGTCTCGGCGTCTATATCGAACGCGCTGACAACACCGCGCGCGTGCTCGATGTGAAGTATCACGTGCTGTTGCCTCAGGATGCGGAGGTGGGCGGCGGCATCGATTACTACCAATGGGCCGCCATTCTGCGCTCGGTCTCGGCGCTGGTGAGCTACCAATGGGTCTATCACCAGAACCTGCGGCCCTGGCTCGTTGCGGATCTGCTGATCCTGCGAGAGGAGATGCCGCGCTCGCTTGCGGCCTGCTACGGCGCGCTTTCCCGTCATCTCGATGACATTGCACATCGCTATGGTCTGTCCGGCAGTGCGCAACGTCAGGCGCGTTCCATCCACGCCCGGCTGGTGAACCGGAACATCGAAGACATCTTTCAACATGGACTGCACGAGTTCCTGCACGAGTTTCTCGCTGAGAACAATCGGCTCGGTCTTGCCATCACGCAGCAATATCTGGGCTGACCCAAGGATCCGACCATGCGCATCCGCATCACACATGAGACGATCTATCGCTACAGCGAGCCTGCGAAATCCGCGATCCAGCTTCTGCGCCTCACGCCGCGCGGCCACGAGGGACAAACCGTCCTGTCATGGAATATCGATGTCGACTGTGAGGCCAAGCTCCTGCGGCGCCAGGATTGGTACGGCAATATCGCGCACAGCCTCTTTGTGGCAGGACCTGTCGAGCAGATCACCTTGCGCGTTTCAGGCGAAATCGAAACCGCCGATACGGCGGGCATTATTCGCGGGGGTGTCGAGCGCTTTCCTGAGCTGTTTTACTTGAGACAGACGCCGCTCAGTCGCGACAGCGCAGCCATTCGCGAGTTTGCGCAAACTGTGACAGGTTTCTCCTCCAGTCCGCTCGACCAGGCTCATGCGCTGAACAATGCCATTCATCGACATCTGCGTTTCGATACGGCTGCGACCCATTCCGCCACCACAGCGACGGAGGCATTCACAGCGGGGCATGGAGTCTGCCAGGATTTTGCACATGTTTTTCTGGCCGCCGCTCGGTTCTTGAAAATCCCTGCACGCTACGTCTCGGGCTATCTCCATCAGGCCGGAGAGCCCCAGCAGGAGGCAGGCCATGCCTGGGCGGAGGCCTTCATCCCCGATCTCGGCTGGGTGAGCTTCGATCCAGCGAATGGCGTTTCCGCTACGGAACACTACGTCCGGCTCGCCACGGGCCTCGATTATCTTGATGCAGCTCCCGTCAGAGGCAGCTATTACGGGATCTCCCGTGAAGCGCTCGACGTTCGTTTGAGGATCGAGAGCGCCCGTCAAGCACAGGCTTAAAGGATGGCCTTAAAACCGCAGCTCGATCAAAAGGCACCCGGAGGAGCTCCCATGACCTATTGCGTTGGCATCCTCGTGCGCGATGGCCTCGTGATGATCGCAGATACGCGCACCAATGCGGGCGTCGACAACATCGCAACCTTCCGAAAGCTGCATCTGTTCGAGAAGCCCGGAGGGCGACTGGTGACGCTCGCCACTGCCGGCAATCTTTCCGTCAGCCAGTCGGTCATGTCGCTTCTATCGGACGGCGTTGAGAACCCGGAAACGGGCGAGATCGAGACGCTGATGAATGTGCCCAGCATGTTCAAAGCCGCCCAGCTTGTCGGCCGTGCGATTCGCCAGGTCTATGCCATCGACGGCGTCGAGATGGAAAAGCGCAACATGACCTTCGACGTCACCATGCTGCTCGGCGGACAGATCGGGAAGGGGCAGATGCGCCTTTATCAGGTCTATTCGGCGGGGAATGCCATCGAGGCGACCCTCGACACGCCTTTCCTGCAAATTGGCGAGCCGAAATACGGCAAGCCCATCCTCGACCGCGCGATCTCCCACACCACGGAACTCGTAGAGGCCCTGAAGCTCGGTCTCATCTCGATGGATTCAACGCTCAAATCCAATCTCGGCGTCGGCCTTCCCATCGATATCGTGGTGGCCAAGCGCGATGCGCTGAAAGCGCAGATCACCTACCGCATCCAGGAAGACGAACCTTACTTCCGCGATCTGCGCGAGCGCTGGTCAGCAGCGCTGCGCGCGGCCCACCAGGCCATTCCCCATCCGCCTTACGCGGACAAGGTTCTCTGATCGGATCACGAGAGGGGGACTGCCTGATCAGGCAGTCTGATGATGGTGCTTCGCCTCGTAGCGAATGAGCCTCAGGATCGCGCCGTAGGGAGCGATCGCGATGGCGGCGAGTGCGAGCTTCACCAGATAGTCGGCGATCGCCAGATTCACCCACGGCAGAGCGATGCATTCATCCGCGATGCCTGCTTGTACCAGAACATCGGTGATTGTGACGCCGAGGCCTGGGACGGCGCCGCAATAGAAGGCGAACGAGAAGAAGATCGCCGTATCGAGGCCCGACGAGATCACCGACGACACGAAGGGCGGCATCCACCAGGCATGGCCGCGAAGACGCGTGAAGATCTGGATGTCGAGAAGCTGCGCCACGAGGAAGGCTGCGCCGGAAGCCATCGCGATGCGCGGCGTGGCGAAATAGACGGACAGCAGCACGGCCAGCATGAAGCCGGCATAGACAACCCGGCGCGCACCCTTGGGGCCGAAGCGGCGATTCGACAAGTCGGTAACGAGGAAGGCAAAAGGATAGCTGAAGGCGCCCCAGGTCAGATAGTCGCCCAGCCCCAGATGCTGGAAGGGATACTGAACCAGAATATTCGACGAGAGGACAACGAGGGTCATTGCGGTGAGCGCAATGAGGAAGTCGCGGTGCTCGGTCTTGGTCATGATCCGCCTTCCTGAAAAGCAGCTAAGCCATTGGGGCAACGCAAAACGGGCGGCCTTATGGCCGCCCGCAGCGTAGAAAACGTGGTGAAATCGAATTAGCTCGCAGCGGCGAGCTTCTTCTCGATCTCACGCTTTACAGCGAGGGCGGTGGTGGACAACTCGTCAGCCGAGGCCTTCGCAAGGAAGGCGTCGAGGCCACCGCGATGCTCGACGGAACGCAGAGCATGGGCGGAAACGCGCAGGCGCACGGAGCGCTGCAGGGTCTCAGACTGGAGCGTGACGTTGCAGAGGTTCGGCAGGAACTTCCGCTTCGTCTTGCGGTTCGAGTGGCTCACCAGATGGCCACTCAGCACGGCCTTGCCGGTCAGTTCGCAACGGCGCGACATGGGTTCAATCCTATCGTCATAAAGGGTCGCGGCTTCGATTTCGCGGGTTTGCTTCAACGCAGATCCCGCGCGGCCGGACACCAGAAGTCCTTGGAAGGTGCAGGGCTATAGGCTGAAAAAGGGGCCCGCGTCAAGAATAGTGCGACAGCGCAACTCGTTTTTTTGCGCTGGCACGGTCATGATTTATTCGGATTCCTATGCGACGCAACAGAATAGACTAACGGGACAGGTCCAAGAAAACTCAATGCGCTTCATCGCTCCAGCTCTGTTAACCTTCAGCTTGGCTGCCCTCGGCTCCCAGGCTCAGGCCCAGGCCGCCCAGACGCTCAAGGTGAACTATAATCTCTCCTTGGCTGGCCTGCCGTTGGGGAAGGCTGACCTGTCCTCCACCTTCAAAGGCCCGAAATATGAGATGCAGGGCAGCGTGAAGCTCTCCGGTCTCGTGAAGATGATCACAGGCGGCAAGGGTGCGGGCACGGCCTCCGGTATGATTGCCGGATCCCAGCTTCAGCCCCAGGACTTTGCCGTCACCTCCAAATCCTCCGGCGAGCAGCGCACCGTGCGCATGGCGCTTGACGACGGCAACGTCGTCAAAGCCGAAATCGTGCCGCCCCTGGAGCCGAAGGAAGACCGGGTGCCGGTGAAGGAGGCCGACAAGAAAGGGGTCATCGATCCCTTGAGCGCCCTCATCATGCCGGCCGTGGCGTCAAAAAGCCTCACCGATCAGGCCAATTGCAATCGCACGATCCCGGTTTTCGATGGCACCGCGCGCCAGAACATCGTGCTCTCCTATGCGGGAACGAAGAATGTCGAGGTGCCGGGTTATTCGGGCCCCGTCCTCGTCTGCAATGCCCGCTGGGTGCCGATCTCCGGCCATCGTCCGCAACGGACTGCCATCAAGTTCATGCAGGAGAACAAGGACATTAACGTGTGGCTGGCACCCGTGGAGGGTGCGCGCGTGCTCTTCCCGATCAAGGTTGCCGTGCGCACGATGATCGGCATGGGTGAGCTTGAGGCGGCAAGCTGGTCGGTGGAGGGCGAGGCTAAGGCGACCGCGGCCAAGCCCACGATCAAGGGGAGGGACCCCATCAAAGCCGGGGCCGGGCAATAAGCCCTCAAAATCCCTGGAGAATTCTTTGGTTTGCGGTAGCGAAACCGGCCCGAGGTCCCATATAAGAGAGAGCCTGCTGCCGGACCTTTGGGCCAGGCCCGTTTTGTGAGAAGGCTGCCTGCATCGGTCGATGCGGGGGCGTCTCGTCCCTCTCACCTGGGATCAGATCCGACATTACCCGACATCCAGGCATGGTTCGCCGTTCTCTCCCTCCGCAAGTGCGCGCGCGCGGCGTCACCGCCGTGCTCGGACCCACCAATACCGGCAAGACCCATCTCGCCATCGAGCGCATGCTCGGGCATGACAGCGGCATGATCGGCCTTCCGCTGCGCCTGCTCGCGCGCGAGGTCTATCAACGGGTTGTCGAGAAGGCGGGGCCGCACAATGTCGCCCTCATCACGGGCGAGGAGAAGATCAAGCCGGACCGGCCGCGCTACTGGATCTCGACTGTCGAGGCCATGCCGCGCGATATCGAGGCGTCGTTCGTGGCCATCGACGAGATCCAGCTCGCCGCCGACCTCGATCGTGGCCATGTCTTCACCGATCGTCTCCTGAACCAGCGCGGACGCGAGGAGACGCTGCTCATCGGCTCTATGACCATGCGCCCCCTCATCGAGGCGCTGATTCCCGGCGTCCACGTAGTCACGCGGCCGCGCCTCTCGAAGCTCACCTTTGCCGGTGAGAAGAAGGTCTCGCGCCTGCCTCGCCGCTCGGCCATCGTCGCCTTCTCGGCGGAGGAGGTCTACGGCATCGCGGAGCTCATCCGTCGCCAGAGCGGCGGTGCGGCTGTGGTTCTGGGGGCGCTCTCGCCCCGCACCCGCAACGCCCAGGTCGAGCTCTATCAGAATGGGGACGTAGATTACCTGATCGCCACGGACGCCATCGGTATGGGCCTCAACCTCGATGTGGACAATGTGGCCTTCGCCGCCGACAAGAAGTTCGACGGTTTCCGCTTCCGCAAGCTCTACAATCCGGAGCTCGCCCAGATCGCGGGCCGTGCGGGCCGTTATATGCGCGACGGCACGTTCGGCTCCACGGGCCGCTGCCCGCCTTTCGACGCGGAGACGGTGGAGGCGCTGGAAAACCACACCTTCGATCCCGTGCGCATCCTGCAATGGCGCAACCCGGATCTCGATTTCTCGTCCCTTGGGCGTCTGCGCGATTCTCTGAGCCAGCAGCCCCGGGAGCATGGCCTCGTGCGCGCCCCCATGGGCGAGGATGTGGCAGCGCTGGAACTCTTGGCCCGGGACGACGATATCCAGACCTTCGCCCGCACGAAATATGCGGTCGAGCGGCTCTGGCAGATCTGCCAAGTGCCCGATTATCGGAAGGTTTCGCCTCAAACTCACGCGGACCTCGTCGGCCAGCTCTATCGTTTCCTCATGAAGGAAGGGGCCGTTCCGGCGGACTGGTTTGCCCGCCATCTCTCGGCTTCGGACCGGACGGATGGCGATATCGACACCCTCTCCAACCGCATCGCCCAGGTACGGACTTGGTCTTTTGTCGCAAACCGTCCTGACTGGTTGAAGGACCCGGAGCATTGGCAGGGTGTTGCGCGTCAGGTAGAGGACAAGCTATCGGATGCGCTTCATGAACGTCTCGCCCAAAGATTCATCGACCGGCGGACGAGCGTTCTCATGCGGCGCTTAAGAGAGAACACAATGCTCGAAGCGGAAATTACGACCACCGGCGACGTCACTGTCGAGGGGCAACATATCGGCCACCTGCACGGCTTCCATTTCGTCCCTGATCCCCAGGCGGACACCACGGAAGCCAAGACGCTGCGCAATGCTGCCAGCAAGGCGCTGGCCGGCGAGATCGAGGCGCGGGCCGACAGGTTCGCCGAAACTCCCGACACCACGCTGGTGCTGTCCAACGACGGCACGATCCGCTGGATGGGCGATCCCGTGGCCAAGCTGGAACCCGGCGACAAGCTCTTCGAGCCGCGCGTGCGCATTCTCTCGGACGAGCACCTCACGGGCCCTGCCCGCGACAAGGTGGACAACCGCCTGCGCGCCTGGCTCAAGGCCTATGTGGTGCGCCTGCTCGGCCCGGTGATGGATCTCGAGACCAATGCCGAGCTGACGGGCCTTGCCCGGGGCATTGCCTTCCAGATCGGCGAGGCTCTCGGCGTTCTCGAGCGCGCCAAGGTTCTCAATGAGGTGCGCAGCCTCGATCAGGATGCCCGCGCGGCGCTCCGCAAGGCGGGCGTGCGCTTCGGTGCCTATCACCTTTACCTGCCGGCCCTTCTGAAGCCCGCTCCGCGCGTGCTCGCGACGCAGCTCTGGGCTCTCCAGAACGGCGGTCTCGACCAGAAGGGCATCGACGAGATCGCCCATCTGGCCCAGTCCGGCCGCACCTCGATCCCGGTCGATCCGGAGATCGCCCACGGGCTTTATCGTGCAGCCGGCTTCCGCGTCTGTGGTGGCCGCGCCGTGCGCGTCGACATCCTGGAGCGTTTGGCCGATCTTATCCGTCCTGCGATCGCCTATCGGCCCGGCATCACCCCTGGCGAGCCGCCGACCGGTGCCGCCGACGGCGAGGGCTTCGTGCCGACTGTGGCCATGACGTCGCTCGTCGGCTGCGCCGGCGAGGATTTCGCCACTATCCTGAAGTCGCTCGGTTATGTGATGGAGCGCCGTCCCGGGCCTGCCATCACCGTTCCGCTGGCAGCAGCGCCGCATGCCGCCGAGGGCGAGCAGGCCGCTGCCGAGGCTCAGGCCGAGCCTCAGGCCGTGGCCGAAGAGACCGGCGCAGTGGTCGTGGAGGCTCTCGAGGCTTCCATCCCGGCTGAGGCTGTCGAGGTCAGCGCTGCCGAGGCCGTGGCTTCTCCCGAAGGTCAGGCCATGGCTCCGGCTGAAGGCGCGGCCGAAGCCCCGGCCGAGCCCGAGATGATCGAAGTCTGGCGTCAGCACCGCCGTCATCATGAGGGTGGTCATGCCCGCCAGGGGCGCGAGGCTCGAGGTCCCCGTCATGAGCAGCGCGGCGAGCGTCCCGAGCGTGGCGACCGTCGTCCGCGTCATGGCGAAGGCCAGGGCGAGCGCCCGCGCCGCGAGGCCCAAGGGGAGGGCGGCCGTCCGCAGAACCGTCCACCGCGCGGACCCCGCCCGGATGACCGCCGCGGCCCACGTCCCGACAAGCGCGCCGACAACCGCCGCGAGGGCGGGCCGGAGCGCCGCGAAAAGCAGCCCGACCCGAACTCGCCCTTCGCTAAGCTCATGGCCCTCAAGGCCCAGCTCGAAGACGGCAAGAAGTGAGGCTTTGAATGCGTGAGGACCGGCAGCGGCTCGACAAGTGGCTCTGGTTCGCACGCTTTGCCAAAACCCGAACACTGGCCGCCAAGCTCGTCACGAGTGGGTTCGTCCGGGTCAACGGCCAGCGTACAGACAATGCGGCCAAGGCGGTGGCTGTCGGTGACGTGGTGACCATCGCCCTCGCCCGCACGACCCTGGTGGTGCGGGTGGAGGGCCTCGGCGAGCGCCGGGGACCTGCACCAGAAGCAAGGCTGCTCTACGCCGATCTCAACGAAAGCGACAGGACGCTTGTCAGCGACGGCGACAAGGGCTAGAGCGGCGGCGATAGCCTTGCGCTTTCTTTTTGGACCAGACCTCCGAAGGACCGTTCATGACCTACGTCGTCACTGAAAATTGCATCAAATGCAAATACATGGACTGCGTCGAGGTGTGTCCGGTGGACTGTTTCTACGAGGGCGAGAACATGCTCGTCATTCACCCGGACGAGTGCATCGACTGCGGCGTCTGCGAGCCGGAATGCCCGGCCGAGGCCATCAAGCCCGATGCCGAGCCTGGTCTCGAGCAGTGGCTGAAGCTCAATGCCGACATGGCCAAGAGCTGGCCCAACATCACGCAGAAGAAGGAGCCCCCGGTCGACGCCAAGGAATTCGACGGCGTCGCGGGCAAGTTCGAGACGTATTTCTCGCCCAATCCCGGCGAGGGCGATTAAGAGCTTCGAACACAACCGTCTTGGATCTCATCCTGAGAAGGCCTGTAAGACTGTTCCGAAGGGTGGGGCTTCTCCAGGGCGCGCTGGATCTTCCGCAAGACGCTTCTGCACACCTCCTCAGGAGCGAAGTCTTGTTGGACACCCCAGGCCTTGGACCTCGGCCATAAACCGAGCTTCTTCACGCTACGCTTTGAACTACTTTTGCTTTTTCGGTCAGACTATGGTAGGGTCTGCGAATGCCGTCGCTTGCGCTCAAGCCGTGCACCGTCCCTCGCAGGTCGTCGGTTCACACACTGAAGCAATGATGCACGAAACCTGGCCGAAGGGAGCTAACCCTGCCTTGGATCCGGGGAAGAGCGTTTTCTAGCTGCTGGCTTACATCAGGGAGTCGAGCGGAATAGTCAAGTTCCGTAGCCACTCATCTCATTCCTGTTCCCCTGGGTCCCTGCTCAGTGGGACCACGCTCCCGAGCCTGAACCGGCAAGGGACCATGCAAGGAGGCCTCTCTCGCATGACAACCACTAAGAAGTCCGCCCAGCGCCTGGGTTTCAAATCCGGCGAAGCCATTGTTTACCCCGCTCACGGCGTCGGCCGCATCACGGCCATCGAAGAGCAGGAAATCGCCGGCTTCAAGCTGGAGCTGTACGTGGTCTCCTTCGATAAGGACAAGATGGTCCTGCGAGTTCCGACCGCGAAAGCTGCCAGCGTCGGCATGCGCAAGCTCGCCGAACCGGCCCTGGTTCAAAAGGCTCTGGACGTTCTGACGGGTCGTGCCCGCGTGAAGCGCACCATGTGGTCGCGCCGCGCTCAGGAATACGAGGCGAAGATCAATTCAGGTGATCTGATCGCCGTCACGGAAGTTGTGCGCGATCTGTATCGCTCCGAGGCCCAGCCCGAGCAGTCCTACAGTGAGCGTCAGCTCTATGAATCGGCTCTCGACCGTGTCGTGCGCGAGATCGCTGCTGTAAACAAGATCACGGATACGGAAGCGCTCAAGCTCATCGAGCAGAGCCTCGCCAAGTCACCGCGCCGCGCCAAGGGCGCTGAAGCCGATGTCGACGCCGATGGCGACGATATGCAGGAAGAAGCCGCTTAAAAAACAGCGCGGTTTCGACCAAGCCTTTCAAAAGCCTGGCCTCGCGCCAGGCTTTTTATTTGCGAAGACGCCTTGTTTTCAGGGCTTTGGAATCTATTTCGCAAAACTTGGCTATTTGGCGTGAACTTTTTCCCGCCTCGCTCGTTGTGTCTCTGCCAAGGGAGGACACAATGGGAGAAATCTCAGGCGTTCGGCGTCGTTTCGTTCGCGCTGCCATGAATGCCCCTTTTCTCGAAAGGGAAGAGGAGCATGAACTTGCCGTGCGCTGGAAGGAACACGGCGACGAAACAGCTCTTCACCAATTAACAGCTGCACATATGCGCCTCGTGATCGCACTCGCGGCCCGTTTTCGTCATTATGGCCTGCCGATGGCGGATCTTGTTCAGGAAGGGCATGTGGGTCTTCTTGAAGCCGCAGCCCGGTTCGAGCCGGAGCGGGAAGTCCGTTTTTCCACCTACGCGACCTGGTGGATCCGTGCTTCCGTGCAGGACTATATCCTTCGTAACTGGTCAATCGTCCGTGGCGGAACAAGTTCCGCTCAGAAGGCTCTTTTCTTCAACCTCCGCCGCCTGCGCGCTCGCCTGACGCGTGGTGGCGAGGAGCGCATCTCCGCCGACGTGCACGAGAAGATCGCCGAGGCGATCGGTGTGTCCAAGGCGGATGTCGCCCTCATGGATGCCCGCCTTTCGGCTCCCGACACATCCCTCAACGCACCGGTGCTCGATGCGGACCCGTCCAACTCCGCAGAGCGCGTAGAGTTTCTCGTGGATACGAGCCCGTTGCCGGATGAGAGCGTGAGCGATGTGATCGACACCGAGCGCCGTGTACGCTGGCTCAAGCAGGCGCTCGAGGTTCTCAACGAGCGTGAGCTGCGCATCCTCCAGGCGCGCCGGCTTGACGACGAGCAGGTGACTCTCGAATTCCTTGGCGATCGTCTGGGAATCTCGAAGGAGCGTGTCCGCCAAATCGAGAACCGCGCTCTGGAAAAGCTCAAGCGCGCCCTGATGGACAAGTATCCTCAGGCCACCGGTGCTTTCGTCTAAGGATTGTCGAGACCCTTAGAAAGACATCAGGTGAGCCGGGACACCGGCTCACCTGAGTGCTTTTGAGGACCTTTTCAGCCGATCATGAATACGCTCTCCTCACCCTGAGGAGCGACGAACAAGCTCTCTCCTCAAGGTGAGGCTGTGTAAGGTTATCAGGCCTGCTGCTACTCGATGACGATCTTGTAGCGCTCGCCGACCTTCAACGGCCCGTTCCGCTCAAGGCCATTGAGCAGCAGGAAGCGGTCGAGCGCACGGTCAATCGGCATGCGTGAGGCAAGCGATTGCGCCGTATCGCCGCGCTGGGCCGTCACGATCTGCAGCTTGAGCGGCCGGATGCGACGGGCTTCCTCCGGCTGGACTTGGCGCACGCTGTTGAGCGTCCGCTGGAACATGCCTTCCAGATCCGAGCCTCCGCTACGAGCCGCCATGATGAGGCGATAGGTGGTGTTGCCGATGCGAATGGCGGAGAGACGGAAGGTCCATTCCTTGCCATTGGAAAGAGCCGTCACGATGGGCAGATCATTCACCATCGCCGTCACGAGGCTTCCCGGCTCGATGGTATCGGTCCATGTGGAGCGAAGAACTTCCTCGAGGCTCTGTCCGGCCGGGGTATCGGCCGCATCGAAGAGCAGCCGGCGCTCGCCATCGGCGGAGGAGCCGAGAACGGCCTGCGAGGTGTTCTCCAGGGTAAAGCCCTCGGGCGCCTCGAAAGCGACGCCGAGACGCGCATGGATGAAGCGTCGGCCCTTCACGACACCGTCGCCAGGATCGTCCCCATAAGCCAAACCATTGAGAGCCGTCAGATATTCAAGTCTGCCGGTCTCGCCCATGCCCGGAGGGCCCGTGCGTCGCGCAGCCTGAAGGGCCCGTGAGATCCGTTCATTCGTGCTGGGATGGGAGGTGACGCGGTCGGAATTGTTGGCACTGTTGGCCGAGCGGCCTAGAGCGGTAAGGAAGCGGGGCGCGCCATAGGGATCGAAGCCTGCCCGCGCCAAAACCGCGACGCCGGTCTGGTCCGCCTCAAGCTCCTGCGAACGTGAGAAGCTCGCCAGCGATGAGCGGGCCTGGTCCTGCACCACGGCAGCTTCCTGGGAATTGTTGAGAACGTTTTCCGCCACTCGCTCGATCAGAGCGGAGCGCGCCTGCAACTCGTTGCGCTGTGACGCATGGCGGAGAGTGACATGCGCGATCTCGTGCGAGAGCACGGCCGCGACTTCCGAGGTATCGTTCGCCAGGGCCAGCAGGCCACGGGTGACATAGAGGCGTCCATTCGGCAGGGCGAAGGCGTTCACCACGGGCGAATTGAGAATCGTCACCTGATAGGCCTCGTCCGGCCGGTCGGTAGCCATGATGAGCCGGTTCACTGCATCGGTCAGAAGGCGCTCAAGCTGGGGAGCCCGGCCTTCGCCGCCGAAGGCCGAGACCAAGCGGATATGATCGCGGTCGCGATCCGGTCCGATCACCCGCGGTGCGTTGGCCGGTAGATAGGCATTGCCGAAGCCCGCGCAGCCCGCAACCAGACTTGAGATCATCAAGCCGGCGGCGATCCGGATCTTAGCTGTGTGACGTCTATCGCGCATGCTCGCTCATCGGGCCAAGCGTTTGTCTTGAAGACGTCTGCCCTCAAGACGTTCGATCATCTCCGCTGAATCAATGGTAAGGGCGGTGCCTTGCCAAGACTGCAAAATGCCTCGGGTCCGAATGATATGGCCCTTCAACGAGTCCGTTGAAAGGCCACGCTCGGCCATCTGCATCCAGGTTTTCTTCGGGATGATAATCGTGAAGTCGTCTGCCCAGTGCCCCCCGAAATTCAAATAGATTCTCTGCTTGCGTTCGCCGACGCTTCGAACCCGCCCTTCGACGATGACGAAGCTGCCGACGCGCTCCTTCAAACGGTCAGTCTGATCAACAGGGATTGGGTTATAGCGGCCATCAGCCCAAAGACCAAGGTTTCGTTCACGGGCCGTTTCCTCAAGGGCGAATAATTCAGGCTGGCAGAAGGGGAGATCGGCCCCGGGATCCACAATGGCAAGCCCAGCCTCGACGAGGCCGTGGCTGAGGTCAAAGGTTAAGGAATCCTTCAATAGACGAGCCCGGATAGGCAGACGATTCCACCGATCCCGCTTCCCCTGAATCGTGATGAGAAGAGGCTGCCCGGTCCAGGCTTTGAGCCAATCCAGCCCTTGCTGCCTCAGGATGGGCTCGTCCGGCAGCCTGAGGCCGGAAAGCTTGGCCAAGTGTTCGGAGCCCAGCACAAGATCGCCCTCACGTGTCATCCCTTGAAGCCGGTCCTGGCGTGCCTCACCGGCGCAGCTTGGCAGATTTTCGGGTGGCAGGCGCGGTCGCGCGTTCTCCTGAGCCGCGACTGGGCTTGTCAGGAGGACAATGCAAAAGCCTAGCGCAGCCCCAATCCGCATGCGTGATCCCGTCTGAGACGAAGGATCTTACGCAGGCGTGGCAGGGCGGCTAGGCTTGAGAATGCAACTTTAGTTCTTTTCCTGTGGGGGGCTGTGCTTCTGGGGCTTGTGCCCGCTCTGGCCCGGCTCGTTGTGCTTGTTGTGCTCGCGGGTTTCCTGGTGGGTCGCGCCGCCCTGGCGCCCGATATCGGGCTTACCGGAGGCGTTGGTGTGAGCCTGGTCGTCTTGTCCCTCGCGACGACCCGCCACGCGGGTCTCGTTCGGGTTGCTGCGGTTGCCGGTGCTGCTCATGATTTCTTCTCTTGCTGACGCTTCTGGGCACCGTTGCCATCCTTGCCCTGCCGATGCTGCGTGCCGCGGGTGTTGGAGCCGCCATGGCCTTCCTGAGGAATGCCCTCGGGGTTCGTACGGGAGCCTGGGATATTCTTGGGCATCGCGAAGATCCTGATTGTTCGTTGCCTGGGATGGGGAATGCCCAAGACGCATGCGCCTTGAACATCTGCTCGCAGGGTCAATCGATCACGCTGTCGTTGGTTTCAGGCGTGACAGCAGGCTTGTCGCCCTACCAGCGGATCACCACGACGGTCTGATTGCCATTGCCGAGTTCGACTGCCTCAGAGCTCTCCGACTTCTTGTTTTGCAGCTTGGCGTTCTCGACGATCTCGAACTCCTCCACATGGGACGCGAAAGCCTCGTCCACCTCCGCGACGCAGAGCAGAGTATCAGGGGGAAGGTTCTCAACAGCTTTGAGAAAATCGCGCAGGGTCTGAGCCATGAAATACCTCCGATTCCTCTCACAAACCGATCCATGGGTGGGGAGTTCCGGAATGCACGGCGCGGTTCCCCCAAGATAGTTCGTTCTCTGAGGCGGGGGAGGGGGTAGGATAGGCAAGCTGGTCGCGCAGCCATGGAGGTGAGCCATGAAAAGGCATCACACTCTCGCATGGTTTGCCTGCAGCGCTATGACTTTCGCCTTCATCGGCACGCTTCTGCCCAGCATCAGCACACGGCAGCTTCCATGAGCGATGAGGATCTCATCAAGAGTTCCATGGCGGCGACTCCGCCTGCTGTCGCCAAGGTTGCCACCATCGTGGCGATTTCCTCCGATGGGCAGATGCGGGAACTGAGGAAAGGAATCAACGGCTTTACCTGCCTGCCGGACAACCCGAGCACGCCGGGACCCGACCCCATGCGTGGTGACCGGAATGCGCCGGAATGCGATGGACTGGGCTAAAGCCTGGATCGAGAAGAAGGAGCCGCCGAGGAACAAGGTCGGCTTTCTCTACATGCCCGCAAGCGGCACGGACGCCAGCAACACCAATCCTTACGCCCAAATGCCCGAGGCCGACACCAACTGGGTCGAGACAGGTCCTCACGTCATGGTGGTGGGGCCAAGGGAATGATGGAGGGCTATCCTCGAAACGCGAAACCCGACAC
The DNA here is from genome assembly GCF_001017175.1 of Microvirga vignae. Taxonomy (GTDB): domain Bacteria; phylum Pseudomonadota; class Alphaproteobacteria; order Rhizobiales; family Beijerinckiaceae; genus Microvirga; species Microvirga vignae. Next base: position 56,138 of record NZ_LCYG01000042.1, on the reverse strand, counting down.
GTCCCAGCCCTATGTCATGTAGCCCGACACACCTTACGAGCACACGATGCTTCCAGTGCATATGCTGGAGGCCGCGACATGCTAACCGGCCTGACCCTGCTGCCGTGCCGACGGCCGGTGACACGGCGGCCCGTTCAGCGACGTTTCGAGGCTGGTGCCAGTCGAGGGGCGGAACGTAAACCGCAACCCTCTGGAATGCCCGCTGCGACCATGCTAAACCCGATTTGCTCACGCGGTCCCGTAGCTCAGCAGGACAGAGCGGTTCCTGGACCCTATCACCCTACCAGAAACTGTTAAGTATCTGAAACTCCAGAATATAAAATCTGGTATGTCTACCGCAATGCATGCGATGGGGTTTCCAGGCCTAGACGAGCGGAGAACTGTTGCTTTAGGGTGAAAGCCGCACTATTCAGACATTGGAAGTGGGTTCGTCCGCGTAGCTCAGCAGGACAGAGCAAAGGTTTCCTATAAATTGGGGGTTGCAGTTCGGAAACGCTGCAATCGATCTGCTCAAAGTCGGGGAAAGCTTCACTGCATATGCGGTATGCCGATCCCGAGCCAAGCCCCGCGAGGGGAAGGTGTAGAGACTGGACGGGCAGCACCTAAGGGCTTCGGCCTATGGTGAAGGGACAGTCCAGACCACGAACGTCTTCGGGCGGCGGTGAAAGCCGAAGTGGGATGAAACCTGAGGTCGGGGGTTCGAGTCCCTCCGCGGACGCCATCTCCATCATCGGATCGTTGCGAGAACCAGTTGTTTCTCAGATGCACGCACTCCCGCAACGACCCCTTCATAGTCCACATATTCGGGAAATAGAGTCCAGAACATCCTTTGGCATGACGATGACGCGTGGACGTGCATGCGCCGTAATGCGGACGCCAGCCGCGTCCACTTCTAGGTAGCCATTGATGCGTTTCAAGTCATTGAGCCACTGCCTCAGCGGGGCCAATTCTTGATTGGAATTCGAGCTGGCACCCGCTTAAACATCCGGAGCGGGGATCTTCTGCCTGACTATCTGACGGAGGCGATTGCGGTCTCTATTCGCCTCGTTCAGCAACGCCATCATAAGCTCTATCTGTGCACGAGTCCCGGCATCGAGTCCTTGAAGTGATTGCGGCTCGATGAACAACTCCCCGGAGTCCCGTTTCGGAACTGGACTCGTGAGATCGACGATGTTATGAAACGCCGTGCGCCAGATGCGCAGTATTCCAGCATAACGGTTAAGAAGCGACTGTGTAGCCGGAAACTTTGGATACCGAAGCTTTCCAACCTCTTCCACCGCAGTAGACGTCGGCTCCTGGATGGGCCTAGCGGTAATCAGAGACTCGCAAGCCGCGACAATTCTTTCCGCGTTCAGCCTTTGCACCTTTTTATGAATAGGTAGGTCATCAATGATCTTTTGCGAGGCTTCCTTAGCATTCGCAAGGATCTGGTGGGCTCTCTTTCCTGGCTTCATGCTGTTGCTACCCGCACCGTCGTTTGGCGTCTCTTCTTCGGCCTCTCAGAGGACAAACGACCATCTGGTAGGGCCCGATGGGTCATGATCTCGATCGGCGGCCCGAGTGCCCGTTCCATCAGATCGCTGATCTCTGCTTGAATATTTAGATCTTGCAGCCTCATGGCACCCGACTCGAGCGCTCGGATTTCCGGCGTTTGGAACTGCTTGAGGATCAGCCATGAAACATCACGATAAGCGCTAGCCTTATCGTCATCGTCGCCAGGCATGAACGAGATCGGTGTCACCCCCATGTTCCAGAACATCCTGTCGACCGCTGTGCGGAAGGATGCCTCGACCTCATCGTCTCTCATGATGGGATAGAGTTTTCCAAATTCCGTCAGATATGCGGCTTGAGCAAAATCGCTGGTCTCGATGAACTCGTTAACAGAGCCCGGATCGTGCACTATGAGCGCATTCATAGGATTTTCCGTAGCGTCACCGTTGGTTCGAATCTTGGTGCACGCTTCGACGAGCAATGCCGTGTTCCAAATCGCCTGATCCAGCAATCTGACCTCCGAAGTGAGTCGAAGCTCCTCCTGACGCAGGAACTCCATATCACGATCAATCCGTGCCTGTTCCATCAGGTCTTCAGCAACTCCCTGAAGCTGATACGTGGTCGAGAGTTTCACGTCGTTTGCGACAACCCGCTCCGCCCTGATTGCAAGTCGCCGGTTGAGAAGCGTCCCATACATACGCAATTGGGGCTCCCATATGGGCGATGTGATGAAGTGCCGGCAAAGGATGCAGTTGCGCTCTCCGCCAGGACGAGCCAAAGGCGGTCGAAGCCCTGCCTCTGCCGGAGGAGACTGTCGAGCCGAAACCTGTCCCAGAGCCGGTGAAGCCGTCTATGCAGCCCAAGACGGAGCGCAAGGATCCTCCCAAGCCGCATAAGCCCCCGCTGAAGAAGAACGTTGCCTCTTCGGCTCCACGGCAGCAGCAGGCCGCCTCGTCACGCGAGAACACCGGAGGCGCTGCGGCTTCCGCGGATCCGAACGTGATCAATCGCTATGCGGCTCAACTGGCAGCGGCCCTGCGCAGCCGCCTTCGCTATCCTGATGCCGCGCGCTCGCAGGAGATATCGGGCGTCGCAACCATCCACTTCATGATGCAGCGCTCCGGCCGCATCATCAGTGCATCATTGGTGCGCAGCACGGGGAACAATATTCTCGACCAGGCCGCCTTGGCGACAGCGGCACCCGGAACCGCACTGCCTCCAGCACCGGATTCGCTTCCGAAGCAGCAACTCACCTTTACGGTGCCTCTTCGCTTCAGTCTGCGGTGAGAAGAGCCGTCAGAGCGCTTGTCATGTGATCGGGAACACCTCCCGAACCCGACAACTGCATTACACAACTGTAACGTGACCGTAAGCCTGACGTCCTCTTGGGACGCTTAAGCTCATGGCCGAAGCAGTCGATCCGACGGTGACCTGCTCGTTTGATCAAGTGCGATGGACTCTGCTTTTGGCTGGCCGTGAGATCGTCAGACCGAAAGGACGTGGATCATCCACCGCAGTTATGTGGAGCATTGCCGATGGTACTGGAGCAGAAATTGATGGCGGGTGAAGTTCCAATGGTCATTAACCATGCCCTCAAGGAGATCAAGGACGTGTTGCGGGAGCTGAGACTTTCAACGCCTGACAGTGTTCTGGTCAGCCTCGCGGAGCAGAAGATCGCCATGATCGAATGCGGCTACTATTGGGCCAATCGAGATTCTCACGACGCGGACTGGACTGGTCTCGCGGCATGGAACTCTTGAGACAATCATGCACAAAGGCATTCAGGAAACTCCCCTCTTGGCGCCTTCGTCTTTGAGCACGTGTCGTAAGCGATCAGGTTGAACCCGGATCAACGCTCTATCTGTGCCACGGCTGCTTTCGCGTCGTCGATGTCTGGAGCATCGATGTGGCGGTAGCGAGCCTGCACCAAGCCGAAAAGACCAAAGGCGAAGAGGCCTATCGCCGTCAACGCCAGCAGCACCCAGCCATAGGGTTGCTGCTGCAGGGTTTGCAAAGCGCCGCCGAGACCATGGACCTCTGACGAAGAGCCGTGAAGCGCCGCGAGGATGAGAAAGCCGCCGATGATGACGAAGACGACGCCGCGCGCGGCAAATCCCATGCGCCCGAGGGAGATCACCCATTGCCGCTTGTCGGCCGGCAGCGAAAGACGCGCTGCGGCATCACCGCGCCAGGCTTTCCAGGCAAAGCCGAGACCTGTCGCCGCAACGGCGAGGCCGATCAGGCCCACAAGCCATAATCCGAAGGGCTTGCTCATGAGCCAAGCCGTCCAATCCTGTGCGGCTTGGTCTTCTCCGCCGCCAGAGCCCCGGCCCAACGCAAGCCTCAAGGCAGACACGCCAAGGCCGGCATAAATCGCGCCGCTGATGAGATGGGCTATCCTGACGCCCCAGCCCTTCATGTCGGATCCGCGATGGTCGGCATCGGTCAGCGCCTCCACCACGCGCCAGATGCAGAATCCGAAGAGACCAAGCGCGATCAGAACAAGCCAGATTTGGCCTAGCGGTTGCGAGAGAAGGGTTTGCAGTGCGCTGCGGCTGCCGCCGGTCTGGCCGCCCGAACCGATCGCGGCAAGAAGGGCCAAGCAGCCGACGAGGCCATAGACAACTCCGCGCGCGCCGTATCCCAAGCGGGCCAACACTTCGACGGGGTTGCTGCTCAAACGAGGCATGGGTGACGCTCCACTCTGTCATGAGTGAACTGCCACGCCTCGTTCGATGTTCCTTGCATTGTATTAGCCGAGAACCTCCTCGGCCGGAGTATAGGCAAGCCCATGCGCCTCCGCGACCGGGCGACATGTGATCTTTCCGGCATGGACGTTGAGGCCGTCACGCAGGAAACGATCATCCTTCAGTGCCTGTCGCCATCCCTTGTCCGCCAGCGCAAGGGTGAAGGGCAGGGTGACGTTGTTGAGCGCGAACGTGGAAGTGCGAGCCACTGCCCCCGGCATGTTGGTGACGCAGTAATGAACCACGTCGTCCACGATGTAGGTCGGGGCGGAATGGGTCGTGGGTCGCGATGTTTCGGAGCATCCGCCCTGATCGATGGCGATGTCGACGAATACGGAGCCCGCCTTCATCTGCCGCACCATCTCGGCGGTGATCAGCTTCGGGGCTGCCGCTCCGGGCACCAGAACGGCGCCGATGACCAGATCGGCGTTTGTGACGGCCTGGGCAACGGCATCGCGCGTGGAGAAGACTGTGCGCACGGCTCCGTTGAACTGGGCCGACAGGCGGCGCAGCACATCGGCCGAGCGGTCGATCACCGTGACATGCGCACCCATGCCGAGGGCGATGGTGGCTGCATGCGTCCCAGACACGCCGCCCCCGAGAATGACCACTTCCGCCCCAGGCACGCCGGGAACGCCGCCGAGCAGAACGCCGCGCCCGCCTTGTGCCTTCTCGAGACAATGCGCCCCCACTTGCGGCGCGAGACGCCCGGCGACCTCCGACATGGGCGTCAGCAACGGCAGGGCGCCGGCTGCCGACGTCACCGTCTCGTAGGCGATGCAGGTGGCGCCGCTCTTGACGAGATCCTCGGTCTGCTTCAGGTCGGGCGCGAGATGGAGATAGGTGAAGAGAACTTGGCCAGGGCGAAGACGCCTGCGCTCCTCCGCCAGGGGCTCCTTCACCTTCACGACCATCTCCGCCTCTGCGAAGATCCGGTCTGGCCCGTCAACGATGACGGCCCCTGTGGCTTCATATTCGCGATCCGTCACTCCTGCGCCCAGACCCGCGCCGCGTTCGATCATCACACTGTGACCGTGGTGCACAAGCTCTGCGACGGATGAGGGTACGAGGCCTACACGGTACTCGTGGTTCTTGATTTCTTTCGGCACGCCGATACGCATGGTTTGTTCCAACCTTTATGCTTTTGACCAGGCAAACATGCCCGGCTCCTCCCTTGTGAGCGCCATGCGCACTTGGTTGCCGCGCACGGCGCTAGCTTGAGCATAGTCCTTTGACAGGGGTTGGCAAAGGTGTCGGCAATGGAAGGGCGGTTACCGTGTTTGCGAAGGATTGGCGTGGCCGATGAAATCCTCCGCGAGCGGTGGGCCCGCCAGCAGCACGAGCAGCAGGGAGAAGGGCAGGGAGAACAGGAAGCCGAGATGGCTAAAGCCGATGGCGCCCGTGACTCCGCCGGTGAGGAACGAGCCGAGCAGCAGGAGCAGCAGGCGCAGCTTCTCGCGGTCTGCCATCACGAGTCCTTCGAGATTCCGGCTACGATTCCAGTAAAGAAGTTTGCCGAGTTCGATGCCGATATCCGTCACGATGCCGGTGACATGGGTCGTGCGCATGCGCGCGCCGGAGATCTTCGTCACCGTGGCATTCTGCAGACCCATGATGAAGCAAAGAAGCGGTATGGCACCCGCAAAGAATCGGGGCGATGGATGCGCCATCCAGCCCAGCACGCCGAAGATGCACAAAAGCACGGCCTCCAGCATCAGGGGCAGGGCATAGCGGCTGCCAAGATGATGCCGCCTGCCCCAATTGATCAGCATCGCGGAGCAGGCTGCCCCTGAGACGAAGGGAACGAATGCTGCAAGGCCAACCGCAACAAGCGTCACGCTGCCCAGGGCCAGATTGTCCGCCATGGACGAGAGAATGCCGGACATATGCGACGTGTATTGCCCGACGGCGAGAAAGCCGCCGGCATTGATCGCGCCCGCGATGAAGGTGAGCGCCATGCCGAGGAGCGTATCTGCTGCGCCTGTCCGCTCAGAGGCAGCAATTGTCTTCACCGACCTTAAAGTTCGGGCGGCGACGATGCGGTGCTTGGCATGTTTCAGCTGTACGTCCATTGGGGAAACATTACTGCGCCTGACTGGCGGGGTCCACCAATCAAAAAGCCGCCCGAAGTGGCTTCGGGCGGCTCGGTTAAGGTTTACTGCACGACGCTGGTGGAGGCAGAGGCGCGCCGTTCATCAGGCGGCAGGCTGATCGTCTTCACGATCTCCACCTCGCCTACCTGTCCGGCTAGAGAACTCCCACCGACGAAAACCTGGATCGCGCCCGCCTCGACGACATAGCTGCCGTCGTCGAGATGGAAGCCCAGGGATTCGACCGGAACGCGTAAGCTCACGCGCTTCGTCTCACCCGGATTCAAACTGATCTTCTCAAAGGCCTTCAACTGGCGCAGAGGGCGGCTGCGGCTTGCCACCGGATCACGGGTGTAAAGCTGCACCACTTCTTGTCCGGCCCGTGATCCCTTGTTTGTCACGTTCACGGACACGTCCAGCATCTGACCTGCATCGAGCTGCTTTTGCCCAATGGTCGCGTCCGAATACGCGAACTGCGTATAGCTGAGGCCCCAGCCGAACGGGTAGAGCGGCGTGATGGCTTCATCGATGTATTGCAGCGTGAAGCGGTTGTTCGGAAGAGTCGGGCGGCTCGAGGGCAGGCGGTTGTAGTACATGGGCAACTGGCCCGTAGCGCGCGGCCATGTGAGAGGGAGCTTGCCACTCGGGTTGAAATCGCCGAACAGCACATCGGCCACGGCATTGCCGCCCTCGGTGCCTGGATACCAAGCCATGAGGATCGACGGGATGCGCTCTACCAGTGAGTTCAGGACCTGAGGGCGACCGCCGATGACCACGAGCGCGATCGGCTTGCCTGTATCGGCGAGCGCCTCCAGAACCTCCTTCTGCTTGCCGCTGAGGTCGAGATAGGCACGAGAGGCCGCCTCGCCCGAAAGCTCCTGCGGCTCGCCGAAGACGGCGATCACGAGATCGGCCTTTTTTGCAGCCTCAATGGCTGCGGACAGCTGTTCCGTCGAGCGGCACATGAGATCGCAGGCAGGCGCATGGTTCACCGTGATTCCGGCGGATTGTGCACGCTGGCGGATGCCCTGAAGCATCGTGACGCTGTCTTCCTTGTGACCGCGGGCGGCATGCGGGCCCATCTGGTCCTGAGGCGCATCGGCGAGGGGCCCGATGACGGCGATCGAGCGAGTGCCGGATTTCACCGGCAGCAGGTCGTCTTTGTTCTGCAACAGCACCAGGGTTTCGCGCGCAACCTCACGTGCGGCCTGGCGCGCTTCCTTGGAGGGGAAGTTCGCATCCGTGCGCTTGGGGTCGATGGCGGGCTGCTCGAAGAGACCGAGACGCATCTTGGTGCGTAGGATTCGGCGGACCGATTCATCGATCACGCTTTCCGGCACGCGGCCAGCGCGCACCTCGTCGGGTAGATGCCTGATGTAGAGCTGGCCCATCATGTCCATGTCGACGCCGGCGAGAATCGCCTTGCGCGCCGCCTCGGCGCCATCGGCCGCGACACCGTGGTTCACCAGTTCACCGATGCCGACCCAGTCGGAGGTGACGAAGCCGTCAAAGCCCCATTGCTTGCGCAGCACATCCGTCAACAGCCACGCATTCGCGGTCGAGGGCTCGCCGTTGAGGGCATTGAAGGCGGCCATGAAGCTCGCCGAGCCTGCTTCCGCCGCTGCGCGGAATGAGGGGAGATAGGTATCGTACATCTCCGCGCGGGGGATGTAGGTGGTGTCGTAGTCGCGCCCGCCCTGGGGCGCACCGTAGCCCGCGAAGTGCTTCGTGGCAGCAGCGAGACCGCCTTTCCGGAAACCTTCCACCCGCGCGGCCGTCAGCACGGAGCCGAGATAGGGGTCCTCGCCAAATCCTTCGACGATGCGGCCCCAGCGGCTGTCACGTGAGAGGTCGGCCATGGGAGCGAATGTCCAGTTCACGCCCACGTAAGAAGCTTCCTTCGCGGCCCACTCGGAGGCGAGAAACGAGATGCGCCGGTTGAAGGCTGCGGCTTCTCCCAAGGGGAGGGGGAATTGGGTACGGAAGCCGTGTAGGACGTCGAGGCCGTAGAGCAGCGGAATCTTGAGCCGCGATTGCTGGACGAGCGCCTGTGCCCGGGCCACGTCTTCGGCATTGTTGAAGTTCAGCACCGCTCCGGCCTTACCCTCGGAAATGTCTTCCCAGCGCAGAGGAGGGCCGTGAGAGACGAGGTTCAACTGTCCGACTTTCTCTTCCAGGGTCATCTGCCCGAGCAACTCGTTCACACGGCGCTCGACGGCCTCCTGCGCTGTAACTCCGTTCAGGGGTAGGCTGGACACGGCCACGGCTGACAGAAGGCCAAGGACATAAGAAAGCCGCACATTCATCTCCTTAATCCGGAACGAGAACTTTATTGCGAGAGCTATCTCGCCTGTCGTTCATTCGTGCTACACAAGATAACGTCCCGAAGTGGCGTCTTGCGGGCGTCAGGTCAATGGGTTTGTGAGAAACGCGAGCAACCGGTGCCAGCGATCCTGAGGCTGTCCTTTCTGATCTTGTCCTGCGCCCTGATTCTATCAGGTCTGGCGCTGGCGGGGGCTGCCTATACCCGAAACTCGGAAACCCTTGTCGTCGCTCTGGCCCTCTTCCTGTCGGTTGCAGCGGGGGCTCCTTTGCTGGTGGGGCGGCAGGTCCGCAGGATCCTCAAGCGAAAGAAGCCGGTTATCAATGATGCGTCCATCTTTGAGACCATCACCGTCGAGCCGGCTGCGGCGCAGGTGGCGCTCCATTCTTCTGAAGAACCATCTCCCGTCGAGGACGAGGAAGTTCTGCGCCGCATTCAGAAGGCTCAGGCCGTCGAGCACCTGCGGGAGGGAATCATTCATGATCTCAACAACAAGCTCATGGTGATCAGCGCCAATATCGATGCGGTTGCCCGGCAGATGAAGGATCAACCATCGATCCAGCGCAAGCTGCTGTCGGCGCTCGTGGCATCCGATCAGGCTGCCAAACTCATCGCCAAGTCCGCCGCTTTCGCCCGGCAGAGTGAACCCAAGGTTCAATATCTCGACCTGTCTGAAAGAATTAATTCAGTTGCAGCCTTGATGGGGCGCTCCCTCCTGCGCGACACCGTAGAGCTGCGTGTATCGTTGGACGAGGAGCTCTGGCCGGTCGAGGCCGATTCAGATGATATCGAAACGGCAATTGTGACCTTGAGCGCCTATGTGCGCGATGCTCTGACCCAGGGTGGTGCGATCTCTCTCGAAGCGCAGAACGCGCAGGTCGAGAAGGGCTCCCTCCCGAATCTGGAGATCGAGGGTGACTTTGTTCAGCTCACGATCCGCAGCATTGCCGGGGAAAATTCCCCGGATCTGGATGAGGCTGCAGAACCGGCCTTCACGCTGCAGGACATCGATGTCTCGTCATGGCTGCGCCTGAACCGCAGCTTGCATTTCCTGCAAGGCATCGGCGGAGCCTCGAAGGTTTCCCGCAACGGCATGGATGTGGCGATCACGTTATACCTGCCGCGCGCCCAGGCCGCGACGATGCTGCCTTTCGGAGGCAATGGCGACGATGAACTGCCGAGCGAGGACATGCGACAGAATGCGGAGGTTCTCATCGTTGAGGACGAGCTCGAGGTTGCTCTCGCTCTGCAATCCACCCTGGAAGAGTTCGGCTATGTTACCAGCATCGCCACCGATGCCGCGCAGGCCATCAAGAGCCTGAATGCGCGCAGGCCCAGTCTCGTACTGACCGATATCGCCATGCCGGGCACCATGAACGGTTTCATGCTGGCCCGCGAGGTGTGTCAGATCTTCCCCGGACTTCCCGTTCTGCTGATCACAGGTAATCCGGTCGCAGCAGGTGATGCGGGCGAGTTCCCGCTGTTGCAAAAGCCCATCATCAGCCGCGATCTGCATGCCGCGATCCAGCGCCACCTGACGCCGCATGATGATGACAACAAGATCGTGCCGCTGTTCCCGCGCACGACGAAGCGCGTGAGCTGATCACGAGACCATGGCCGCAGCCGTCAAAGGAGCGGCGACTTCTTCCGCCGCCCGCACAAGCGCGGCGAACAGCCGTTGCTGCGGCTTCTTCCAGACCAGAAGCTCAGGATGCCATTGAACGCCGATGAGGAACGGCGCCTTCTCGTTCTCGATGGCCTGAACGATCCCGCTCTCGTCGCGGGCTGCGATCTTCAATCCCTCGCCGAGCCGATCCACGGATTGATGATGCAATGCATTCACGAGGCAGGGATTGCAGCGCAGGATCCTGTCTAGCCGGGAATCCGGCTCGATGGCCACACGCTTCTTCGGCAGAACCGTGCGCATCTTCGGCGCCTGAACATAGACCTCGTAGATATCCGTGTGCAGGGTTCCTCCCAGAGCCACGTTAATCATCTGCGAGCCCCGGCAGATGCCGAGGATGGGGAGTTGCTGAGGCAGCGCAGCTTTCAGGAGCGACAACTCCATCTTGTCGCGCTCCGGGTCGATGCGCACGTCGGGCAGAACCTTTCCGCCATAGATCTCCGCGCCGATATCGTCGCCACCGCCGATGACGAGGCCTTGCAAGGGCTCCTCAGGCAGGGGCTCGCCTGGCACGAGTCGAACGGAGCGCGCACCCACGCGGGCGAGCGCCAGGCGATGCATGAGGTAACTGCGCCAACCGCCACGCCTTGACGTGGTGACGCCGATCAAAGGCCTCGTCATGACCGCACGACCTGCTCCACCACGTTGGCCCAGCTTTTGTCCTCGCCTTCGAAAGCCAGATAGGTGCCGCCCACCATGTCGAGTTTCTCGCGACCGGCAGCCAAGCGCTCCACCGCCACCCAGCGGTTCCAATCCGGCGCGATGCTCCAGCCTGGGTCGCTCACGCGTGCATCGGGTAGCCGATAGTGAAAGGTCGGCCGTCCGTTGATCTTTTCGTTCGGCAGCACGGCGCGCACGCGCTCCTTGTCGAGATGATGCAAGAGCGGGAGCAGATCGAGGTCCCGGTTGCGGGTGGGGTTTGCCGCCAGATAATCATCAATGAAACGCGGGATGTCGGGCCAGTAGTCGGGCGAGGCGATCATGCGCACGTAATCTGCCGGGAACGGATCGGCGAAGCCAAGGAGATCGCGGGTGCGGTCGGGCGAGACCTCGCGGCGCAGCCAAGGGTTCAGGAGCACGAAGCTCTTCATGAAGGCTGCAAGGGTCTGAGCATCCTGACGGGGGATCTCCGGATTGAAGTGAAGCCCAAAGGCGTAGAAAGGCGCATCCTGGGTGCCCTTCGCGCCGAGCTTGCGCAGGATACCGAGAATTCGGTCGAGCTCCTGCAGGCGGTCGATGGGGGTCGGTGCCGTCACCAGCTCGCAGGGCACGAGATAGCTTGCGGCAAAGCCGAAGAGGGCCGCGATCTTGGGTAGCACGCCTTTCTGGCTGCCTGCGCTCTTGCCCGGATGCAGGAAGCGGCTGTCGAGCTCGACCGTCAGCTCGCCGATAGCTGAATCCTTCAGGGCGAAGGAATGCGGGTCCACCTCGATGAGCCGGCCGCCCAGCGCTTCCTGCAAGGCTTGCACCGTCTTCTCGGCGGAGGGCCCCACGAACTCGATCTCCACGCCGACCGTGCGCACCTCGCCCTGCTCGTTGCAAAGCACGGGAGGCGCAAGAAAATCGATCGACGTGGGAAGCGCAGTCTGCGCCATCGGGAACTCCGGCAGAACGCGAAAGCGTGAGGCGTGGGAGTGAACGGGCGCGGTTTAGCTGAGTTCCTTGTTTTTGCTTTCTCCCCCTCTTTTCGAGGCCATGGTGTGGCTTTCAGGGCTTCCTTTGGGTAAGAACCGGCCATCATGATCGCGAAAAATGAGACATTCGATAAATCCGCCTGGCTGGCGGAGCTGCGGGCCACGCTGTCTTTGGGCTGGCCGCTGATTCTGACCAACGTGGCGCAGAACGCCCTGATGACATCGGATGTCATCCTCATGGGATGGCTCGGCTCCGAGGCCCTGGCGGCCGGTGCGCTCGGCACGAATCTTTATTTCGCCTTCCTGATTTTCGGCATCGGCCTCATGAGCGCAACCTCGCCTCTGATTGCCGAGGAACTGGGTCGCAGGCGTCACTCCGTCCGCGAGGTGCGCCGTACGGTCCGGCAGGGATTCTGGGCGGCGCTCACTGTTGCGGTGCCGATCTGGATCGTCTCCTGGAACGGCGAACTCATCCTCCTCGCCATGGGGCAGGAGCCGAGGCTCGCGCATGAGGCGGGCGAGTACATGCGCGCGCTCCAATGGAGCCTGCTGCCGTTCCTGCTCTATCTGGTGCTGCGCTCGTTCCTGGCCGCATTGGAGCGTCCCGGTTGGCCCCTCATCATCGGCATTCTTGCTGTGCCGGTGAACTTAGGGGCCGCCTATTGCTTCATGTTTGGCAAGTTCGGCATGCCTCACCTCGGCCTGATCGGCGCAGGCGTCGGCACGGTGGTGTCGAGCACCTTCATGTTCGTGGCCCTGGCCCTTGTGATTGGCCTCGATCCGAAGCTCAGACGCTATCACATCTTCGGACGCTTCTGGCGCTCCGACTGGCCGCGTTACCGGACGCTTTGGCGCATCGGCGTGCCCATCGGCCTGACGCTTGCCTTCGAGGTCACGATCTTCAATGCGGCGGCGCTGCTCATGGGACGCATCGGTGCCAATGAGCTTGCCGCTCATGCCATTGCCCTGCAGATCGCATCCTTCTGCTTCATGGTGCCCTTCGGATTGAGCCAGGCGGCGACAGTGCGCGTGGGCAGGGCCTATGGCGCGCAGGATGCAGCGGGCGTGACGCGGGCGGGCTGGACCGCTTTTGCTCTTGCGGCGAGCTTCATGATCGTTACCGCATCTCTCATGCTCTTCGCGCCGCACCTGCTGCTGAGCGCCTTCCTGGATCTCAGCGATCCGAAGAACGCGCCGGTGATCGGCTTTGCCGTTTCCTTCCTGATCATGGCTGCGATCTTCCAGCTCGCCGATGCCTCGCAGGCCGTGGGCGCTGGCATGTTGCGCGGTTTGCAGGATACACGCGTACCGATGATCTATGCGGCCTTGGGCTATTGGGGCATCGGTCTCCCGCTCGGCGTGATCCTGGCCTTCGGCACGCCGCTTCGCGGTACCGGCATCTGGATCGGCTTGGCGATGGGGCTTGGCGTCGTCGCCTCGCTGATGCTCTGGCGTTGGGTGCGTCGTGACCGACTCGGCCTTGTCACGGCCGTGCCGCAGGATGTTCAGGAGGCATTCGCGAGCTGAGAGATCGGCTTTGAGAGATCGACCGGTGCGAGTAGCGCGCTCGATGCCTGCGCAGAATCCGCGTGACGCTGCAAGAAGAACGGTGAGGGCGGACGATCCTCGGTCATGCGGCGTCCTCTCGTCGGAGCGAATGTTGACGAGAGACGTGGGCTCCGGCTCCAAGGGCATGATGCAGGGCCAACACCGCTTCTTCCCCCGAGGCGACGGCACTTTCAATGGTGGCCGGGAGCACGCCGATCCAGTCGCCAGCCAACGCCAAATTGGCGAGGGGTCGCAGCGGCGGCTGTGGCAGCGGCATTGCGGCCTGACGGATGGTGGCGCGCTTCTCCTTCACGATGCGGGCCTCCGGCTGGCGATCAGTCTCAGCGTCGAGGCCCAATTCTCGCAGCGTGGGTGCGATCTCACGCCAAACTGATCGCGAGATCCGTGCTGTTCCGGCAAATCACTGCATCCGCGGCCGAGATCGTGACGCTTACATGATCACGACGCACAAGACGCCATTGTGTCAATGCTCCGGTAAAACCAATGAAGCGAGGCTTCTCGAGACCTGTGAGACGGAAATGAATATTGAGGATTGCCTCGAACCGCTGCGGCACAGGCAACACAGGGATCAGGCGTTCAACTTCATAGGGCGGTAGCGCCAGGATCACACAATCCTCAGGACCAAGGGCGACCGTGCGATCCGTCAGGCTCAAGCCGATGACGCGCTCACCATTGGTCAGAAGGTGTCTCAGGCGCTGTCCCGTCAGGATAGAGACGCTTCGTGCCTGCAGGGCTGCGACCGCTGGTTGGATCAGATCCTCGCCTAAACCATTCTTCGCCACCAGTAGCCGGCCTGAGCGCGGCCACAGCAGACGCCGCAATGCGAGAGCAAGCCGCTTGGCCGAGGCGACATTCGGCGGCGTGTTGAGAACGGCGACCGTGAGAGGGCCGATCAGACTGTCCATGATGGGCCTGTCGCCGATGATGGAGCCCACGGAGCATTCCTGTGCCGGAAAGGCGAGGCGCACGATGCGCGAGAGATCGGCAAGGCCCAAGCCTTTCGGGCGTCGCGACGGCCACAGCCAGGACCAGGGCGACAGACCGATGCGTTGCTTGGTTCCCGTGCGCATATCGTGAATGGGAAGTCCTTTCGGCTCCGGCTCGATCCATCTGTCCCTCGCCCCAACGGCTTTGAGGAGGTTCAGCGCATGCCGGTTCGCCGTGAACAGCACATGGGTGCCGTTGTCATGAGGAAAGCCAACAGTAGGATGCAGCGTGCGGCAGCGCCCGCCCGGCTGCGGGGCCGCCTCGTAGAGAATGGCCTCGCCTCCTTCCTTCGTGACGGCGAGGGCGGCGCTCAGGCCGGCAATGCCGGCGCCGACGATATGGATGCGTCTCGCCGTCATGCGGGCCTCATAGCACGGGAGAGGAGACGCAGTTTGTCTGCTGTCCTCAGCTGGAGTTTCCCTTGGCGTACGCCCCAGCCGCGGGCGGTGAGCCGTTCGAGAACGCGACGGTAATTCTCCATCATCAGGATCGCAGGCTTGAGGGGCGCCCGATCAAGGCGCGTCAAGGCTTCGTCCGCGGAGGCAAAGCCTGCACGAGCCTCTTCGGCCAAAGTTTCGCACACACGGGCGAAGCGTGGATCGGCGACGAGGACGGCAGCCGGCGCATCCTTCAGGCCGAGTTGGGCAAGACGCGAGAGCGGAACATAAACCCGCTCTCGCGCAGCATCCTCATCCACATCCCGCCGAATGTTCACGAGCTGCAGGGTGTGTCCGAGATCAAGCGAAGGCGCGGGCTTTCGGCGCACCGAAGATATGCATCGAGAGGGTGCTGACAGAACCTGCCACGCGCCGTCCATAGAGCTGGAGATCGTAATCACTGGCAAGGCGCACCCGCTCGGCACTGTCGATTTCCATGCCATCCAGGAGAGAATGGCATCCCTCGATCGGCAACTTGAACAGGCTCGATGCGCGGGCGAGCTCGCGCCCAATGGGGGTTTCCGGTGCGCGATGCAGTCGGTCGATCTCCCGGCGCCATTCCCGCAAAGCTCGGATTTTTTCGAAGGCAGGGGCCGCACCATCAGCGATGTCGTCCACAGCGCGGCAGAAGGCATAGACCGCGTGAATGGCCCGGCGGCGCTCATGACTCAGGCTCTGCATGCCCAGCCGGAAGGATGAGCCCGAGCGGCGCACCGCCGCGGTGATGCGTGCATCGCCGTTGACAGGCTTGCGGATGAGACCTCCCAGTCCGGTCAGGAAGGCGCAGGCTGCATCTGCTTTGCTGACCTCGACACGCTCGACAACCGGGTCGCTGCGACGCAGGAGCTGGCTCAAGCGGTCTGCGAGGGCAATGGTCGCGATGCTTTGCGCTCGCAGCCGCTTGTTCTGCAGCCGCTCGGGCAGGATACGCGCTCGGTCGATCAGCTCATCGACACGGTGGAGCATGGTGTCGATCACGGTGCGGCGCGCTGTCGATTGTAGAGTGGAGAAGAAGGCTCCCTCGCCGCCTGTGGACATCATCCACTGAAGGGGAATGTAGATGCGTCCCAACTGCTCGTAGTCCTGGCGGCAATCCTGCAGGTGATTGAGAATTTGCAGCGCGGTGCACAGGGCATCAGCAGGGGCTTGCGCCGAGGCACATTCCTGATGGAGCTGCAGCAGAAAACGTCCCGCTGGATTGGCGGAGAGGCGGCAGTAATCGATCAGAGCCGTCCAGTCATTATAGCGGGTCTTGATGGCGTCCTGCCGGAAGGCGCGCAGCATGTCACGGGCTTGGACGATGCCGCTCTTGTGCTCCCTGGCAATCCGATAGAGGCGTGCGGCTTCAGGAACGCTCGGATCGCCTATGACGAGCGCCTGCTCGAGAGCCTCCAGGCGGGTGAGCTTCTCGGCGGCGCTGATGTTCGGCGCATCGGCAATGTCGTCGGCCACACGCACGAAAGCGTAGAAGGCAAGAATGGCTCCCCGATGCTCCGGCGATAGCGCGAGAGACGCGACGGGAAAGCTCTCGTCCTTCGGTGTTTTCGTTGCTTCTATCCTCGGTCTGTCGATCACGTCATCCCACCGGAAAGAGCCTGCCCATCCATCCCGTCCGACGTGCTCCTCCGATCCGCAGGAGAACGCTCCATTGGATTGCAAGGCCTGTGAGGATGGTGATGGGCAGAAGAATGGAGAGGGGACTTTCGCGCGCTGCGATTGTCACCATGGCGCGTGTCGCAAACGAAAGCAGGGCAGCCCAGCGGATAGAGGAAGAACGTGGGGCCCAATATCGAATTTGTAGCCACCGGGTGCATGAATCGTTCGCGTACGACCGCCCAAGGCCGTTTCGCTTTTGAAGACTGTGACGGAAATGCCTTCGCGTGCCAGCCGCATGGCCGAGGCGAGGCCGCCGGGGCCTGCGCCGACGATGGCCACACGCGGCGGGTGCAAGGCATTCGGCATGGATCGGCAACCCTCGGTGCTGCTGGTTACAGGAAAAACCCGTAATCCAACTCAATTAGAACAGCCGAGTTCGGCAACCAGAGGCAAAGCTCCAAAAGAGGTAGAAATTCGAGAATTGCTCAAGGAGAATGAAACTGTATCCAGGCTATTTCTGGCTGAGTTGCACCCATCACAGGCTATAGATCCAATTAATCCACTGGCTCAAAAGTATGAGCATGCAAGGCGAAAATCGAAGCGCCTTATTCTTGCCTTTTTAAAGTTGAGCTTCACTTCCAATTAAAACGGAAGGGGAGACTATTTTTGAAGAACATCCTCACCCGCGTGTCAGCAATGGTGCCACTTCTATTCGTTGCCGCATGCAATACGACTGCTTCCAATGATCCCACAACCACGGGATCCATCTCGCAAGCCAGCCTGGGTCAGGAATTTCAGAGGGGCACCGCCTCCTGGTACGGCCCCGGCTTTCATGGCCGCAAGACCGCCAGCGGAGAGCGGTTCAACTCCTACGATATGACGGCCGCCCACCGTTATCTGCCCTTCGGCACGAGGCTTAGGGTCGTGAACGAATCGAACGGCCGCTCGGTCGTCGTCCGCGTCAATGATCGAGGGCCTTTCGCTCACAGACGCATCATCGATCTGGCCAAGGGACCGGCCCAGGCCTTGGGTCTGACCGCCACCGGCACCGGCTATGTTTCCCTGCACAGGCTCAACTAGGGGCCTACCTCGATGGAGTTAGGCGCTTCTTAATCCCTTGCGGCGATTCTTGGCCCGATTCGGGACCAAGGGTTGCTTACATGGAATCGAGATCGTCTCAGCCGACGAACGTTATCCGCTTTCCGGGCATGCGCTCGTTGGCCAATCCGCGCCGTGATCAGAAGAGCCTCATGGATGCGGTTTATGCCGCAGGCTCGTTGCCGGTTTCGGCGGATGACCGAGCAACCAAGGATATGGCGACGAAGCTCAACATCTTCGGCTTCGTCGTGATCGACGAGGTGCTCTCCGACGGCACGGCCCGCCGCCTGCGCCCGTCCGAGGCGTTCCAGGCTTCGACACGCCACCCGTGGCGTGTCTCGAAACCGTCGAGCCGCTACCGGGTCGATGAGGATTGGCCTGAAACGGATCAGGATCTTTTTGCTGCTCTTCTTGCCTGATCTTTCAGGGCTCGCCTTTCTTCTTTCCTGAACTATTTCCTGCTGCATCGCACAGGGCTTCGTAGAAGTCCTGTGGTTGCTTCATGCCGCAGGATAAAGGCGATGCATCTGGTGCAGATCCTTCTGCCGATGGCCGACAATGCAGGCCGCCGCTTCGATGGAAAGGCTTACGGGCGTGTTCGCTCCGAATTGTCGGAGCGGTTCGGCGGCATCACCAGTTTTACCCGCGCGCCAGCCGAAGGCGTTTGGAAAGAGGGTGGTCATACCTCCCATGATGATATTGTCGTGTTCGAAGTGATGGCACGCGAACTCGATCACGCCTGGTGGGAAAACTACCGCGCCGAGCTTGAGCGCCGCTTCCAGCAGGAAACTATCGTCATCCGCGCCATCAAGGTCGAAATGCTCTAACGGCGGAACCTGAGCCGTGTCGCCCCGCTTGTTGTCTCAACAAGCGGAGTAGCGCCATGTCTAAACCTCTCGTCGTTTCAATCCCTCATAACCTTGGCAAGGCCGAGGCTTTGCGCAGGCTGCAGGGCGGAATGAGCAGCCTCAAGTCGCAGTTCGGCGACAAGATTGCGTCCATCGATGAAAGCTGGGCCGGAGACCGCATGGACTTCCGTGTCGGAGCCATGGGGCAGAACGTGAACGGCAATGTCCAGGTGATGGAAGAACAGGTGCGCGTGGAAGTGCAGCTACCGTGGATCCTCGCCATGGTTGCTGAAAAGGCAAAGACCTTCATCCAAAAGCAAGGAACCCTGATGCTGGAGAAGAAGTGATACGAACGATCATCATGAATAGTCGTTCACGAACATGAATGCAGTTGGAACCAAATAGCACCCATTGCGTTGGATAAACGATTGCGCCCGTGACCCTTCTCCGGTGCGCTTCACTAAAGTCATAGCTTTCATTCGCCCCGGACTGTGATTTTCCGTCCGACCGTGACACACATCTGTAGTTTGAGGATCGCGCTATGCATGAGCGTTTGATGACGCAGCCGCATGCCCTCCGTTCGCCTTATCAGGCCAGTTCCGAAAAGCCTCTCCTCGTCTGTTTCTCGCACCTTCGATGGGATTTCGTCTGGCAGCGTCCGCAGCATCTGCTTAGCCGCGCCACCAAGCATTACGATGTCCTGATTCTTGAAGAACCCATGTTCAAGGCCGGCATCAAGCCGCATATGGACGTGAGCACTCGCCCGCAGGGCGTCACCATCGCCGTGCCGATGCTGCCGGAAGGCCTCTCACAAGAGGACATCATCGCCGAGCAGCACGATCTGATAGAGGGCTTGATCGGACGGGAGTCCAATGGCTCGCGCGTATTCTGGTATTACACGCCGATGGCCATGGCTTTCACCAGCGATTTCGAGTGTGATCTGTGCATCTATGACAATATGGACGAACTGTCGCTCTTTCGTGGTGCGTCGCAGCAATTGCTCGATCTCGAGGGCGCCCTCTTTTCGCGCTGTGATCTCGTGTTCACCGGCGGCATGAGTCTTTATGAAGCCAAGAAGAACCGCCATCGGAGCGTCCACGGTTTTCCGTCCTCCATCGACTTCAACCATTTCTCGCAGGCGCGTTCGATCCATCAGGAGCCAGAGGATCAGGCGCATATCCCGCATCCGCGCCTTGGGTTCTTCGGCGTGGTCGACGAGCGTATGGACATCGACCTTCTGGCCGAGGTTGCGGACCGTCGCCCCGATTGGCAGTTCATCATGATCGGTCCGGTTGTGAAGATCGATCCCGCTACCCTGCCGCAGCGCTCCAACATTCATTGGCTCGGCGGTAAGCCCTACAACGAGCTGCCGCATTATCTCTCGGGCTGGGATGTCGGCTTCATGAACTTCGCGCTCAACGAAGCGACAAAATTCATCAGCCCGACCAAGACCCCCGAATTCCTCGCCGCCGGCGTGCCGGTGGTCTCGACGCCCATCACGGATGTGGTGAAGCCCTATGGCGAAAAGGGTCTCGTCGAGATCGCACGCGATGCGGAGGAGGTGGTCGCCAAGGTCGAAACCATCTTAGGCCGACCGAAAGAGGCTTGGCTTGCCAAGGTCGACCGGCATCTCGCTCAGGGGTCATGGGACAAGACGTGGGCCTCCATGCACAAACTTATGCTCGACACCACAGGCGAAACGACGGCGGACCGTCCTGCCGCTGCCTCCCTTCCCATCTATGCCACCACGCCTGCGGAGTAATTTGAATGTATGATTGGCTTATTGTCGGCGCCGGTTTTGCCGGTAGTGTTCTGGCCGAGCGTCTTGCAACCGAGCGAAATGAACGCGCCCTTCTCATCGACCGCCGCAACCATATTGGCGGAAATGCTTATGATCGTTACGATGACAATGGGCTCCTGATCCACCAGTACGGCCCTCACATCTTCCACACCAATTCGAAGCAGATCTTCGACTATCTTTCGCGCTTCACCGAGTGGCGTTTCTACGAGCACCGGGTGTTGGCCGAAGTGGACGGCATGCAGGTGCCGATTCCGATCAATCTCGACACCGTCAACAAGCTCTATGGTCTCAATCTCACCTCCGAGCAGCTGCAGGATTGGTTCGCCGAACGCGCCGAGAAGATCGGTGAAATCAGGACGTCAGAGGATGTGGTGGTCTCGACAGTGGGGCGCGAACTCTACGAGAAGTTCTTCCGCGGCTATACCCGCAAGCAATGGGGCCTCGACCCGTCGGAACTCGACAAGTCGGTGACCTCGCGCGTGCCGACCCGCACGAACCGGGATGACCGCTACTTCACGGACGAATTCCAGTTCATGCCGAAACACGGCTACACTCGGATGTTCGAGAAGATGGTGAGCAACCCGAACATCCACATCATGACGCAGACGGATTATGAAGACATCAGGCACATCGTGCCGCATCGCCGCGTCATCTATACCGGTCCCATCGACGAGTATTTCAATTACCAGTTCGGGAAGCTGCCCTATCGTTCGCTCCGTTTCGAACATGTCACCCTTAACAAGCTGTGGCATCAGTCCGTGGGCGTGGTGAACTATCCACAGACGCACGATTACACCCGCGTGACGGAATACAAACATCTCACGGGCCAGGAGCATGCAAAGACTGCTCTGACCTACGAGTATCCGTCTGCTGAAGGCGACCCCTACTATCCGATTCCGAAGCCTGAGAACCAGGAACTCTTCAAGAAGTATGAGCGCTTGGCTTTGGCAACTCCCGATGTATGGTTCGTCGGCCGCTTGGCGACCTATCGCTACTACAACATGGACCAGATCGTCGGCCAAGCGCTCGCCACCTTCCGGCGCATCAACGAAGCTCTCCCGGTTGGTGCGGATACGTCGAGCGTCAAGGCCATGCCGTCATCGGCTGCAATGATGTCATGACGGATATGATTCATCGAACAAATTGCTCTGAGCATAGTTTTTGAACGTTCGGTAAAAAGTTAGCTCGGAGCTGAATGATGAAGCGATCCCTGGAGCTTTGGGGCGGAATCGAATGTACCGTTGCGCGTGTTGGCGACGATTACCGCGACCAAGGCCTGGAGACTGGGTACACCAATCGCATCGAGGATCTCGATCGTATTGCTGAACTTGGAATCCGCACGCTGCGACACCCGGTTCTCTGGGAGACGATCTCTCCCGAGAGCCCGGACCGCACGGATTTCACGTGGCACGACGAGCGACTGGACCGGCTTCAGAAGCTCGGGATCCGCGCTATCGCGGGTCTGTGCCATCATGGCAGCGGCCCGAGCTACACGCATATGCTCGATCCCGTTTGGCCGGAGCTTCTGGCGCGTCATGCTGCCAATGTGGCCGAGCGCTACCCGCATCTTGATCTCTACACACCCGTCAACGAGCCGCTCACCACGGCGCGCTTCTCCGGGCTCTATGGCCACTGGTATCCGCACGGTACGAGTTATGAGGCTTTCCTCAGGATCCTCGTGAACGAATGCAAGGCCACTGTTCTGTCCATGCGTGCCATTCGCAAGGTTCGGCCGGATGCACAGCTTGTGCAGACGGACGACATGGGCAAGACCTTCTCGACTCCCTTGCTGGCCTATCAGGCCGAGCATGAGAACCAGCGCCGTTTCCTGAGCTTCGATCTCCTGTGCGGCATGGTGGATCGGGATCACCCCTGGTGGCCGATCTTCATCGAGCATGGCGTCAGCGAAGCTGATCTCGAACTCCTCCTCGAAGGCGATGCTGCGCCCGACATCATTGGCATCAATCACTACCTTACGAGCGAGCGCTACCTTGACGAGAACATGAAGCGCTACCCTGAGCACCATTGGGGAGGCAATGGGCGCCACCAATATGCGGATGCGGAAGCGGTGCGTATGCCGTTGCCGTCTGAAGATCTCGGCCCGGCAGCCCGGTTGCGCGAGGTATGGGAGCGCTACAAGCGCCCCATCGCGGTGACGGAAGCCCACCATGGCAGCTCGCGCGACGATCAACTGCGCTGGCTCGTCGAGGTGTGGAACGACGTCAACTCCTTGCGGGACGAAGGTGCTGACATTCGCGCCGTGACCGTCTGGTCGCTCTTCGGCGCGGTGGACTGGAACAGCCTTCTCACGCGACGCAACGGTTTCTATGAGGCTGGCCCCTTCGATGTGCGGGCTCCCGAACCCCGGCGTACGGCTCTGGCCCATGCCGCCGAGGCGCTGGCGAAGGCCGGCAGCTATGATCATCCCGTTCTCGACCGTGCGGGATGGTGGAAGCGCGACATTCGCTTCTACAAGCGTCCCCCTAAGCAGTCTCGCTCCTGCTGGCTGGCTGACGAGCCGCGCCAGCTTCTGATTACGGGCGCGACCGGAACTCTGGGGCGTGCCTTTTCGCGGCTTGCCGAGTTCCGCGGCCTCAACCATGTGCTGCTATCGCGCAACGACATGGATATTGCAGATGCAAAGAGCGTGAAGAAGGCTCTTGCCTGCCACAGGCCTTGGGCCGTCATCAACACCGCGGGTTATGTGCGCGTGTCGGAGGCTGAAGACGATGCCGCAGCCTGCTTCCGTGAGAATGCTGTGGGGGCTGAGATCCTGGCGAAGGCTTGCGCGGATCTTGGCATCCCGCTCGTGACCTTCTCATCCGATCTCGTCTTCGATGGAACGCTCGACAGACCTTATGTCGAGAGTGACGAGGTCAATCCCACCACGGTCTATGGCGCGAGCAAGGCGGAAGCCGAGCGGCGGGTTCTGGCCACGCACGACAAAGCCCTCATCATTCGCACGAGCGCCTTCTTTGGTCCATGGGATCGTTACAATTTCGTCTGGTCGATCCTCAATACCTTGAGCAAGGGGGAGGGCATCGAGGCCAGCGTCGATGTCGTGTCGCCGACATACGTACCCGACCTCGTGAACACGTCCCTCGATCTGCTGATCGACGGCGGAACAGGGATCTGGCACATGGCCAATATCGGTGAGATCTCCTGGCGCGACCTGGCGGCGCACGCAGCCGAGAGGGCAGGCTTCGATCCGAGCCTCGTGACAGAGGCAGGCGATCTGCCGGTTCTCAAGACGGCGCTATCGACTGAGCGCGGCATCCTCATGCCTCGGCTTGAAAGCGCGCTTGATCGCTTCTTCATCGATAGCGAGGTGGAGTGGTCGGAGGAGAACCTGAAAGTGGCCGCCGAATAGCAGCAGCAATCTTCCAAGACGCATATGAGAACGGCGCGGAGAGATCCGCGCCGTCTCTGTTTCGGATTGTCTAGGTCGATCAGGCAGCGGCTTCCGCCGCGCGCACGGCTTCTTCGAGACGGGCAGCACGGGACTCGACCGCCAGCTCCACCAGGGCATCCGTCAGCATCGTTGCAGTGGGATCGGCAAGCGGCGCATCTCGGAACAGGCGGAGCGTCGAGGCGACAAGGCGGCCGCGTCCATAGGAGCGCTCGACGCCCAGCGCGACCGGCTTGTGGATCCAGCCGACCACGAGACCGGCGAAGACGCGGGCCTGGAAATCGAGCAGGTTGCAGCCTGAGATCACGAAATCGGGCAGCACGCGGTCCATGGTCTCGTCGAGCAGCGGGCCCGACGGGAAGCGGGCGAAATGGCCCGAGCGGCGCAGCCAGCCGAAGGAGGAGGCCCAGTCGCCCGACCACAGGGTGCCGTGCCGCGACTGCACCCTCACCGCCTGCCAGTGCGGGAAGAACGGATAGAGAGTCATGTCCTCTTCCGGCAGCAGCAGGAGCTTGGCGCCGGCACGCACATGATCGGTAATCGCCTTGTTGTGCGTGCGGGAAACGATCAGCGTCGATTCCTCGAAGGCGCGCGCCATGGTGTAGCCGAGAGCGCGGAAGCGCTCGCGGATGTCCTCATCCGGCGACCACACCAGCTCCCGCACATGCATAGGCCTTGTGCGCTTCGGGTGAATGGAGATGTCATGGTGGTTCTGCGCGATGAGGCGACCATCGGATGCGCGTAGCGTAAAGCTGATACGCCGCAAAGATGCCTCGTCCATCTCCGGCAGCTGGATCTCGATGCGGCCAAGATCGAGCACATCCGGCGCTTCGATGCGCGGCAAGTCGACCTGCTGCATCTCGTTGCAGATGCCGATCTCGAGTTTGCAATCCTCCAGAGCCGGACCCGCGCCATGCGCGACCGCAAGTTCCAAAGCGACCGCCTCGCCGGACCAATAGGAGGCGCGCTCCCATTTCGGCACGATCACCGTATCCGTGTTGAAGATGTGGAACAGCTCGTGGAACACGCGAGTATTGCGGCGCATGTCGAGAAGGCCGTTCGATTCCCAGTGGCAATCGTGCAGTTCGGTGATCACGTAGCCAGCCAGGTTGGGCTTCCGGCGCATGGCCTCGATCTCATACTTGAAGGCGCGGAACTGCTGCCATTGCGCGGCGATCACGAAACGACGCAGATCGCCGAATACGCGATCCAGGCTCCAGTCCGAGAAGCGATTCTCGACACCGTGGGCATACATCACGCCCTCGCCCCAGTCGTGACCGGTTTCGAACCACCAGGGTTCCTCGCCCTTGGCATCACGCAAATCCTTCGGATAGGGCAGGCCCCAGTTACCGAACTCGGAGCACATGAGCGGCTCGCGTCCGGTAATCACCGCATCGCCATGGGGCGAATAAAGCCAAGAGGCGCGGTTCGAGAGTTCATCAACGAACTGATCCCATTGTGCGCGGTGGTCGGGATACGCAGCATAGAAGTGATAATCCGCGATGTCGGACTCCACGTGGAAGCTCGGGGCGAGCGGCGAGTTGTCGACGACGAGGCGTGTCGGGTCATAGGCTTTGAGCCACGCGAAGGTGCGCTTGAGCCAGTCGCGGTGATCCGCATCGTTGACGAGGTCGACGCCCCAGTTTTCGTTGATGATCGTCCAGATGATGATGGACGGATGGTTGCAGTCGCGGTCGACGATGCCTTTCAGGAGCTTTTCCTTGCGTCCGCGCGAACGGTCGGTGGCCATGCCGCCGTTGGGAAGCTCCGTCCAGATCAGCATGCCCATGCGGTCTGCGGTTTCGTAGTAGCGCGGATCCGCTGCCTTGATGTGGCAGCGCAGGCAGTTGAGTCCGAGTTCTTTCGCCTTCCGGAACTGATCCTCCAGGAATTCCACCGACGGAACGGTGCAGATCGTGTCCGGGTAGTAATCCTGGTCGAGCGCGGCGCGCAGATAGAGCGGCTTGCCGTTGAGATAGAACTTGCCGTTGCGCGTCTCGATGGTGCGGAAACCGAAATTGTCGGCGATTTCGTCCTTCACCTCGCCACCGCGAATGAGCTGCAAGCGGACGCGATAGAGGTTCGGATGATCAGGCGACCATGGCTGCACATCCGGCACCGTCAGCTCGAACGGCATGCTGGTGACGCCGACTTGCGTCTCATGCATCTCATCGACCGCGACCTGACCTGACGGATCCGTCACCTCGATGCGGATCTGCGTGGCGTTCGTGAGGGGGCGCGCGAAGAACACGCCCGACGTCACGACACCTGTCGCCAAATTCGGTACGAGGCGCACGCGGTTCATGTGATCGGGAATGCGACGTTCGAGATAGACCGACTGCCAGATGCCGGAGAGCGGGCCATACCAGCTCTGCTTGCCGAACGGGATTTCGGCAAAGGGCGAATCCGGGAACTCGGCCGGGTTGTCGGTGGGCGAGTCCACACGCACCTTGATCTCGTTCGATCCCGGCTTGAGGTGAGGAGTCACATCGAACGAGAAGGGCAGGAAGCCGCCCTCATTGTGGCCCACCGCCTCACCGTTGATGAAGACCTTCGTGTTGTGGAAGACGGCGCCGAACCGGATCCAGATGCTGTCGTGCAGCCACGTTTCCTCGATTTCGATCGTCCTGCGATAGATGCCGATCCCCGCCCGCATGCGCAGGTCCGAGAACTGGGCCTGCCAGGGACTTGGCACCACGATCTGGCGAACCTCCGCCGGGCCGGACAGGCGATCATCGGCCACGTGCAAAAATTCCCAAGTCCCGTCCAGACTGATGCGATTGTCCTGCATGATTTCTCCTTGAATCAGAGATTACCCAAGGGCGCCCAAGACGGCGAAAAAATGGCTTCGGGCCGGGAGACGAAAGCCATGCCGGGGGGTGCGACAATCGATGCTTCCAAAGCCTGCCCAAACCATCGACCCCTCGTCTCTGACACTGGTTAGTGGCCCGTCTCGAACAACGGCGAAACGCTGCATTGGATCCAGGGGAGGGTCTCTGAATGCTTGCTGGCGACGTGCGGATGCTTGGCAGGAACCGCCCCTCGTATCTGGCGTTGCCCTGATAACGCCGAGCCTTGCTGCTCGCCCTGAAACCCATGCTTTCCAAAGAGGCTTGAGATGGCTCAACAAATTCCCGACGATCGCGCCCGCCAGGGTGCCTCCGGCCGCCCGGTTCTGGGCGTGTTGCTCGGTTCGCTCCTGCTGCTCGTCATCGCCGTGGGCGGCTACTTGATCTGGGCAGGCTCGCAATCTCCTGATGATCCCGGTACGGACGCCGCTCGTTCGGCCACAACCGGTTCGACCACCGGTTCCTCCGATGCCAATCCCACGAACCGGATCACGCCCGCGAACCCGGCTTATCCCGTGCCGGAGGCCAAGCCCTCGGCCAACGAACCGGCGCAGCGGTAAAAGACAAAATTCTTCGAGAAAGCCTGGGGGCACCCAGCCGCCCAGGCTTTTTTGTTGCGCTTCGGCTGCCCGGCGGCGAGTTTTCGCCTTATTGATTCGCAAAGAACCGGCTCCCAAGGGAATGCGATAAGGCGGACTGAATGACAGGGATTGGACTGAAGCGGCTCTTTTCTGCCGCGATCATTGCGTGCGGCCTGACCTCGGGAGGCTTGGCTCTAGCCCAGCAGGCGCAAACGCCACCCCGGGCCCAACCCCAGGCTCAAGCCCCTGCCGCACCTCAGGCCCCCGCGCCTCAGCAATCGGCGCCGCCTCCGGCCGCCGCCTCCGATGCGCCCGCAGCAAACGTCTCGGCTGAAACGAAAGCGGCCCGTGCCAAGCTCGATGGCTTCAAGGCGGATCTCGACCAGAAGGAGCTGGCGCTCCAGGGGCGTGTGCTGTCCGATGCGGAGCTGCAGAACCTGCGCCAGCAGATCGAACCGATCATCTCCGACATCCGCACTGTCATCGACGAGCAGGCGCCGAGGCTGGAGGCAAGCCGCCAGCGTCTCTCCCAGCTCGGACCGAAGCCCGCCAACGGCCAGCCCGAGGAAAGCGCCGATGTCGCCAAGGATCGTGCCGACCGCGAGGCTGCCGTTGCGGAGCTCGATGAAACCCAGCGTCTCGGGCGCGCGCTTCTGGTGCAGGCCGAGCAACTGAGCGCACAGATCGGCGACTTGCGCCGGGCCGGTTTCGCGCGCGCGCTCTTCGAGCAGAGCGATGGTCTCCTCAGCCCCAACCTCTGGATGAACGTGATTCAGGCGATCCCGCGGGAGCTGAAAGCCCAGCGGATCGTGCTGTCCGACGCCCTCGACCAATTGCGGCGCAACGCGACCCTTGGCGTCCTTTTCTTCCTTGGACTGGCCATCGGCGCTGCCGTCGCGCTTTATATCGGCCGTCGTTCGATCGCCCCGCGTCTCGTCCGCCGTGATCCGGCGGTCACGGATCCTCCACGTCGGAGCCGCTTGATGGCTGCCGTCGGCGTTCTCGTGCTGGGCGCGGGTCCCGCCATTGCCGGAAGCTGGATCGTCTGGGTGGCCTTCGACTCCGCGGACGTCGTCCCGCCGCGTCTGGAGCAGGTCGTGAGATCGCTGCTCGGCGGCTTGGCCTTCATTGCCTTCGTGCGTGCGCTCATCGATGCGATTCTTGCGCCGGATCACCCGTCGTGGCGCCTCATCCCTATCCGGGACGCTTCCGCTGCGCGCATCATGCGCTTCTCCGTCACGCTCGCCACCGTCATGGTCGTCGGCAAGGTGATCGAAGCCTTCAACAAGGCCATCGCCGCGGCCCTGCCGATCACGGTGATCACCAGGGCGGTTTTCGCGCTGGCCGTGGCGCTTCTCTTCGCGGAATTGCTGCGCCGGTTTGCGACGCGAGAGAGTCAGGATGAAGCCTGCCTAGGTCCTTACGTTCCACAAGAGGTCGATATCGGCGGTCCGGTGCGAAGCCTCGGCTGGTTCGTCGTGACTCTTGTCCTCGGCAGCGTGCTGGGCGGCTACACGGCTCTTGCTTCCTTCGTCGTCGAGCAGGCGGTCTCGATCTCAACCATCATCGCCATGCTGATCCTCGGCATTGCGTTGGCCGATGAGTTCATCGGCGGGTCGCTGCGTGGACAGAGCAGGCTTGCCACGACATTGCAGGCCAATACGGGTATCCGCCGTCGCTCCCTGGAGCAGATCGGCGTGCTGGCGAGCGGCATCGCGCGGCTCGCGCTTATCGTCATTGCCATCCTGTTGGTCCTGTTGCCCTGGGGCATCGAATCCACGGATGTCATGAGTTCGCTGCGGGCCCTGTTCTTCGGCTTCAGTGTCGGCGATGTCACGATCTCCTTGTCATCGATCCTGATCGCGGCGCTGCTTTTCGCGGCGGGTTTCACGATCACGCGCATCATTCAGCGTTGGCTCGACAACACCTTCCTGCCGGCCACCGACCTCGATGCAGGCTTGCGCAACTCGATCCGCACGGCGGCGGGCTATGTAGGCGTCATCACGGCGGGCGTCGTTGCCTTCACCTATCTGGGTCTGAGCCTGGAGCGGCTGACTATCGTCGCCGGTGCCCTGTCGGTGGGTATCGGTTTCGGTCTGCAATCAATCGTCAACAACTTCATCTCAGGCCTGATCCTCCTCTGGGAGCGCCCGATCCGTGTGGGCGATCTCGTGGTCGTGGGCGATGGCGAGGGCTATGTGCGCCGGATCAATGTGCGCTCCACCGAGATCCAGACCTTCGATCGCTCAACGCTGATCGTGCCGAATTCAAACCTGATTTCGGGCGTTGTGCGCAATCGCGTGCGCAACGACCGCGTCGGGCGCGTGCTCGTTTCGGTTCCCGTGCCGCGCGCAACCGATCCTGATTTGATGGCGGACATCATGCGCCGCGCAGCGCTGGCGCATCGCGAGGTGATGAGCGAACCCAATCCGCGCGTGCTCTTCAAGAAGGTGACGGAGAACACGATCGACTTCGATCTCGTCTGCTTCGTGGACGACATTGATGCGGCGGCCCGCGTGTCGAGCGATATCTATTTCGATATTTTCCGGGGGCTTCGGAAGGCGGGCATTGGCGTGCCCACACCGAGCACGCCTGAGCCCGAGGAAGCCGAGGAGGCCAAGGCAGACGAGTCCAAAAAGACCGGGGATGAGGATGAAACCTTAACTCTTCTCAAGGATAAGTCACGGGCATGAAAAGCCTTATCTGTTTAAGCCTTGCCGCGTTCGTCCTGGCGGGATGCCAGTCCGATCAGCGCCAAGCCCGTTCGCAGACGCCGAGCTTCTATGCCTCGATGGCCAATCCAGGCGCTGCCGTAGATGCAGCCATGGCGCGGAACATGATCGGCGCCTATCGCCGCAACAATGGTCTGGGTCCGCTCATCCTCGATCCCGAACTGCAGGCGGCTGCGCAGGCGGAGGCAGACGCGATGGCGGCTGCCGACAGGCCGAGTTCCGCCGATGCGCTCAAGAGCCGCCTGTCCTCGGCAGGCTACGTCGCGCCGGCTGCCAATCTCTCTGCAGGCTACCATACGCTCGCCGAAGCTTTTTCCGGTTGGCGGGAAAGCCCTCAGCACAATCGTGTGTTGCTCGACTCAAAGGCAACACGGATCGGCATTGCCACGGCCTATACGCCCAATTCCAAGTACAAGGTCTATTGGGTGCTGGTCGTCGCAGCGGACAGGCGCTGATCCAAGATTTCGCCTGATTGCAAGACTTAGCCGTTCTGTCGCAGTCCGGAACTTAAACGGAAGCGTAGCTCTTTAGCTTTCAGCGCCAATGTCGGCCCGGAAAGAGTACGCTTTTAGGGACCATGCCGGACTTCGATCCCAAATTGGGCAAACAAATGCCCCCGCCTCCCGCGACAGGGAGCGATCAGGAGGTCGGTCCCGGTCAGGAGAAGACTCTGGCGAAGGAGGCGGATCACGCTGCCGCTCATCGGCCGGAGCTGCATCAGGGCCCAGAACCTGCGCAAGAGCATCGTCCCAGCATTGGACGAGAACTGTTTCTGTTGTTTCGTGACATGTTCCGGAACCGAAAGGGCTGGCCGATGCTGCGGCTTGCCATCGCCATTGTGGTCGTTCTGATCGGCAACATGATCGGACAGGTGCGCCTGAACCAATGGAACGGCGCCTTCTTCGATGCAGTGGAGAAGCGCGATGCATCCGCCTTCTTCAACCAACTCATTGTTTTTCTTGTCATCGTCGCCGCGTTGCTTGCGCTGGTTGTGGGGCAGACTTGGCTTCAGGAGCGGCTCAAGATCCGCTTAAGGCAGCGCCTCACCCAGGTTCTGCTCGATCTCTGGCTCAAGCCCAACCGTGCCTATCAGCTCGGTTTCATGGGAGAAGCGAGCGGCCAGCCCGATCAGCGCCTGCAGGAGGATTGTCGCCTGTTCTCCGAGCTGTCGACGGAGCTTGGCGTTGGGATGCTTCAGGCCTTTCTCCTGCTCGTCAGCTTCATCGGCGTCTTGTGGACGCTCTCTGGCACGACAACCTTCGTCATCGGCGGCAACGAGATCTCGATCCCTGGTTACATGGTGTGGGTTGCGATCGGCTATGCAGGCATCGGCTCTGGACTCACCTGGCTCGTGGGGCGTCCCTTGATCCGCCTCAACACGTTCCGTTATGCGCGTGAAGCCGACTTACGTTTTGCGCTCGTGCGCGTGAATGAAAGTGCGGAGAGCGTTTCTCTGTACAACGGCGAGAATGACGAGCGGCGCAGCCTCGATGAATTCGTGGAGGCGGTCCTCAAGGCAACACGCCGCCTCTCGGGGGCTCTTGCCCGCCTTACCTGGATCACATCGGGCTATGGGTGGGTCGCGATCGTGGTTCCGATCATCGCCGCCGCGCCGGGGTACTTCAGTGGGCGGTTGTCCTTTGGCGGCATGATGATGGTGGTCGGTGCCTTCAATCAGGTGCAGGCTGCTTTGCGCTACTTCGTCGATAATTTCCCGAAGATTGCCGATTGGCGCTCGGCGGTGCTGCGCGTCGCCACCTTCCGCCAGGCGGCCATCGACTTGGAAGAGGTCACG
This sequence comes from Microvirga vignae, assembly GCF_001017175.1. GTDB lineage: Bacteria > Pseudomonadota > Alphaproteobacteria > Rhizobiales > Beijerinckiaceae > Microvirga > Microvirga vignae. The sequence goes on along the minus strand of NZ_LCYG01000042.1, from coordinate 24,467 downwards.
GCCGAGAACGGCAAGATCGATATTCAGCCGCACCCGAACGGCTGGCTCAGCTTTGAGGGGGTATCCATTGCATTGAGCGACGGCAGCATTCTCATCGAAGATGCAACGGCGGAAATTCAGCCCGGAGAGCGGGTGCTGATCATGGGCGAATCCGGCGCCGGCAAGAGCACGCTCTTCAGGGCGATCTCCGGTATCTGGCCCTGGGGTTCCGGCAGGATCCGCATTCCTCCCGGCAACGAGATGATGTTTCTGCCGCAGCGTCCTTATCTGCCGCTCGGAACGCTCAGGGCTGCGCTCAGCTATCCGGCTTCGCCCGATACCTTCAGCGATGCGGATATCCGTGCTGCCCTGGAGCGCTGCGGCCTAGGCGAATTTTTGGACATGCTCGACAAGCATGAGCGCTGGGACAAGACCCTCTCTCTCGGCCAGCAGCAGCGCGTCGCCTTCGCCCGCGTTCTGCTCCACAAGCCCCGCTGGGTCTTCATGGACGAGGCCACTTCCGCCCTCGACGAGGAGAACCAGGACTCCATGCTGTCCCTGTTCGATGATGAACTGAAAGGTGCAACCGTCATGTCCATTGGGCACCGTCCGGGCCTTGAGGAGTTCCATACGCGGACCCTCCACATCCGTAAGACGGAGGAGGGGGCTATCCTCCTGCCCAAGCCTCGGCTGCAGCGGGCGGCACACCCGAGGCGGAGGTGGATCGGTAGCCTCCACAAACGCTTCAGGAAACACGGCCATATTCATCCCCGTGGCGAATCTCAGCGTGAGGCGTGAGGCGGCTATGGACCCGAGCCTTGGCATTCTGAGCGAACAGGACTACGAAACTCTCTATCAGGAGCGGAGTTCTTTTGATGAGCTTCGCCACGGTTGCAGGTCGATCCCATGCGGCTGATCAGGCTATATGTGCGGGTTCTGGGCCAACTCGGGTCTGACCTGAGGGTTGGCGCCCTCTTGGCTCTGGCCAACGTCGCCCTGGCGATTTCGGCCTTTGCCGAGCCTATCCTGTTCGGCCGTATCATCGACGTTCTCACTCGCGCGCAAATTCCGGGCTCGGCTCCGGTCACCTTCTCGGTGCTGATGCCCCTGATTGCAGCCTGGGTGGCCTTCGGTCTCTTCTCCATTGGCGCAAGCGCCCTCGTGGCGCTGCATGCGGACAGGCTGGCCCATCGCCGTCGCCTCGCCGTCATCGCCAATTACTTCGAGCACGTCCTCGAACTGCCGCTCGCCTTTCACACCTCGACCCATTCGGGCCGTGTTCTGAAGGTGATGCTGGAAGGCTCGGGCGGCATGTCCTGGCTCTGGCTCGGCTTCTTCCGGGAGCATCTGTCTGCACTCATCGCGCTTGTGGTTCTCCTGCCGCTCACGGTGTTCCTGAACTGGCGGCTGGGGATTCTCCTCGTGGTGCTCGTCTGCGTATTTTCGGTGCTCACCGCCATCGTGCTGCGCAAGACCGAAACCCTGCAGGGGTCCGTCGAGCGCTACCACTCGAGCCTCGCCGAACATGCCTCTGATGCCCTCGGCAACGTGCCGGTCATCCAGTCGTTCACACGCATTGAGGCTGAGAGCCGCTCGCTGCGCACGATCATCCATCAATTGCTGCAGGCGCAGAACCCTGTTCTGTCCTGGTGGGCGCTGGCCTCGGTAGCCTCGCGGGCTTCGGCCACCATCACGGTGACCGCCATCTTCCTGCTCGGAACATGGCTGCATCTCAACGGCTTGGCGACCATCGGCGAGATCGTCATGTTCATGAGCATGGCCACGATGCTCATCGGACGTCTGGAGCAGGCTGTAAGTTTCATCAATCAGCTCTTCATGCAGGCACCGAAGTTGCAGGAATTCTTCGAGATTCTCGACACGACACCCGCCGTGCACGATCGTGCCAACGCCAAAACGGTTGCTCGCTTCAAGGGCGAAGTCGTGTTCGACAATGTGAGCTTCTCCTACGACGGCAAGCGGGCCGCCGTGCAGGACGTGACCTTCGCGATCCATCCGGGTGAGAACGTGGCGCTGGTGGGCGCAACGGGCTCCGGCAAGTCGACGACACTGGGATTGCTGCACCGGGCCTTCGATCCGCAATCCGGCTGCATCCGCATCGATGGTGACGACATCCGCGATGTGACTCTCGCTTCGCTTCGCCGCAATATCGGCGTCGTGTTCCAAGAGCCGATGCTCTTTGCCCGCACGATCCGCGAGAACCTGCAGGTCGGTCGCCCCAATGCCACGGATGCGGAAATGATCGAGGCGCTGGAGCGCGCCCAGGCGATCGAGTTCATTTCCCGTCAGGCGGACGGGCTCGATACGGTGATCGGCGAGCGCGGGCGCTCGCTCTCCGGCGGCGAACGCCAGCGCCTGTCGATTGCGCGTGCGCTGTTGAAGAACCCGCCGATCCTCATTCTGGACGAGGCGACGAGCGCACTGGATGCCGCCACCGAGCGGAAGCTGCAGCGGGCGCTCGATGAGGTGATGAAAGGTCGCACGACCTTTGTGATTGCCCATCGCCTCGCTACCATCCGCAACGCCAACCGCATTCTCGTCTTCGATCACGGCCGCATCATCGAATCCGGCACCTTCGATGAACTCGTGGCAAAGGGCGGACGCTTCGCCGAGCTCGCCCGTGCGCAGTTCATGGCGACGGACGAATCCACCTTACAGGTCGTGCGAGAAGCCGTCGCCGCTCAGGCCTGAATTCGACGGATCATGGCGCAGGCAATCGACCCTCGCACGACCGGCATCCGCCTTCAGGCCAACGGCATCACATTCCATTGCATCGAGGCCGGGCCGAAGGACGGGCCCCTCGTCCTCCTCCTGCATGGCTTCCCGGAATTCTGGTGGGGCTGGCGCTATCAAATCGAACCGCTGGCGAGCGCCGGCCTTCACGTGCTTGTGCCGGATCAACGCGGCTACAATCTCAGCGACAAGCCGGAAGGCCGCAGGGCCTACGATCTCGACACGCTGGCGAAGGATGTCGTCGCTTTAAGCGAGATGCTCGGATATGGCCGATATTCCCTCGTCGGTCACGATTGGGGCGGCCTTGTCGCCTGGTGGGCAGCGTCTCGATATCCGGAGCGAATCGAGCGGCTGATCGCCATCAACGCGCCGCATCCAGCCATTGCGGGCGCTTACATGCGCCGTCATCCCAGCCAGATGCTGAGAAGCTCGTATATCGGGTTCTTTCAGGTTCCCTATCTTCCCGAGGCTCTCTTCTCGGCCAACGATCACCGTGCGTTGAAGCGTGCGCTCCTGCGCACGAGCCGGACAGGCACGTTCTCGGAAAAGGATCTGGCAGAATACGAGAGAGCCTGGTCGCAGCCCGGCGCGCTCACAGGCATGCTGAACTGGTATCGCGCGTTGCCTCTCGGGCCTCTTCAACGCTCATCAGACAAGCTGAGGCCGCCGGTCCTTGCAATCTGGGGTATGCGCGACCGTTTCCTGGAATTCGGCTTATGTGAGGAGAGTCTGGCCTTGTGCGCCGACGGCCAAGCACAAAAGGTCGAGAAGGCAACGCATTGGGTACACCTGGAGGAGCCCGAGCTCGTCAACAGGGCGTTGCTTGCGTTTCTGAAGGCCTGAGCGTCAGCTCTCTCTGCCGCGCACGGGTTGAAGCGGCGTGATCCTGAGCGCGGTGATGCGGTTGCGCGATTTGCGCAGCACCTGGAAGCGGCAACCGTGAAAGGTGAAGATCTGGCCCGTATCGGGGATGGTCTGAGCCTCATGGATGACGAGGCCCGCGATGGTGGTAGCTTCCTCGTCCGGCAGATTCCAGTCCATGGCGCGGTTGAGATCGCGGATCGGCACGGAGCCGTCCACGTTCACCGAGCCGTTGGGTTGCGGCCGCACGCCCTGCACCGAGAGATCGTGCTCGTCCTTGATGTCGCCAACAATCTCCTCGAGGATGTCCTCGAGGGTCACAAGGCCCATCACCTCGCCGTACTCGTCGACGACGAGTGCGAAGTGAGTCTTCTTGGCGAGGAAGGCCTTGAGCTGATCGCGCAGAGACGTGGTGTCCGGCACGAACCAGCTCTCCAGCGCAATCGCCTCCACCTTCAGCTTGCTCGCATCACCGCCCACTGCATCAAGCGCACGCAGCAGGTCCTTGGCATGGAGAACGCCGACAATGTTCTCCTGGCTTCCGCGCCAGAGCGGCATGCGGGTATAGGGTGAGGAGAGCACCTCACGCACGATCTCTTCCGATGAGAGATCCGCATTGATGGTGCGCATCTTCGTGCGGTGGACCATCACTTCCGAGACGGTGAGATCCTCGAGATCGAGAAGGCCGCCCAGCATGTCGCGTTCCACCTTCGCGACACCGCCTTCCTTGTGCAGCAGATTCACCTGACCGCGGATTTCTTCGGACGCCGAGAGGATCGGCGTGTTCTCGCCGATTCGGATGCCGAAGGGACGCAGCATGAGGCGCACGATGCGTTCGATGGTGATGGCAAGCGGACCGAGCAACGCCACGATCCAGGACATCGGCCGCGAGAGAAAGAGCGTGACGCTGTCAGGCGACGAGATGGCGATGGTTTTAGGGAGAACCTCCGCGAACACGATCACCAGCACCGACATGATGGCGGTGGCATAAAGCGCGCCGCCATCGCCGAAGATCGCGACAAGCACGCTGGTGGCGAAGGCCGAAACGCCGATATTGACGATGTTGTTGCCGATCAGAACAGTGCCGATGAAGCGCTCCCGCATTTCGAGCAGCCGGTTCACCAGCTGGGCACGCTTGTCGCCGCCCTTTTCCAGCATGAGCATGCGGGCACGCGAAGCGGCCGTGAAGGCCGTCTCGCCGGCTGAGAAGAAGGCCGAGCACAAGAGGCAGATGACGACGACCAGAGCTGCAAGCCAGAGATCGCCGGAAGAGGATTCCTCGATCATGATCGCGATGCGTTGATTTCACCTGTCAGGAAGGCGCGGACCTTCTCGGCCTCGATTCCGGGAGCGATGAAGCTCTGACCGATGCCCTTCGCCAGAATGAACGTGAGCGATCCACCCTTCACCTTCTTGTCCTGCGCCATGGCGTCAAGCAGTTCATCGACCGTGCCGCACCCACCCGGTACATGGGAGAGGCGCGTGGGAAGTCCAACAACCGCAAGGTGTGCCTCAATGCGCTCCGCGTCCGAGATCGCGCAAAGCCCCAGCGCGGCGGAGAAACGGAAGGCGAGGTTGAGGCCAATGGCGACACCCTCGCCATGAACGAGGCGCGCGGAATCGTATCGTGTGATCCGCTCCAGTGCGTGGCCGAAGGTATGGCCGAGATTGAGAAGCGCGCGGTCACCGGTCTCGTGCTCATCGCGTACCACGACGGCGGCTTTCGAGCGGCAGCTCTGCGCAACAGCCTCATCGCGCTCAAGGTCACCGTTGAAGATGCCATGCCAGTTCGCCTCGCACCAGGCGAAGAAACGCGCATCGTCGATGAGGCCGTATTTCACCACCTCCGCATAGCCTGCGCGCATTTCCCGGACAGGCAGCGTATCGAGCAGCGCGGTATCGGCGAGCACGAGGCTCGGCTGATGGAAGGCGCCGACAAGGTTCTTGCCGTGGCGGGAGTTGATGCCGGTCTTGCCGCCGACGGAAGAATCCACCTGTGAGAGCAGGGTGGTCGGCACCTGCACGAAACGCACGCCGCGACGCACGATGGCCGCGACGAACCCGGCAAGATCGCCGATCACGCCGCCGCCCAAGGCGACGACAAGATCGCCGCGCTCGATCTTGGCCTCCAGGACGGCGTCGCAGACCCGCTCTAGGCTGGTATAGGACTTCGTCGCCTCGCCTGGGGGCAGAGTGATCACTGAGCTGCGAAGGCCGTTCGCTTGGAGGGACTGGCTGAGGGCTTGTGCGTAGAGCGGGCCAACATGCTCGTCTGTCACAATCGCCGCGGCGCGCGCGCCTAGCGCCGCGATACGGGGGCCGGCCACCTCGATGAGACCACGTCCAACGAGGATGTCATAGGCTCTGTCGCCGAGGGGAACCGGAACCGTGATCACGGATGTGTTCTGGACCTGAGCTGCTGCGATGCTCATTCGGCGCTCCCCTGCTTTTCCTTCTCGAACCAGCCGCTTAGGGCCTTGATGATGTCGGCCACCACGCGGTCATGGGGTGCCTCGTGCGAATCGATGGTGAGATCCGCCAGGGCATAGACCGGGTAGCGGATCTCCATGAGCCGGCGCATGGTGCCTTCCGGATCGGGATTGCGCAGCAGGGGCCTCGAGTCGCGCTTGCGGACTCGGCGCATGAGCACGTCGAGGTCGGCCTTCAGCCAGATCGAGATGCCGTGCTCGGCGATGCTCCGGCGGGTTTCCTCGTTCATGAAGGCTCCGCCGCCTGTGGCCAGCACCATGGGACCTTCCTGGAGGAGGCGCGCGATGACCCGGCGCTCTCCGTCCCGGAAATGCTCCTCCCCATGGATGGCGAAAATGTCGGGGATCGTCATGCCGGCGGCCGCCTCGATCTCATGATCGGCGTCGCGGAAAGGCAGTTTGAGCATCTGGGCTAATCTACGACCCACCGTGCTTTTTCCGGCGCCCATGAGCCCGACGAGCACGATCGACCGCGTGCCGAGCTGGCGGCTGATCGGATGGCCGCGCCGGCGACTTTCAGTCTGCCCGCCAGCTTCATCGAGCGGATTGAAGCGGCTGATATTGTTCATGGCCCTGTCCTAGCACGGGGCTCCGGCTCCGGCATAGGGCGCTTATGGTGTGGCGTGTGGAATGTAACCCAAGGTTTGGTCTTGCCTTTGCGGCTTTTGCATGGTTCTAGCGGAGGAACGCTGAAAGAGGCTCCCTTGCCCACATTGTTCCGGTTTCTCCTCGTTATTGCCGTTCTCGCGGGCCTGGGCTTCGCCGCCATGTTCGCGCTGGCGACCTTCGTCAATCCTGATCCACGCGAGATCACGGTGCCGGTTCCCACCCAGCGGACGCCCTCGTCCTCATGAAGGGCGCGCGCCAGGCCAGCCTTTTCCTGGACATGCTCGCCGCAGAGCGCGGCGCCTCCAAGAACACGCTCGATGCCTATCGGCGCGATCTCGATGATTATCTTGGCTTTCTCAACGAGGCTGGCGTCGAACCTGACAACGCCTCCGCTGCCACCATCCGCGGCTTCATGGCCAGTCTCGAAGAGCGTGGCCTGAAGGCTACCTCGGCCGCCCGCAGGCTCTCCGCGGTCCGCCAGTTCCACAAATTTCTTTACGTAGAGGGCTATGCCCCCGCCGATCCCACGGCGGCCGTCTCCGCGCCGAAGCGGGGCAGGGCACTGCCCAAGGTTCTCTCGGTCGATCAGGTCGACCGGCTGCTGCAAGTCGCTCATGAGGGGGTTGCCCGGTCTGAGGCTCCCCCTGCCGAGCGCCTGCGGGCTGCCCGCATGGCTTGTCTGCTGGAACTTCTCTACGCCACAGGGCTTCGCGTCTCCGAGCTGGTCTCGCTTCCCCGGAGTGCGGCCAAGACCCGCGACCGCTTCCTCATGGTTCGGGGCAAGGGCGCGAAGGAGCGACTTGTCCCTCTCACGGACGCGGCGCGGGATGCGGCCCGCGTCTATCTTGCTTTGCTCGAAGAGCAGGGGAAGGCGGTCGGTCCCTGGCTGTTCCCGGCTGACAGCGAGAGCGGGTATCTCACCCGTCAGGCCTTCGCCCGTGACCTGAAGGCTGTCGCCGCCGGAGCGGGCTTACGGGCCGACAAGATCAGCCCCCACGTGCTGCGCCATGCCTTCGCGAGCCATCTGCTCCAGAACGGTGCGGACCTGCGCGTGGTGCAGGAGCTTTTGGGTCACTCCGACATCTCGACCACGCAGATCTACACGCACGTTCTGGACGAGCGCCTGAAGAGCATGGTCCGCGACCTGCACCCGCTGTCGTCGGGGGAGGGATAATGCTCCTCGTCATCCCCGCTCTCCGCCGGTCCCCGAACCATCCTCGTCATCCCCGGGCTTGGCCCGGGGATCCACGCCTTGGGAAACACAGCGCCGGCTTAAAGACGTGGATGGCCGGCACAGGGCCGGCCATGACGCGCGTAAGGCCATGACGGAGCCGGAGATATCTCACCGCCGCTTCAACAAAAACACGCCCTGATCGCCGAGCAGGTTCCACACCCACCAGGGCAGGCTCACCTGCATGGGCCTGCCGCCCGCGTTCAGCGCAACGGCTTTTTCCATCTGTGCGCCGACCTCGCGGCACAGCTCCACGAAGTCGCGGATGGTGCAGAAATGGATGTTCGGCGTGTCGTACCAGGAATAGGGCAGGTTCTCCGTCACCGGCATCCGGCCTTTGAGGGCCAGATCCACGCGCACGCGCCAGTGTCCGAAGTTGGGGAACGAGACGATCGCCCGCCGGCCGATGCGCAGCAGGTGCTCCAGCACGACACGTGGTTGGCGCGTCGCCTGGATCGTCTGCGAAAGGATCACGTAATCGAAGGCGTCATCCGGGTAATCGGCGAGGTCCGTATCCGCGTCGCCCTGAATGACGGGCAGACCCTTGGCGAGGCAGGCATTCACACCCTCGCGGGAAATCTCGATGCCACGTCCGTCGACGTTCTTGCGCTCGCGCAGGAGCGACAGCAGGGCGCCATCGCCACAGCCGACATCGAGCACGCGGGAGCCGGGCTCGACCATGTCGGTGACGAGCAGGAAATCGAGGCGGTGGCCGGTGACGTTGTCCGTCGCCGGAAGGGCGAGGCTCGATGGGCTCATGCGATCCCCCGCACACGTGCCGCCGCATCGATGAAGCCGCTTGCTGCCGCGAACATGGCGGGCTCGTCGAGCAGGAAGGCGTCATGACCCTTGTCGCTCTCCACTTCGACGAAACCGACGGAAGCTGCAGCGGCGTTCAGCGCATGCACGATGGCGCGCGAGTCGGATGTCGGGAACAGCCAGTCTGAGGTGAAGGAGATCACGCAGAAGCGGGTGGCCGAGCCTTTGAAGACTTTGGCCAAGCTGCCGCCGTGCTCCGCTGCGAGATCGAAGTAATCCATCGCACGCGTCACATAGAGATAGGAGTTGGCGTCGAAACGCTCGACGAAAGAGATGCCCTGGTAACGCAGGTAACTCTCGATCTGGAAATCGGCGTCGAACGAGAAGGTCGGCGCGCTGCGGTCCTGGAAATTGCGGCCGAACTTCCGGTGCAAGGCCATCTCGGACAGATAGGTGATATGCGCGCCCATGCGGGCGACGGCGAGACCTTTCGAGGGGCGCGTACCCTCGAGCAGATAGCGCCCGCCGCGCCAGTCCGGATCGGCCATCACGGCCTGGCGGCCGACCTCGTGGAAGGCGATGTTCTGGGCCGAATGGCGCGCGGCCGTCGCGATCGGAAGCGCGGCAAAGACCCGATGCGAATAGCTCGCCGCCCATTGCAGGACCTGCATGCCGCCCATGGAGCCACCGAGAACGCAGAACAGGGTCTCAATGCCGAGCTTGTCGATCAGGGCCGCCTGGGCCCGAACCATGTCGCGGATGGTCACCACTGGAAAGTTCAAGGCATAGGGCTGGCTGGTCGCCGGATCGGTCGAGGCCGGGCCCGTGGTGCCCATGCAGCCGCCGATCACGTTGGCGCAGATCACGAAGAAACGGTTGGTGTCCACCGGCTTGCCGGGGCCGACCATGGTCAGCCACCAGCCGGGCTTGCCTGTGACGGGATTGTCGTTCGCCACGTGCTGGTCGCCGGTCAGCGCATGGCAGATCAGCACCGCGTTCGACCTGCCGGCATTGAGGGTGCCGTAGGTCTGGTAGGCGATCTGCCAGGGGGCCAAGGCGACGCCTGAATCCATGATCAAAGGCTCGTCCGCGCCAAAGCGCATGACCAGGCTCGACGGGTCGTCGGCTTGGCTTCGCGCTTCCAGGGAGAGGGGGGACGATGTCATGGATTGGCAGCTGCGTTCGATTTTCCGAACAACGGGTACTTCGGACGGATCGAGCCGTCAACGAACATGAAGTCCGACGTGGTGCATTCGGGCCGTCGGGATGACCCGGGTGCGTGAGATGTCAAAGAGCCTGCGGGCGAGCGGAAGCGGCCTCGGGGCGTGAGAGCCTTTCGAGGGTGAGGGATCGAGGGAGGCGCGAGGAGCGGTCCGGCTCGAGGTCTGAAGTGTGAGAGGAACCCGACGGCCCCTCGCGCACAGTTCTTTTAGGCGGACAGGCGGGCCGAAGTTCAGCGACTGCCGCAGGCGGAGACTGCCCGTTTAGAGCAGGCGGCCTGCGACCAGCCGTGAGCCCCCGCCGCAGCCTGGGCCTCCCGCCGGGTGAGGCTGCGTACCCTCACCCGCGAGACCGCTCCCGACCCCGCAGTCACGACGCCTCGCGAGCGCGCCCCTCGGCAGGTCAGGACAGCCCGACCATGGCCCAGCTTAGGAACATTGTCAAGAACAAAGTGGGAACGATCCTCCGCGATTAGGAGCACCCTCCGCCGTCATGCCCGGGCTTGTCCCGGGCATCTCCGTCTTTGGGAGCGCCGCGTGTCCAAGACGGGGATGACGCGCAGGGTTCATCGGCGATGTGAACAGACCGGGAGGGTCGGAGCTGTCCCCGGATCACGTCCAGGGACGGCCATGACGCGGAGGGTAGACCGGATGGGGCGAACACGCTGAGCGGGCCAAGGCTGATCCCGGATCACGTCCGGGACCGCCATTACGAGAGGTGTCATCCCCGGCGCGGCCTATTGGGTGATGACAAGCGACTCCAAACCGGCCAAAGAAGAGCGCTCTGTTCCAGGATTGAAGCCATGTCCACCGAGAAGCCCGTTCCGTCCCTTGCCGAGCTGCGCCAGGAGATCGACCGGATCGATGAAGCGATGCACCGGCTGCTCATGGAGCGCGGCACCATCATCGACCGGCTGATCGAGTCCAAGAAGGCTTCCGAGACGGGCCTGAGCTCCGCCTTCCGTCCGGGCCGCGAGGCCGCGATGATGCGCTCGCTCGCCGAGCGCCACCAGGGCCTGCTCCCGCTCGATACGGTCGAGAGCATCTGGCGGGTGATCATCGGCACCTTCACCTATGTGCAATCGAACTACTCGGTCCATGCCGACGTGTCGGGGGGCGATGCGCCCATGCGCGACTCGGCCCGGTTCCATTTCGGCTTCACGGTGCCCTACGTCACCCATCCGAGCGCGGCTGCGGTGATCGAGGCTGTGGCGAACTCCAAGGGCGATCTCGGCATCTTCCGCCTCGATCAGGGCGCGACGAGCGGCGCCTGGTGGCGCACGCTCGCCGAGAGGGACCGCCCGAAGATCATCGCGCGCCTGCCCTTCATCGAGCGTCCGGACCACCCGGCGGGCACTCCGGTCTTCGTGATCTCCAAGCCCCTCACGGATGCCGCCGTGCGCGACGTGGTGCTCTATACGGCCCAGTTCGAGCGCTGGCACAAGGGCGCGAACGAGGCGCTGATGCGGCTCGGCGGCGAGGTGGTGGCAAGCGCCGCCGATGCCAACGGCCTCTCCGAGCTCATTGCCGTGCCCGGCATCGTGGAGACCTCCCGCCTCCATCGGGAGTTGACGGAAGCAGGCGCGAGCCTCGCCCAGCTGGTGGAAGTCGGCAGCCATGCCGAACGTTTCCACGTGAAATGATCGCAAAGCTGCGCTAGAGCCTGACCCTGACCTGATTGTGTAGGAAGTTGTCCATGTCCGTTCGTCCCGAACCCCGTCCCGGCGTGATGAAGATCGACGCCTATGTGCCCGGCAAGAGCAAGGCCGCAGGGGGATCGAAGGTCTATAAGCTCTCCTCGAACGAGACGCCGCTCGGTCCCTCGCCGAAAGCGATCGAGGCCGTGCGGAACGCGGACCATTTCGAGCTTTATCCGGACGGCTCCGCCACCAAGCTGCGCGAGGCCATCGCCGCGAAGTATGGGCTCGATCCCAACCGCATCGTCTGCGGAGCGGGTTCCGACGAACTGCTCTCGTACATCACCACCGCCTATGTGGGGCTTGGCGACGAGGGCATCTACAGCGAGCACGGATTCCTCGTCTATCGCATTGCGATCCTGGCTGCCGGCGGCACGCCCGTGGTGGCGCCGGAGAAGAACTACCGCACGGATGTGGATGCGATCCTTGAGAGGGTGACGGACAAGACGAAGATCGTCTTCCTGGCCAATCCCAACAACCCGACCGGCACCTACATTCCCTTCGACGAGGTGAAGCGCCTGCATGCGGGCCTGCCGTCGCATGTGGTGCTGGTGCTCGATGCGGCTTATGCGGAATACGTGCGCCGCAACGATTACGAGTCCGGTCTCGAACTCGTCGCCACCGCGGAGAACGTGGTGATGACGCGCACCTTCTCGAAGATCTACGGCCTTGCGAGTCTGCGCATCGGCTGGATGGTTGCGCCTGCGCATATCGTCGATGCGGTGAACCGCATTCGCGGTCCCTTCAACATGAACGGCCCCGCGATGGCCGCCGGCATCGCGGCGGTTCAGGACGAGGCGCATGTGGCGAAAGCCGCCGAGCACAATGCGCAATGGCTCGACTGGCTCACCAACGAGATCGAGGCGCTTGGCCTGAAGGTCACGCCGAGCGTTGCGAACTTCCTGATGATCAACTTCCCCGAAGAGACGGGCAAGACCGCAAAAGACGCGGACGAGTTTCTCTCGAGCCGCGGACTGATCCTGCGCCGCATCGATGCCTACGGCTTGCCGCATGCTCTTCGTTTGACGGTCGGCAGCGAGGAGGCGAACCGCCTCGTCGTCGAGGCGCTGCGTGATTTCATGAATGGAGCCAGGAATGCCTGAGCGTCTTGGGCCTCCTCTCGACAAGCCGCTGTTCAACCGCGTTGCCCTGATCGGCCTCGGCCTGATCGGCTCGTCGATCGCACGGGCGACGAAGCATCTCAATCTCGCCGGTACGGTTGTCGCGATCGATCGCAGCGAGGAGGTGGTGGCGCGCGTGCGCGAGTTGCGGATCGCGGACGAGGCGACGACCGATTTCGTCTCGGGCGTGAAGGATGCGGATCTCGTCATCCTCTGCGTGCCGGTGGGCGTGTGCGGTGCCGTGGCCGAAGCCATGAAGCCTGGCTTGAAGCCCGGTTGCATCGTGTCCGATGTGGGTTCGGTGAAGGCCTCCGTCATCGCGCAGGTTCAGCCGCATCTGCCGCAAAGCGTGCATTTCGTGCCCGCGCATCCGGTGGCGGGTACAGAACATTCAGGCCCGGATGCGGGCTTTGCGACGCTCTTCCATAACCGCTGGTGCATCCTGACGCCGCCGGAGGGTACGGACGAGCAGGCGATCGAGCGCGTGCGCGCCTTCTGGGCCGCCATGGGTTCGAATGTGGAGATCATGACCGCGCAGCATCATGATCTCGTGCTCGCCATCACGAGCCACGTGCCGCATCTGATCGCCTACAACATCGTGGGCACGGCGGCGGATCTGGAAACCGTCACGCAAGGCGAGGTGATCAAGTTCTCCGCCGGCGGCTTCCGCGACTTCACGCGCATTGCCGCATCCGATCCCACCATGTGGCGCGACATCTTCCTGCACAACAAGGAAGCGGTGCTCGAAATGCTGGGTCGCCTCAACGAGGACATCGCGCTCCTCGCGCGCGCCATCCGCTGGGGCGAGGGCGACAAGCTGTTCGATCTCTTCACCCGCACCCGGGCGATCCGGCGCGGCATCATCTCGTCGGGCCAGGAAACGCCGGAGCCCGATTTTGGGCGCAGGCGGGAGGACAAGGCTTGAGCGTTCATTCTCTCGTCATCACCGGCCTTGTGCCGGTGATCTCGCTTACGAGGGACGCAACGTGTGTCCGCATCGGGATGGCCGGGACAAGCCTGGCCATGACGTGTGTGAGATTGCAATGACCCTTAATATAGCGGCTGCAGCCTGACGTTCGGGACCACGAAAGGTCCCATCGCAAGAAAACCGTTGTTGAGGGTCAGCGGCGGCAGAGGGGCAAGCTGCGGGTTCTTTCCCTGAGCGCGCGGGTTCTGCCCCAGAAGCGCGCCGAGCAGCGCGCCGCCCGTGCGGTTGCCCGTGACATTGCCGATGAGGCCGTCGAGGCCTGCGGCGGCCACGTTGAGCTGGCCCGCGGGTCGATGTTCCTCGTCGAAATTCAAGCGGCCCTTCGCCTCAATGCGGCGCGGGCCCTTGGCGCCGGACAGCATCAGGATGTCGAGCGTGCCGCCCGCCGTCCGCCAGCGCTCGAGTTCCTCGGCAACCGGGCGGCCCTGAAAGCCGACGACCTGGGTTGCCGTGACATCCGCATTCAGATCCGCAGGCTCCATGCCGCCGATGAGCGCATCGAGCAGCGGAATGCGCGCCTGCTTCACGGAAAGTGCCGCATCATAAGCCTTCTCGGAAGCTCGCGAGGGATTGGGACGCAGATGCAGTTCGAGACGCTCGCCCGACGTTGCGATCTCCTGCGGCAGAAGTCCGGTCACATTGAACCTGGGTGCGTTCGCCGCAACGGAGATGCGCTGAAGCCCGGTCTGCGAGGCATGGATGCTCGCCTGCATCAGATTCCACTGGCCCTGCACATTCACCTTGCCGTCGCTCGCGCGGAGAGGTCCTGCGATCTCGGCAATCACGAGGCGCGGCTGATACACCTGAGCGATGGCCTCCGTCCGTCCGAAGGAGGCCGTCACCGCGCCCTGCTTCAGATCGAGCGTGTCGCAGATGATCTCGATGCGGAATGGATAGCCTGCGATGGTGCGGTCCGTGCAGGTCCATTGCCGGCCCCTTTGTGCTTCTGCCTCAAGCCATGCGTCGAGCGCCTCGGTAGCGCGGTGGCGGATGAAGAACCAGGCCACGCTCCAGGCAATCGTGACGAGAAGCAGCAGGACGAAGGGCGTGTAGAGCCAGAAGCGGCTACGGCGCCTGTTTTCCGAGGGGATGGCCTCAGCCATGCAAGATCTCCTGTTGTGCTGCTGCTTCGTAACTGGTAGCGCCCGTGAGGAAAAGTGGAGAGCACTTTTTGCGTGGTTGCTGCGCTCCTTAAAAAACAAAGCAGGCAAGGTTCGGGCACGAAAAAGCGATGATGGACGGGTCTGACGATCTGTGGGTCTTCGGCTACGGCTCCCTCATGTGGAGGCCGGGCTTTCCCTTTGTCGAGCGCCGCCACGCTCATCTTCACGGCTATCGCCGCGCGCTTTGCGTTCTCTCCCATGTCCATCGCGGAACGCCCGAGAATCCGGGACTCGTTCTCGGGCTCGATCGCGGCGGGCGCTGCCACGGCGTCGCGTTTCGCGTGACGAGGCAAGAGGCTGAATCCACGGTGCACTACCTGCGCGAGCGCGAACAGGTGACGAGCGTCTATCTGGAGCGGCACCTGCCCGTCCGGCTCGACGACGGCAGGGCTGTCACGGCCATCGGCTACGTGGCCGACCGCAGGCATGAGCAATATGCGGGCAATCTCTCCTTCGATCAGGTGCTGGCTCTGGTGCGGCAGGGACGAGGAATCTCCGGCGCCAATCCGGATTACGTGCGCTCGACCCATGAGCATCTTCTCGGCATGGGTGTCGTCGATCCGCTGATGCAGCGGCTCGTCGAGGCGCTCGATCAGGAGGCGTGATCGGCATTCTCGCGCAGGTCGGCCAGGATCTCGCGGCGGCGTGCTTCCGTATCGGCAAGGCGGTGGATGTGGAGTTCCGAGGCGCCGCGCTCCTGCACCCTTTCGAGCCAGCGGGTCCGCGTCTCCGTGCTGGGCTCAGGCCCGGCGAGCACGGAATCGACCACGTGACCAGTGCCGCCTTCGTCGCGGCTGACGGCCAGGATCACCGCATCGGTGACTTCCAGCAGTTCCTTGAGGTCGAGGGGATGCACGCCGACGATGTAACGGCGGCCGGACAGGCCGCGCCATGAGCTCAAGGTGGAGGAGGAGCGAAGCCCCGCCGTTGCCCGTAAGCGTTCCTCGCGCACGCCAGCCCTCCGCATTCGGTCGTTGCGGAGATCCCGCATGGCCATATTCCAGGATATGGTACGTTTGTTCGCCATATGTTCTTATATGTAGGAAGGGCGAGGCGAACCGTCAAGATGCCGGAAAGCTTAGCAATATCAAACTTTTGAGGCTGATACGGCAGCTTTCTGGGCCGAATCGCTCATGCCCAGCTCCCGCTGCCCCTCCGCAAGCAGCCGGTCGGACGATTCCTCGATCCGCTCCTGGGCGAGCTTGAAGAACTCTTCACGCGATAGTCCGGGAGCAATGGAATCGAGAATTTCAACGCGAATCGTGCCGGGGCGGCGGATGAACTGACGGCGGGGCCAGTAGAGACCCGAATTCAGCGCCACCGGGATGCAGGGGAACCCGAGGTTATGATAGAGGTGCGCCACGCCGTACTTGTAGGCGGGCGGCGCTCCCGGTGGGCGGCGCGTGCCTTCCGGAAAGATGATGATCTGGCGGCCATGCTGCGCCTCTTCCTTGGCCCGCGCCGTCATCTGCATGAGGGCCGACGATCCCGCCTTGCGGTTCACCGGAACGCAGCCCGCCTTCCAGAGATACCACCCGAAGAAGGGAATCCACATCAGCTCCCGCTTCAGGATGAAGGTCGGATCATCGAAAAGGGTCACCAGCGCGAAGGTTTCCCAAAGAGATTGATGCTTGGCGGCGACCAGGGCCCCGCCGGCCGGGATCTTTTCGCGTCCACGGACCTCGATCCTGGTCCCGGCCAGAACCCTCAGGAGCCAGAGAGACGAGTGCGCCCAGGCTTGAGCGAACCTGATGAATGTCCGACGCGGCACCAGGAGGCCCGGGAGGAGCAGGATCAGCCACAGGATCAGATTGGCGTAGAAGGCGATGTTGAACAGCAGGGATCGAACGAACAGCATGGCTTCGTGAAAAACGTAAAAAAGCGGAGCGTGCAGCTCCGCGGGTGGCGCACCTTAATCGGTTTTATCTCCTGGCTCTACAGCATCGGACCCAAAAGTGGATTGGCACTTTTGGGGCCAATCCGATACTTTCTCCTCAAATGAGAGCATCGTGCGGAATACCGGATCCACTTTTCGCTGGCGCGGCCCTTCGGGTCCGCACGATGCTCTAGCGCAACGATGTCTGAACGTTCGCCCTCTGGCTCGGAGCGCCGCCGCTGATGATGTGGGCGACAGAGGAACTCTCCGGATCTCCCTCGAAGCGGGTGCGGACCCAGACGGCGAGGAACTTCACGTATTCCGTTACGAGAACCTTGGCTGTCGCGGGATTGCGCCACCACTCGTGCGGATCGATGGTCGCTGCAACGGGGTAAGGGATCTTCTGCAGGTTCGGCAGGGCGTGGTCGAGCTCCACCAGCATGCGGGGCATGTGGTAGTTCGAGGTCACGACGATGATGGTGTCGAACCCGTTCGATTCAGCCCAGCGCCGCGTCTCGATGGCGTTGCCGATGGTGTTGCGGGCCCGGTAATCCAGGTCCACGCAGCAATCGAAGAGCTGCCGCTGGCCGGGATTGAGGCGGGAGATCTGATCGCGGTTGGTCTTCTCGTTGACGCCGGAGATCAGGAGGCGCTTGGCGTAGCCTTTCGCCAGGAGGTCGATGGCATCACCGATACGCTGCGCGCCGCCTGTCATCGCGACGATGCCGTCAGCACGCGTCTCGGGCGGCTGCTCGATGCGATCGATGCTGTAGACGAAGGCAAGAAATCCGAGGAAGCCGATCAGACAGAAAGCGGAAAGGCTCCAAGCGCCGACGCCCAAGAGCCGTCGGGTCAAGGACCTCCTGGTCGGATGTGTCGGAGCGCCAAGCATCGTCCAGCCCCAGCCCACGGCTTCAGCGGGTTCCATGGCGCTCGGCGTCGCCCAGTTTTGCGTTCGCCAAGTCTGCGTTCGCGAGGTCATCCTGGGCGATGATAGTGGAGAATGCGGCAATGGAGAGGCAGCCCTCTTTTTCCACGGGTAACTCAGAATCAACCATTTCCGTTAAGAAAACGTCTCACCGTCAGGCGCGACACGATGCCCGTGATCAGCGCCACGAGGAGCGCGATCAGGATGACGACCAGATAACCTGTCCAGCTGATGCTGAACGCCCCGAACAGGGCCTCGATCTGGTCGCCGGCCGGGCTCGCCCGCCAGGAGCGGGTGATCAGTCCCAAGACGATGATGAGAACGAGGGCGCCGCCCGCGCCGATAGCACTGCCTCGAAGGCCTAAGCGGAAGAAGCGGCGCTGGAATTCCTTGGCGATGAAGTCGTCGTTGGCACCGACGAAATGCAGCACCTCCACCACTTCCTTGTTGCCGGCCATGGCACCGCGCGTGGCGAAGATGACGGCCAACCCCGCCGCGATGAGAACGAGGGTCACCAGAAACACGCCCGTGGCAATGATCGTATTGGCCATGGTCGAGAGGCGCGAGACCCAGAGCGCATGATCGTCGAGCGTCGCGCCGGGCACCTCCTTCTGCAGGCTTTGCTTGAGGGGAGCGAAATCGGGGCGCTCGTCTTCCTTGAGCTTGATCACGATCAGGCGCGGCACCGGCAGGTCGTTGAAATCGAGGCCGGTTCCAAGCCACGGCTCCAGAAGACGCTCGGACTCCTCCTTCGTGAAGGGCTGTGCCTCTTCCACGCCCGGTGCCTGGCGCGCCAACGCCACCGCGCGCGCCACATCATCGTCGATGGAGCGCTGGGGGTTGGGACGAATCTGGATGGTGACCTCGCGGGCGATTTCCGAGCGCCACTGAGCGGAACTGGCGGAGATCAATTCCGCGCCGCCCGCGCACAGAGCAGCAAGGAAGGTGAGGATCGCGATGACGGCGGCGAGCGCCTGACCGCCTGCCGAGTCGACCGGCACGAGCGGCGCGTTGCGGCTCAAGGAGGCGGGGAGCTTTCGCTTCTCTCCTCCCTGCGGCTTCTGCGCCGCGGCCTTCCTGAGGCGGGGTTGGGGCGCGTTCATCCGGCTTACTCGTCGATATGCAGCCGGCCGTCGCCGAGCACGAGGCGGCGAACGTTGAGCTGGTCCATGAGGCTGAAATCGTGGGT
This sequence comes from Microvirga vignae, assembly GCF_001017175.1. Classification (GTDB taxonomy): domain Bacteria; phylum Pseudomonadota; class Alphaproteobacteria; order Rhizobiales; family Beijerinckiaceae; genus Microvirga; species Microvirga vignae. The sequence goes on along the minus strand of NZ_LCYG01000042.1, from coordinate 5,606 downwards.
GGCGATGACCACCGAAGTTCCGAGCCGGTTGAGTTCGATAAAGAGGCGCAGCAGCCGCCGGGCGAGCGAGGGATCCACGTTGCCGGTGGGCTCGTCGGCGAGGAGCAGGTCCGGCCGCACGATCAGCGCCCGGGCAATGGCTGCGCGCTGCTTCTCACCGCCCGAGAGCACGGGCGGCAGCATGTGCATGCGGTCGCCCAAACCGACCCAGCGCAGCAGCTCCACGACCTCGGCGCGGTAGCTCGCCTCCTCCTTGCCCTGGACGCGCAGGGGCAGCGCGACGTTCTCGTAGGTCGTCAGGTGATCGAGCAGACGGAAATCCTGGAACACCACGCCCATGCGGCGGCGGAGGCCGGTCAGCTCGTTTTTCGAGATCTTGGAGACATCCTCTCCGAAGAGCGAGATCAGCCCGCGCGTCGGCTTCACCGAGAGCAGGATGAGGCGCAGCAGCGTGGTCTTGCCTGCGCCCGAGGGACCCGTGAGGAACTGGAAGGAATTCGGCTCGATCGAGAAGGTCAGGTCGCGCAGGACCTCGGGCCCCATGCCGTAACGCACGCCCACATTCTCGAAATGCACGGCCGGGACAGCCATGTCTTCATCGAATTCCTCGTCGTAATAGGCTCTCACGCGCGCCTGAACCCTCCTGGAGCATCTGCAAAAGTGACGGACCGGAAGTCCAGCCACAAGGCGATTCGTCTCAACTTATCGCCCCGCCATGGTTAGCAAGCCATAAACTTGCGGGACATGGACGGAAAGCGAGGTGGTCGCGGGACATTGCCGCAGGATCGGTCCTGGAACGGCTCAAGCGTCCGATTTCGCCGTGAAAATCGTGAAGTCCGTTTGACTTCCGCGCTCCGCCATGGTCGTGAAGGGAGAAGCCTTCAAACGCTTCCACTTGTTTCTGGACAGACCGACGATGACTGCTTCCCACCGTATCCGGGTTCTCTTCGACGAGGAGACCATCGCCAAGCGCAACGAGGCTCTGGCGCAGGAAATCGCGAATTCCAAACCTAAGAACCTGCTGGTCGTCGCCGTGCTGAAGGGAAGCTTCATGTTTGCGGCGGATCTGATCCGTGCCTTGCACCGTGCGGGCCTCAGCCCCCAGGTGGAGTTCGTGCATCTCTCCAGCTATCTCGACGGCACCGTTTCGTCCGGCAACGTCACGATCCTGCGCGACGTGGAAAGCGACGTGCGCGGCCGCGACGTGCTGCTCGTGGACGATATTCTCGAATCAGGCCGCACGGTCACCTTCGCCAAGGACCTTCTGATGGCCCGCGGCGCCAAGAGCGTGAAGACCGCCGTTCTCCTGGAAAAGCCCGGCAAGCGCGCCGTGTCGATCGATCCGGATTATGTGGGTTTCACCTGCCCCGACGTGTTCGTGATCGGCTACGGCATGGATGTCGCCCATTCCTATCGCCAGCTCCCGTTCGTCGGCGTTCTCGACCGCCACAACACGAATCCGGACCTCTTCGACAAGCCGGAATAGTCAGCTGTTGAGCTGCCAGAGCGCGCCGTTCAGAAAGGTCGCATAGGAGACCCAGGCGAGATACGGCACGAAAAGAAGTGCGGCGACGCGATCGAGCTTCCAGAATGCAACGATCGTGGCGAGGATCGCCACGATCAGCGCGGCGATGACGATAAGACCCGCCAGCGGGCTCTGCGCGCCGAAGAATGCGAAGGACCAGAGCGAGTTCAGCGCGAGCTGCACAAAGAAGAGCGTTACCGCCGCTGTCCGCCCGGGCTGGTTCTTCGGCAGGGAGAGGATGCGCCAGAGCGCATAGGCCATCAGCGCATAAAGGGTGGTCCAGACGGGTGCGAAGAGCCAGTTCGGCGGCGTCAATCCGGGCTTGGCGAGATTGGCATACCAGGTTGGGATCTTGGCCCTCGTCACGAGTCCGCCGGCGGCGCTGACAGCCACGACCGGCAGGACGGAGATCAGAAGCCGCAAGAGAGGCGGCGTTGCATGGCTGCCCGGCGCAGTTTGATCTGTATGCATCGTTGAAATCCCTTTATGAGGTGCGCGTCTTACATTCCGTGACGCAACCGTCACGCTTGCCGGAGGTTCCCATGTCATCATCGCGTTCTCCGTGGTCGAAGCGCAGCCTGACCGCCCAGGCGATGGGCCACGTGGACCCGATCACGAAAGCGGTGGTGCCGCCGATCCATGTGGCGACCACCTACATCCGCGACGAGGACAACGCCTATTCCTCCGGCTACGTCTATGGCCGCCCCGACAACGCGACGATCCGCGAGGCTGAAGGCGTGCTGGCGATGCTGGAAGAAGCCGAGGCCGGCGCTCTCCTGTTTTCCTCCGGCATGGCGGCAGCCACCGCCGTGTTCCAGGCGCTGAATCCTGGCGATCACATCGTGGCCTCCAAGGTCATGTACTGGGCGCTCCGCAACTGGCTGATGACGGAGGCCGTGCGCTGGGGCCTGGCGGTCGATTTCGTGGAGACGGACGATCTCGATGCCCTGCGTGCCGTCGTCGTTCCGGGCCGCACCAAGCTCCTCTGGGTCGAAACGCCCTCCAATCCCCTCTGGACAATCACCGACATCGCGGCCGTCGCCGAGATCGCCCATGCGGCGGGTGCGCGTCTGGCGGTCGATTCCACGACCGCCTCGCCGGTTCATACCCGTCCGCTCAATCTCGGCGCCGACATCGTCATGCATGCCGCGACCAAGGTGCTCAACGGTCATTCGGATGTGGTGGCGGGCGCGCTCGCCGGTGCGAAGGCCGACGAGTTCTGGGCGAAGGTCGCTTCCATCCGCAAGATGCAGGGCGCGATCCTCGGCCCGTTCGAGGCGTATCTCCTGATGCGCGGCATGCGCACTCTCCATGTGCGCACGGCCGCGCAGGCGAAAAGCGCTCTCGAACTTGCGCAGCGCTTCTCCGCGCACCCGAAGGTGGCGCGTGTGCTCTATCCCGGCCTGCCGCAGCATCCCGGTCACGACATCGCCGCGCGGCAGATGGAGGGCGGCTTCGGCTACATGCTCTCGATCCAGGTGACGGGCGGGGAGGCTGCCGCCATCAGCACGGCCGCGAAGGTTCGCCTGTGGAAAAGGGCGACATCGCTTGGCGGCGTCGAGAGCCTCGTCGAGCACCGCGCCTCCATCGAGGGCCCGGGAACGCCTTGCCCGTCCGACCTCCTGCGTCTGTCCACCGGCATCGAGGACGTGGAGGATCTCTACCGCGACCTCGACGAGGCGTTGCGGGTATCGTGATGACATCCTCCACGTCATGGCCTTTCACCGTCATGGCCGGGCCAAGCCCGGGGATGACGCGGAGGGGCCAGGGCCGGGGATGCCGTAGGATGTCGTACGGCCGAGATCCTTAAGCCGGCTATCTTGATCCTGTCATAAAAGATGTGCTTCCCTCCGGTTAAGGAACAACGTTCCACCAGAGGGAAACTATCTCATGACATCGTCGATTACCCGCCGCCGCGTCCTTCAAACCGGCGTGGCCGCCGCCGCTCTCTCGGGCCTGCCCAATCTCGCCTGGGCCGCCAGCCCGGTGGTGAAGCTCCGCATCATGGAGACCACCGACCTTCACGTGAACATCTTCCCGTATGATTACTATCGCGATGCGGCCGACGACACGGTGGGTCTCGCGCGCACGGCGACCCTCGTGAAGGCAGCGCGGGGCGAGGCGAAGAACAGCCTGCTCTTCGACAACGGCGACATGATCCAGGGCTCGCCGCTGGGCGATTTCATCGCCTATCGCCGCGGTATGAAGGCTGGCGACGTGCACCCCATGGTGGCCGCCATGAACGAGCTCAATTACGATTGCGGCACGCTCGGCAATCACGAGTTCAACTACGGTCTCGAGTTCCTGCAGAACTCGCTGGGTGCCGCGAAATTTCCGCTGGTCTGCGCCAACGTCGTCAAGGCGAACGGCGAGCTGTTGCAGAAGCCTTGGCTCGTTCTCGACCGCGAGTTCGTGGACGAGGCGGGAGCCAGGCAGACGATCAAGGTCGGCGTCATCGGCTTCGTGCCGCCGCAGATCGTGCAGTGGGACAAGTCGCATCTCGACGGCAAGGCCACGACGCTCGATATCGTCGATGCTGCGCACAAGCATGTGCCGGATCTGAAGAAGGCCGGCGCCGACATCGTCGTGGCGCTCTGCCATTCCGGCATCGCGGGCGGCGAACGCAAGGGCGGCGAGGAAAACGCTGCGCTGCATCTGGCGAAGGTCGACGGCATCGACGTCATCCTCACCGGCCACCAGCACTTCGTGTTCCCCGGCGGCAAGGAATTCAACAACATCCCCGGCGTCGACGTGAAGGCGGGCACGCTCCATGGCAAGCCTGCCGTGATGGCCGGCTTCTGGGGCAGTCACCTGGGCCTCATCGATCTCGAGCTGACGAAGGAAGGCAATGCCTGGAAGGCGGCGGGCTTTAGCACCGAGGCGCGCCCGATCTATGACCGCGTCGACCGCAAGGTGGTGGCGAAGGTTGATTCCGATGCAGCCGTGATGGCCGCAGCCCAGGCCGGTCACGACGCCACGCTGAAATATGTGCGTGAGCCCGTCGGCGCCACTTCCGTGCCGATCCATTCCTATTTCTCGCTCGTGGCGGACGATGCGTCCGTGAAGCTCGTTGCCGAGGCGCAGGCCTGGTACGTGGCGGACCAGCTCAAGGCGTCTGCCTTCAAGGATCTGCCGATCCTGTCCGCTGCCGCGCCCTTCAAGGCCGGCGGCCGCGGCGGCCCGAACTACTTCACCGACATCAAGCCCGGTCCGCTCGCCATCAAGGACATGGCGGATATCTACATCTATCCGAACACGATCCGCGTGGTGAAGGTGACGGGCGCGCAGGTGCGCGAGTGGCTCGAGCGTTCGGCCGGCATCTACAACCAGATCGATCCGGCGAAGGGCGGCGAGCAGGAACTCATCAATTCCAAGTTCCCGGCCTACAACTTCGACGTCATCGCAGGCGTGCAGTATAAGATCGATCCGACCCAAGCCTCGCGCTATGACGACAACGGCAAGGTGGTGAATGCCGATGCGCACCGCATCAAGGACCTGACCCATAACGGCAAGCCCGTGACGGACGATCAGCAGTTCATCGTCGTGACGAACAACTACCGCGCGGGCGGTGGCGGCAACTTCCCTGGCAACGACGGCACGACCATCGTGTTCGAGGCGCCCGATCTCACCCGCGATGCGATCATGCGCTACATCATCGAGAAGAAGGAAGTCGCGCCGAAGATCGATGGCTCGTGGTCGCTCGCAGTGCCCGCAGGCGTCACCATGACCTTCACGACGGGGCCGAATGCCGCTGCCTATCAGCCGGCCGGCATCAAGGTCGAGAAGATGGGCGATGCCCCGGAAGGCTTCGTGAAGTACCGCATCGTCGGCTGAGCGCTCGGCGCTTGAAGGTCGAAGCGGTCAGGCGTTTCGCCTGGCCGTTTTCGTTTGTGCGGGCGTCCGTGATTGGCGCATCGTGCTCCAAAAATGGATCCGGTTTTCCGCAATCAACGATGCGCTCATGAGGGGAAGGGAGTATCGGACCCAAAAGTGGTTTCCACTGTTCTCATCCGATGCTCTAGAGGATGTTTGGAAATTAAGCTGCTGCATGGGCTAACCTTTTGGTCATCAGGCGGCACAT
>NZ_LCYG01000041.1 GCF_001017175.1 Microvirga vignae | reverse complement strand
GGTCAGCTCATTGCCACCGGCGTTGAGCCGCTGGAGCCCGGCCGGGAGGGTCGCGGGCAGGCTGGTCAGCCGGTTGCAGCCGGTGTCGAGCCACAGGAGCCCGGCCGGGAGGGCCGCAGGCAGGCAGGTTAGGGACAGGAATGACAGATCCAGCCAGGCACCGACATCGCCGGCTGCCACCCAGGCTCTGATTCGTCTTACCACCTCTTGCCGGTTCTCGTCTTCCCCCTGACCCTCTTCGGCAGCCCAGGCGTGCAGGATCTGGTCCAGCGACGCTTCCCGGAGAGCCGGGGCGTCGAGATTCGTCGCATACCATTCGTACATTTTCATTTCTCCGTTTCGCGCCCGCGCAGCTGCACGAGCACCTGCTCCGGATCGGGCGCATAGCAAAAGAGCGTTTCGCCGCTCACCTCGATGCGCTGCACGTACGGCCGGATCAGCGCACCCAGCTCATCCGGATTGCCGCCGTAGATTTCGATCACCTGGCACCCGATCTGCTCGTCGGTCAGCGCCTAAGGGTGGCTGTGCGCGCGGCTTTTGAGGACACGAACTCCGAGTACTCTTATGGATTATCGGCAATGTGCTTGATGTTATTGCCGTAAAACGCCCTCACATCTCTCGTGAAGGAAGACCTATCGATTTATTCGATGGGAGGTCGGGGAGCGAGCAAGTACGGCCGTGTTGGCGCCGAAGACGAACTAGCATGGGGATCCGCCGCCAATCGGGACGGCATGCCGACAAGTGTTTCCATAAAGCTGTCCACCGACTGACTCGGTTCGTCAGCTTGGCTAGCGCGTGTGGATGAGCCCTTGATTCGATTAGACATGGCGGTTCGCGGTTCCCTTCGGCCTAAGTCTCTTCGCAGTGAGTTCGGGCTGGTTAGGCCCTGCTGCGAGTGATACTCAGACAAGCTGACGACGAGCTGACGGGCAGGTGTTACCCACCTTCGGCGGCGTTCTGAGGATCTTCATGCAAATCATGTGCCGGAGAGGCCTGCGTGCCGAAAGAAGCTGGTGATGAGTTCAGTTCGGCGCTACAGGCGGGGGAACGCGCGGCGCGCCAGGCGATACAGATCGGCGACGGATCCAGGCAGCGCATTCTCCATAGCCCGCTTGCAGAACGCATTGCCCTGCTCATCTAGCTTGAGAAGCTAATGGGATGGACGGCCGTGCTTACCAGCGCACCGTTCATGAGAGGGGCGCCCCAGCATAAGGATCTGGTCCATGTCCAATGCTCAGCTTCCGCCAGTTGCCACCCTTGGCATCGACATCGGCAAGAACAGCTTTCGCCTCATGGGCCTGGATGCCCGCGGTGCGATTGTCCTGCGCTTGAAGCTCGCGCGGGGACAGGTTGAGGCGCGGCTGGCCAACATGCCGGTCGGCCTGATCGGCATGGAAGCCTGCGTTGGCGCGCACCATCTCAGCCGTCAGTTGCTGGCGCTTGGCCACGATGTGAAGCTCATCCCGGCGCAGTTCTTGAAGCCATTGCCGAAGCCGTCCTGCGGCCCACCATGCGCTTCGTGCCGACCAAGACAGTCGAGCAACTCGACCTGCAAGCTCTTCATCGTGTTCGTGCGCAATTGGTCGGGGAGAGCGCACGGCAGTGGTCAACCAGATCCGGACCCTTCTGTGGGAACGGGGAACTGCAATGCGACAGGGCCTGCGATCCCTGCCGCAGGCTCTGCCAGACTTCCTCGCCAAGCGAACCGATGTCCTCACCCCGCGCATGGTGCGCCTGATCAAGGGGCTGATGCAGGACTGGCATCATCTGGATGAGCGGATCGATGCGGTCACGAGCGAGATCGAAGTGAACCGCGCCGGGATTCCCGGAGGCTCCCACTCCTGACCGGATGGAGCCATGACGAAGAGAACACCCCCATATTCACCAGAGGTCCGCGAGCGGGCGGTCCGGATGGTTTTCGATCACCGGGACGAGTACACCTCCCAGTATGACGCGATCCGGTCGATCGCAGCGAAGATCGGCTGCTCGGGCGAGACCCTGCGCCACTGGGTGCGGCAGGCGGAGCGCGACCAGGGCCTTCGCCCTGGGCCGACGACATCCTACGCAAGGCCAGCGCGTATTTTGCCCATGCGGAGCTCGACCGCCGCTCCAAGCCATGAAGGAGTTTACCGGCGAGCATCGGGAGGTCTATGGGGTCGAGCCGATCTGCCGGGTGCTGCCGATCGCCCCGTCGATCGACTCCGAGCACGCCGCCCGCCAGGCCAATCCCGACCGCAGCCCGTCCAACGATCCGGTCTCATCGACCATAGCGACAGTCAATGAATGGTAGCCAGTTCCTGGACGGCCTGACTCTCACAGCGATGGACCGTCTGGTAGGCTGGCGCCGAAAGGCATCCTGGTGTGGCCTGACCCACACTCCGATCGACTATTCGTGTCTTTCCTCGGACCTTTCGGCTGCCCAGGACGTGTTTGGCAGCGGAAAGTTGTTGGGATCAGGTGCGCTGGGCGGTTGAGGAGTATATTTGGCGCTTCGACCGCCTGCGACGCCGATCTCCTCACCGCAGGAGGACCTGATGCTGTCCATCCGTGATCGACGGCAGCCAGGCGAACCGCGAGGCGATCCTCTCTTGCGATACTGCCGATCGGCTCCCGGAGAGAACATGGCGTGATCTGAAGCCCATTCGGATCCGGCAAAGCGCCTACTTGAACAACCGGATCGAGTAGGATTATCGGGCGATCAAGCAGCGGATCCGGCCGATGCTCGGCTTCAAGTCTCTGAGCAGCGCTCGCGCCATCCTGGGCGGGGTTGAAATGGAGCACATGATGCGGAAAGAATAGGCGAAGTCTGCCCATAATCTGCTGCCGTCACTCGCGGAGCAACTCGATCTGCTCGCCGCATGAGCTCTCCACAAGCACCTGATTCTTTCTCGTCTCTGATTCGGATTTGCAACAGGACCCCAAAACGCTCTCCAAAAAAGCGGAGCAGGTCCATTCGGCGTATGCCGCAGCTTGATTGATTACTCAGGCGCGAGCGCTGAACCAGGCCGGGTTTTCTCGTACATCCACAGAACGCCTACGCCAGCTTATCGTCAGCCGGGCTGACTATCGTGCGCTGCAGGGCATAACCAGCCTCGAAAATGATGCTCCTTAGGAGTGCGAATCGTCATGTACGGTCGAATTGGCGGCTTTTCCGGTGAATGGACACGCAATGGCGTGGCTGACGAAACAAATTCGTGGACAGCCGACAGCGAGCGAACGCAAAGTTTCTCGGACACTCTCGCCAACATGCACTTAGCCACAGCCGACTCCAACGCTCGCTCATCTTCGCCAGCACCGGCATATTCCCTCGTTCCCAAACCTCCTGTGGTGGAGATCTCAAGGAGTTTATTCGAGGAGAAAATGATGAGCTTTTATGGCGACGAAATTGAGCATATTGCTGCGAACCCAAAGCAGTACTCTGATGCTGTGTCCTTGAAGGCCACGCACACAAAAGATGTTGCCTATCACCACGGCGTTGGATCTGGTTCGGAAACCGCGCGATATTTTAGCTATCAGTTGGGCAAGCAGAGTGTTGGGCTTCTAAGAACAGAGGGCAGAGCTAGCATGAGTGAAGTGTTCGAAGAGAACAAGTGGCGGCAACAGTTCCCCGGGCGAACTGAAATCACATCCATTGTAGATCTTCGGGTTACTCATCCGCTTGTCGAGAACGCAGGCGATATTCTGCTGGAGTATCAACTTCGGCTCGACGGCGAACGACCGTTGCTCCTCTCTCATCCTGTCAACCAGGAAGCGAAAGCCCGCGCGGCGATGATGGGGTTTGTTGAGGTGAGTGATTCGGTGATGGTGCTTGATCCTACCCAGCATCCCGACAAATGGACGAAGAACAGTGCCGGGGAATGGCAGCGTGCAAACAAACCTCCATTGTATCTCTCCAAAGCCGAAGATAGTGAAAGCTGTGAAACCGAGGGTACCGAGAGTGCAGCAAACGGCCCGTCGCATTCGGACGACGATGACTTTATGTAGACCGGGCGGGTTTGCAAGGAGATAAGTCACGACCCTTAGTCGTGATGCCTGTCTCGATTCAGCACTTTCGGATGCTCAAGAAGACTCATCGACACTAGCACGTCTGGATGGCGCCTGTTTGGCAATGTGATTGATGGGACTCCCCACCTTTTAACAAGCGGATCTGAATGACCTCGTCGGTCCGAGATTATGAGGTACCGGGGAAGCCTCCGAGCCGCCTCAGGGTTGAAGAGAGTACCGTCTCTGAGCATGGCGCAGGCCACGTTCAGGAGATGGTCGGCTACACTGCGCAGGGCGCGTGGATGAGAATGACCGCATTCGCGACCCTTCTATGTAGTAGTCGGTATTTGATCGGACAGTCGGCGTCAGAGAGTGATTGGATTGAGCCTGTCCGACAGGATCAGGCTGCAATCATTTTCTCCTTCGCCAGCGGCAGGGTATCCAAGAAGGTCTGCATTGGCGTGTTGCCAAAGCACCACCGGCCCTGATGCGGCCGCTCATCATTATAAATCCTCACCCAAGTATCGAGATCGCTCTGCGACGCAGCGATTGAACCGGAGATCTTCTTGCAGAACGCCACACGATAGAACTCGTCCAGCACCGTCTTGTGAAAGCGCTCAACGATCCCGTTTGTCGGCGGGTTCTTCGTCTTGGTGCTGGAATGATCCACGTCCTCGACTGCCAGATAGAGCTCGTACTCGTGGCGCTCAGGATTGCCGCAGTAATCAGTACCGCGGTCGGTGAGCACCCGACACAGCTTCACCTCATGGGCATCGAAGAAGGGCAGGGCACGACCGTTAAGAAGGTCCGCGGCGGTGATCGGCGTCTTGCGGTCATATAGTTTGGCAAACGCCACATTCGTGTAGGTGTCGATGAAGGTTTGCTGGTAGATGCGAGGAACAGGCGCGGCGTAAGGCTGGCATGATGTCCAAACACTTCTGGCTCAGAAAGTTGTTGTAGAACTTTTGGCGACCTACTTAGTCAGATCTCTATAAGCAGGTTCCTTTGGTCAATCACCCACGCGCGATGAGGGGCACTTTTCGCGACGCGGCTCGGCTGAGGGATGGCGCCGCGTCCGCGTTGAAACGCATGATAGGAAGGAACATGATAGCAGATCGGCTCACGAAGGAAATCATCGCCAAGATTGAGAATCACGCCGAGTCGGCCCGGTGGGCGATTTCGGCTACAGCTATATCAGGAAGCGGCGAGATAACGACCGCCACGGAACTGACCTCGCTTGGCATCGACTCGCTGGGATTGGCGGACATCATCATCGACCTGGAGCGTTCCTACGGCATCCAAATCGAGCTGACCACCGCCGAAGCCTGGTCGAATCTCAGAAATATCGGCGACATAGTGGAAGCTGTCCGCGGCTTGCTCGCTAAGGAGGCTTAAATGGACAGACGCGTCGTCATTACCGGGGTAGGGGGCTGCGCGGGCTGGGCACTGACACCGCCTCCATTTGGAACGAGATGCGCGAAGGCCGCTCCGCCATCGGCTCGATCACCAATTCGGAGCTTTATGGGTTGAAGGTCAGGATCGGCGCCGAGATCAAGCGCTGCCGGAGCACGACGCCAACCCCAAGCAGCTCGTCTCCATGGACCGCTTCAGCCAGCTCGCCGTGCTTGCGGCACGCGAAGCCATGCGTCAGGCCGGACTTTCCTCCATGAAGGAAATGCTCATCGCTTCGGTGCGGTTGTGGGCGTCTGCGTCTGCGGCTGGGAGACAGTCGAGGAAAACTACAGGGCCTTCTTTTTGGGCAGCGAGAGCCGTGCCGCCACCTTCACTGCACCCAAGGTGATGCCGATCGCCGCCGCCGGCCAGGTCAGCATGAGCCTCGGCTTGCGCGGGCCAGTCTTCGGCGTCGCCTCCGCCTGTTCCTCGGCCAACCACTCGATTGGAATTGCTTCGAGAAAGATACTGCTGGCAAATTCGATGTTGCCGCTTCATTCGCAGCCGGAGGGCTGACCTGCAGCGCTCTGACGCAGAGCGCGGGCTGTCCACTTCGGAAGCGTGGCAGCCGCCTCGGCAGCCCTGAAGCGAGTTCGCCAGCAGTATCGAAAAACTGGAGAGCCTCTCATGAAGCAGGGGGATCTCCATGCCCCAGACACGCTTTACGAAAGAGTTTCAGGATGAGGCCGTGGCATGGACCGGCCGTGCTCCCGGGTCGAGCATAAGAGGACGGGATTAACCCGCTGCCACGGAGCCATGCCATGACGCATCAGACCACGAGTGAGTGCATCATCACCACCATCGGGATCGACCTGGGCAAGACCACCTTTCATCTGATCGGCATGGATGCACGCGGCAGGATCGTGTTGCGCCGGAAGATCGCACGCGGACAACTGCAGTCCTGTCTGGCCAATCTGCCGGTCTGTCTGATCAGGATGGAGGCCTGCGCGGGGGCTCATCATGTTGGGCGCCAGCTCGCTGCCCTCGGCCATGACGTGCGCCTGCTGCCGGCCCAGTACGTGAAGCCGTTCCTCAAAGGACACAAGAACGACTACCGCGATGCCGAGGCCACTGCCGAGGCGGTCCAGCGGCCGACCATGCGTCCGGTGCCGCTGAAGTCGGCCGCACAACTTGATCTGCAAGCCCTGCACCGGGTGCGCCGCCGGCGGATTGGGCAGCGTACGGCGGTGATCAACCAGATCCGCGCCTTTCTGCTCGAATGCGGCCTTCCGGTGCGGCAGGGACTTGCCGGTTTACGCGAGGCTCTTCCCACCCTTCTGTCGCAACGCACGGACGTGCTCTCGCCGCGGATGATCCACCTGATCGAGGATCTGGCGGAGGATTGGCGGCAGTTGGACGAACGCCTCGAGACGCTCACCCGGGACATCACGGCCCTGGCGCGCCAGGACGCAGGCTGCCGGCGGCTGATGGGGATTCCAGGTGTCGGGGTGATCACCGCCAGTGCCATGGTGGCGGCGGTCGGAACCGGAGCAGCCTTCGCCAAAGGCCGCGACTTCGCCGCTTGGCTGGGGCTGGTGCCCAAGCAAATCTCGATCGGTGATCGCACCATCTTGGGCGGCCTCTCGAAGCGGGGAACCGCTACTTACGCACCCTGTTCGTGGGCGGTGCGCAGGCCATTCTGCAGCACCGGCACCACTGGCAAAGACACGGCTTCGGAGGCTGGTTGACAGCCGCGGGGACACGGCTGCACGGGAATGTGCTGGCCGCAGCCCTGGCCAACAAGCTCGCGCGCATTGCCTGGAGCGTGTTGTACCGCGAAAGGGGCTACGAGGCGGGGATTGCCACCCAAGTGCCGTAAGGCTGTTCAGCGGCAGGCATCTCGGCCATCGAGTTCCCACCGAGGTTTGCGAGAAGGATGTGACAGGATGGATGAACGGTCGCCCGGCGCACCGCAAGCCTGAGCGAAAAAATGGCCCGGAGCAGGTGCTCCAACCAGAGGCCGGAGAGATTGATGCAAACCGTCTCTCATCCAATCTAAAGCAGCCCTCTTGCAACGCACGGCCGGTCCATAGATTTTCGCCAAGGAGGGAAGTCGATGAAGTTTACGTTCATCGATGTGGCGAAAGAGAGCTTCCCCGTCCAGCGCCTGTGCCAGGTTCTTGGTGTCAGCCCAAGTGGCTACTTCGCCTGGAGAAGCCGTCCGGCCAGTAGCCGTCAGCGCGAGGATCTGGTGCTGCTGGCTCACATTCGCTCGGCCTTTGCCCGCTCCAATGGAACCTACGGCAGCCCGCGCGTGACCCGCGAGCTGCAGGATGAGGGCCTGACGGTCGGGCGACGCCGCACGGCTCGGCTGATGCGCGAGAATGGCCTCAAGGCCCGGCAGAAGCGGCGCTTCAAACGCACCACCGACAGCCATCATGCCTTTCCTATTGCTCCCAACCTACTGGAGCAGGACTTCGCGGCCGAGCGCCCGAACCAGAAATGGAACGCGGATATCTCGTACGTGTGGACGAGTGAGGGATGGCTGTACCTGGCCGTTGTGCTCGACCTGTTTGCTCGACGGGTGGTTGGCTGGGCGGTGAGCGACCGGCTGCACAAGGAGTTGGCGCTCGAGGCGTTGCGCAAGGCTCTGGCGATCCGAAGACCTGGTGAGGGGCTGACCTATCACGCGGATCGCGGCAGTCAATATTGCTCAACGGCCTATCAGACGGAACTGAAGAAACATGGCATCGGGATCTCGATGTCCGGGAGAATGTTGTCGCACCTTAGTAGACCCGAGCTGGGTTGTGCCGCAGACAGTTTGTTTCAGAGTTTTAGCTACTGTGGTTGAAATCCCGACAACGGAGGATGTGGTATTCAACGGCAAGCATTTTGATTGTTCGGCGATTCTGCTCTGCGTCCGGTAAAGTGATGCATATTCGAGGATTTCTTCGCAAATGGCTGACCACATGCGGTGCCAAGGTCCGTTCTCAGGAACACCCCTGAGGTCAGGCTCTGGCACTTCTCGGAAGGGCGTTGTCACATCAAAGAGTTTTACGTACGCATACTGCCCCTCGCGCGGATGACCAATTGTGCATTTCCAAGGACTTAGGCAGGCGAAGCCCGCGTGGGAAAGGCCTTTACTTGGTTGATGTGACATCCCCCGCTTATACCACGCGCATCGCCAGCCCATACCAAGGTGTAATCGAGACAGCCACGTGGGCAATTGGCGTGGAGTGCGCCCGCGATCATCATTACCTTATGGTGGTGCAACTCCGTACGGCTGCAGGTGACGGCGTTCGTGACTACTGAGGGCAAGACGCCGACCTGGCTGAGCGTAGGTCTTGGGGAAAAGGAGGCTTCGATGCGGCGTGCCGAAATCTGGGCGGCCTTCAATAACGCCTTAGCTGTCGTGATGACGATCATTGTCATCGCGACCCTCTTCTACTCCCTCCCTGTTAGGGCCGGGGAGGGACACTCTCACGAGCATCAGATGGCGCATGGCGCCTATCATTACCTCTATAACGGCATCATGCGCCCGAACGTAAAGAACTCGAGCTGGCGTGTGAGCAGGGTCGTCCTGCGCCTAATCACAAGCGGGTCTGTCGAGTGATGAAGGCCCATGACCTCCTGCTGCAGCGCCATGCTGGCGGAGCTAAGACACGTCGGCGCGACGGGCGTGTTGCCGTGGAGCGCTCCAATCTGCGCTGGTGCTCGGATGGGTTTGAGATCGGCTGTGACAACGGCGCGAAGGTCCGGGTGGCCTTTGCGCTCGACTGCTGTGACCGCGAGATGCTGGGGCATGTGGCCACCACAGAAGGCATCAAGGGCGAGGACGTGCAGGACCGGATGATCTCGGCTGTCGAGTCCCGCTTCGGGCCGGTGAACCGTCTGCCGCAGATGATTGAGTGGCTCTCCGACAACAGTTCGGGCTATATCGCCCATGAGACGAGGAGCCTAGCACGGGAAACCGGGCTGGAGCCGAAGACCACACCGGTGCAGAGCCCGCCGAGCAACGGCATGGCCGAAGCCGTCGTACGCATGATCAATCGCGACTACGTCTGGGTGAGACCGACGCCGGATGCCCGAACGGTGATGGAGAGCCTTCCCTTATGGTTCGAGCATTACAACAGGCTTCATCCGCACAAGGCGCTTGGATATCGTTCGCCGCGTGAGTTCATCGCCTCACGGCAACCGGGATGATCCTGTCCGATCTTTCGGGGCAACAACACTACATCCTCCAGGCGGATGAAACATCAAGGCCGGCAATGACCACTTAGAAAAGCTTTATTGCTATTCAAACCTACCACCCCTAAAGCCCGTAACATCTTGACGAAGCGCACCCGAGCCGAGCTGCTCGTAGAATGCCCGATTGTTGTGAATAGGTGAAGATTATGACGCAAAAGGTCGCTCTCATCACCGGCGTTACCGGTCAGGATGGTGCCTACCTGTCCGAACTTCTGCTTAGTAAAGGCTACATCGTCCATGGGACGAAGCGGCGCTCATCGTCCTTCAACACCGAACGGATTGATCACCTCTATCAAGACCCGCATCAAGCAGGGGTGCGTTTCTTCCTACACTACGGCGAGATGACAGACTCGACGAACCTCATACGTATCATCCAGGAAGTTCAACCGGACGAGATCTACAATCTTGCCGCTCAAAGCCACGTCCGGGTGTCGTTCGAGACGCCCGAATATACCGCCAATGCCGACGCCATCGGAGCGTTGCGGGTGCTTGAGGCCATTCGGATACTCAAGCTTGAGGGTAAGACGCGCTTTTATCAAGCCTCCACCTCGGAACTTTACGGTAAGGTTCAAGCCGTGCCTCAAACCGAGACTACGCCGTTCTACCCACGTTCGCCTTATGCAGCCGCCAAGCTCTACAGCTACTGGATCACTGTCAATTACCGCGAGGCATATGGCATTCACGCCTCAAACGGCATCCTTTTCAACCATGAGAGCCCAATCCGGGGCGAGACATTCGTCACGCGCAAGATTACCCGGGCGGTGGCCGCAATTCAGCACGGCTTCCAAAAAAAGCTCTATCTCGGAAATCTCGACGCCAAGCGCGACTGGGGTCATGCTCGCGATTATGTCGACGGCATGTGGCGGATCGTGCAGCACTTCGAACCCAGTGATTATGTGCTCGCCACAGGCGAAATGCATTCGGTGCGTGAGTTTGTGGAGAAGTCGTTTGCAAGCGTGGGCAGAGCAATCGAGTGGAAGGGTTCGGGAGTTAACGAAAAGGGTATCGACCAGCAATCTGGCGAAGTTCTGGTTGAAATTGACCCGCGGTATTTCCGACCGGCCGAAGTCGATCTCCTGATCGGCGATCCATCAAAGGCGAACCAAGTCCTCGGCTGGCAACATCGAACGAGTTTCGAGGACCTCGTCCGTGAGATGGTCGAGCAGGATCTTCAAACTGTCCTTAGAGAAGAAAATCGGCAAAGCCGGCACGATTGATTAGAATTGCGTCATGCTCCGAAAGCCACGGACGGTGACTTTGGTGCGCAATTCGGATGATGGCCGTATTCACACCCTGGCATTGGGGTTCAGGCAATGCGCCGGGACACAGGCATGCCAAGCCGCGTCATGACGTTGAGGGCCCTCTGGCGGCGGCTTCGGTCTTTGCGTCGACAGAGTCCGGGCATTGAGGCGGCGACCACTCAGGGCCTTGTAGTGCATCATCGCGACCTCGACAGTCTGAACACAATTGACAGAACCGAGTGGCTTCCCTGTCTGGAGTGGTGTGAACCGCGCCGATTTTTCCGGAGGCTGGGTGGCTTAGATTCTATGCGGCCATCGGTATGACCTCAAGCTGGGCATCGTAGGCGGCTTCCGCTTCAGCGGGTGGAACGTTGCCGGTGGGCTCGAGCAGACGCCGGTTGTTGACCAATCGACCCATTCGAGCGTGGCGAACCCGACGGCCTCGCAGGAGCGCCACGGACCGCGCCGATGGATCACCTCGGTCTTGAACAGGCCGATGACGGTTTTCGCCAGAGCATTGTCGTACGAGCCGCCGACACTGCCGACCGACGGCTCGATGCCGACTTCGGCGAGGCGCTCGGTGTACTTGATCGACACGTATTGAACTCCCCTGACGCCGAATGATGAATGAGGCCAGCCCGCCGCAGAGGCTGCCGGTCATGGAGAGCCTGCTCCAGGGCATCGAGCACGAACTCGGCCCGGGCCGAGCGTGCCACGCGCCAGCCGACGATCTTGCGGGCGAAGGCGTCGATCACGAAAGCCACAGAGACGAAGCCCGACCCGGTCGCGCGGGCACGGCGCCGAGGCATCGCTGACGGTCGTCCGGGTGCTCTTGCCGCGAACCACGCCTTTAGAGCGGTTAGCTGCAATGCACTGCCACCGAAAACATTCACTCGGGCATTGTGAAATGGTTATCGCGGATCAGTGCAACATGCACGATCAATCGACATAAGGCACCGTAGAACTTGCGCGCAGTCCCAAGTCACTGTTCTCGTAACGGGAGAGGTCAGCTTATGGACATCCCATACTCATCGCGGGTAATTTGCAGTACTTAACGGCCATAGGAGTCTTCGATCCGCACAATATCGTCTTCTCCAGTATAGCTGCCGACCTGCACCTCGATGATCTCAAGCGGAATCCGGCCCGGATTGGCAAGCCGGTGCACCGAGCCAATCGGGATCTGAGCCGCCTCGTTCTCATGCAGAACCAGCACCTTTTCGTCAACAGTTACCTCGGCCCTCCCCTTCACGACGATCCAGTGTTCAGCCCGGTGATAATGCTTCTGCAATGACAAGCGTCCGCCGGGTTTGACGTAGATGCGCTTTACTTGGAAGCGCAGTCCGAGATCGATGCGTTGATACCAACCCCATGGGCGGTACATGCGGATGTGTTCGTCCGCTTCTGGCTGGTTCTTGGTTCGAAGCAGGGCAACAAGGTCCTTGACCTGCTCGGACTTCTCCCTGGAGGCTACTAGTACCGCATCTTGATGAGTGATGACCACCACGTCGTCCAGACCAATGACCGCAGTCAACATCCCTTCGCTATGGACGATGCTGTTTCTGGCCTCGAGTATTTCTACCCGGCCTCTGAGCACATTTCCATCCACGTCTTTATCAGAGGCCTGCCACAAGAGATCCCAGGTGCCAACATCGGACCAAGCGAACTCGGCCGGCAGTACGCCTGATTTGGATGTCCGCTCCATAACGGCATAATCGATCGACGTCTTCGGCGCTTGCTGGAAAGCCTCCCTATTGAGCCGCACGAAGTCGAGGTCGGTCATTGCTCTCACGAGAGCCGCACGGGCAGCCTCAACGATGTCAGGCTCGTAAGTTTCGAGTTCCGCCAGCATCACTTCGGGTCGGAAGGCAAAGTAACCGCTGTTCCACAGGTACCCGTCGTTAATGTAAGTCGTGGCGGTCTCCGCATCTGGTTTTTCAGCAAAGCGCTCAATATGAAAGGCATCGGTGCCTTGAATACATGCGCCCGGCTTGATGTAGCCGTAGCTGGT
>NZ_LCYG01000040.1 GCF_001017175.1 Microvirga vignae | reverse complement strand
CGCTACAGGGCGTGGGGCATCGTGTAAGGCTACGCGACCACACAACTGACGCCTCTTTGTCGCCTTACTGCCATGGTTCAGGCCTTCCGGACAAACCTTAACCGGAGCAGGCAGCTTGTTCGAAGATCACGGGAGCACGCGGATTGATCTGGCCTGTCCTTACTGCCAGCAGTTGTTCAAGGTCCGGCTGCGGAAGCTTCAATTTGGGGCAGATCTAACCTGTCGGCTGTGCCGGCACGAGTTCTCCGCCAGGGATGTGTCAGATCGTGCTGAGGTTCAGGACGCACTAGCGCGCATGCACCGGATTGTGGAGCAGAGGACACAGCAGGCTAGATCCTGTCAGCCAAGTGGCGTGGCAGCATCTTCTCCGGCCCAGCCGCGGGAGGTTATTGAGCATCGAGGCAATGAGCCTCGACCGTTGACCACGCAGCAGAGTGGCGAGCAGGGCTCCTCTGATGTCTAAGCCGGGAATGTGAGGCCCATTCAAGCGCCAGCCACCACCGGCAACCTGATACCCACCCTGGCAGGAGATGCCGCTGGCCCTACCTAGTCGCCTTGGGCTGGCTCTGGCCCTGACCTCAGTCGAGTCTTCTATGCCGATAAAAGACGCTGAAGTATCGGACAGGCGGACATCCGCTTTGTCCCCTTTCCGGCATCGCATCTTCCTCGCCGTGTGGGTTGCAAGCCTTGCTTCTAACTTTGGCGGGCTGATCCAGTCGGTCGGCGCCGCCTGGCTGATGACGTCAATTGGTGCATCGGCGGATCTCATCGCCTTGGTGCAAGCCTCGACCACGCTTCCGATCATGCTGTTCTCGCTCATGGCCGGCGCCATTGCCGACAACTTCGACCGACGCAAGCTGATGCTCGCCGCGCAAATCTTTCTGTTCGCGGTGTCAGTGGCTCTGACCTTGTGCACCTATTTTGGCTTGGTGACACCTTGGCTCCTGCTCACCTTCACCTTCCTGGTTGGCTGCGGCACGGCCTTCAACGGGCCGGCCTGGCAGTCGCTGGTGGGTGAGATGGTGCCCCGCTCCGATCTGCCGGCAGCAATTGCCCTCAACAGCATGGGCTTCAACATCGCGCGCAGCGTCGGCCCGGCGCTCGGCGGCATCATCGTCGCAACGATTGGCACCTTCGCCGCCTTTGCGGTGAATGCGGTCAGCTATCTTGGACTCATCCTCGTCCTGGCACGCTGGCAGCCAGTCAGAGCGTCCAGAGCCCTACCGCCGGAAAGCCTCGGATCTGCCATGGCGGCAGGTATCCGGTACGTGGCGATGTCACCCAATCTGGGCGTTGTGCTCTTGCGGGGAGCGGTGTTCGGTGTCGCGGCCATTGCAGTCCAGGCCCTGATGCCGCTGATTGCCCGTGATCTGATCCAGGGCGGACCGCTCACCTATGGTCTCCTGCTTGGGGCGTTCGGCGCGGGTGCTGTCGCCGGGGCGCTTCTCAGTACTCGTCTGAGGCAGGCCTTGTCGCTTGAGGCCCTCGTCCGCATTGCCTTCCTCAGCTTCGCCGTCTGTGCCGCAATTGCGGGGCTGAGTCCTCTTGCGCTCCTGACTACCGCTGCTATGGCCCTGGGCGGGGCGAGCTGGGTGCTGGCGCTCTCCAGTTTCAACGCGACCGTGCAACTGTCCTCGCCCCGTTGGGTCGTGGGCCGTGCGCTCGCGCTCTACCAGATGGCAACCTTCGGCGGCATGGCCCTCGGCAGCTGGATCTGGGGCGTGGCGGCCGAGTGGTATGGGACGGCGGACGCTCTCCTGATCGTGGCGGGAATGCTATTGGCCGGAGCCGCACTCGGCCTGCGTTTCCCCCTGCCCGAGCTGAAGACGCTGAACCTTGATCCGCTCAACCGGTGGACCGAGCCCAAAATAGCAGTCGACATTTTACCGCGCAGTGGCCCGGTCGTGATCACGATCGAGTACGTGATCCGCCAAGCGGATGTGGTAGCCTTCCTTGCCATCATGGCGGAGCGGCGGCGGATCCGTCGTCGGGATGGGGCGCGTCATTGGACGCTGCTGCGAGATCTGGAAAACCCTGAGATCTGGATCGAGCGCTACCATAGCCCGACATGGCTGGACTACGTGCGGCACAACCAGCGCATCACGCAGGCTGACGCCGCCGTGGGAGAACGGCTCCGGGAACTCCATCAGGGGCCTGATCGCCCACGGGTACAGCGCATGATCGAGCGCCAGCCCGGCTGGCCAACCTCTGATCCTGGATCCCAGGCCCGTGACATCGCCGACCCGCTCACAGATCCGACCCGCTCGTCCTGAGGGCTTGCCATCACCGTAGCGGCGCAGACTGACAGCCTTGATGCGAAGCAGGTTAGTGAAGCAGGTCAGTAATGTGGCGCGTTAGTCCTGCTGACCCGCCGGACAGCCCCATCATGTGGTCTCGGTTGTGCCGGAATTCCTGACAGACTCGAGTCTGCATGCGGCAAAACAACAAGCCTGTAGCACGTTGAGCCCCAGGAGCTGGTCATTGTCGTGAATTGTGACGCAGACGCCAACGTTCGGGTCTTGGCTCATGCCCTGCTGGAATGGATATTCTGCTCGACATATCGCCGTCTGGTCCCCTGAGCATTTTGTCATCAATCTTTGTAGACGCTCTCCGTGATCCGGTCCTGCAGTTCAAAAATATCAGAAAGGTCTTCATCGAACTTGTCGGCCCAGACATGTCGTCCAGTTGCAGCCTCGAGGAGCTGGCCGGTGAGTCTCGTCCGAGCTGGACTGCTGTCTGTATTGCCTCATGTTCGGCTGCCTCTAGGTTATCGAGTTCAAGGCCTTCCTGGTCAGGGCTGAGATCCGGGCCCTCATAAAAATCGAAGTAGTAGCGTGGCATAATTCCTTCTCGTCACTGGACTCGAACTCTCAGCGCCGGCAGGCTCAGATGAGCCCGCCGTTGGCACGGAGCACCTGACCGTTGATCCAAGCGCCGTCAGGTCCGGCAAGGAACGAGACAGTGGCGGCGATGTCCCGCGGCTGGCCGATACGCCCGAGCGGCGCGAGCCTCGACAGGTGATCGATAACCTCCTGCGGCTTGCCATCGAGAAAGAGCGCTGTTGCCGTCGGCCCGGGTGCCACCGCATTGACGGTGATGTTGCGGCCGCGCAGTTCGCGGGAGAGCACGTGCGTCATGGCCTCGACGCCAGCCTTCGTGGCGGCATAGACGGCGTAGGTTGGTTGATAGAGGCCAACGACGCTCGACGACAGGTTGATGATCCGCCCGCCGCTGCGCAGCCGGCGGGAGCCCTCGCGCAGGGTGTTGATGACCCCCTTCAGGTTGACGGCGATGTGGCTGTCAACGAGGGCATCGTCCACCTCGGCGAGGAGCGCCAACCGCATAATTCCGGCATTGTTAACGAGCACGTCCACTCCGCCGAAGGCTGCTTCGGCCGCGTCGAACAGGCGCCCAACCGCGGCCGCGTCGCTGATGTCGGCTCGTACCGTGAGCGCCTGGCCACCGTTCTGTCTGATCCGCGCAGCCAGCGCCTCGGCTTCGTCGACTCTGCTGGCGTAGTTGATCACGACGGTGAAACCGTCCCCAGCCATCCGTTCGGCAATCGCCGCGCCGATGCCGCGCGAAGCCCCGGTGACGATGGCGACCTTGGTGCCGTTCTCGGGCATTGGTTTTCTCCTCTTGGTTCGTGCCTCGGGGGTTTCCTTCGTGAGGTGGAAGGTCATCTCGGCCAGACCGAGCCAAGGATGATCGAGCAGAAGTTCTTCCGCGTGTAAGTGGGGTCCTTCAGCGCCAGCACGTCGGCCTTCACGTTGCCGAACGTCGTCTCAGGCTTCTTGATGATGCCTTGGGCGAAGTGATCGATGATGTTTTCCTTGAAGTTCGCTTCCCGCGGATGGTGGGCACAGACATGGTCGCGCTGCTCGTGCGTGAAGTCGTGATAGGCAATGCCGAGCACGTCCATCTCGACGCCCGCTGTCACGAGTGCAATCGTCGGGCGCATGTGCTCGGGAATGCCGGGCGTGGTGTGGAGTGCGATTGCGGTCCAGACGTCCTCAATGTCACGCCCGGGAACGCCGTAACCCTTCATGAACTCGCGTGCCGCATTGGCGCCGTCGACCTCGAAGCGGAGGTCAGGGCTCGCATGGGCTTTGGTCAGCCCCATGTCGTGGAACATCACCCCCAGATAGAGCAGCTCGGGATCGTACCGGAGGCCTCGGCGCTCGCCGGTGAGTGCGCCCCAGAAGAAGACGCGGCGGCTGTGATTGTAGAGGAGGTCGTCCTCGGTATCCCGGACAAGCTGGGTCGCCGCACGTGCGATGCCGCTGTCGGGAACGCGGACGCCAGCAATGATCTCGGCCATCGGATGCACTCCTTGTCTCGGCAAGGCTTCGCCGTGGTGTGAATCGACACGCGAATGACCTTGTCGTTGCTGTCAGCAGAACCGCGCTGGCCGTCAGATCGAACTCGAATGCCTGCGCAAGCCCTGTGTCCTTTCTGGCGTTTGCGGCTGGGCTTGACAACGCGGCTTGACCTGCCGATCAGGACAACGGCACATTGATTTACGCCAGGATCGGTAGGGACCAACAATGGCGGTTCAGACCATTGCAATCGTGATACATGAGGGCGTCCAGGCACTTGACGTCGCCGGACCGGTGGACGTGTTCGCCGAGACCAACGCCTATATCCCGGCGGCGGAGCGATACGAGACGGTGCTGGTCGGCCCCCATCGCACACCGCTGCGGGCGTCGAACAACATGCAGATGATCGCTGATCTGAGCTTCGAAGAGGCTTCCGGCGGCTTTGATGTCCTGCTGGTCGCGGGCGGCCCCGAGTTGCCCTACGCCGCCCCGGATCCGCAGCTTACGGAATGGCTCCGCTCAGCGCCGTCGCGTGCGAGCATCTATGGCTCGATCTGCACAGGAGCCTTCGTGCTCGGCCATGCGGGATTGCTCGACGGGCACCGGGTCACCACCCATTGGCAGATTGCCCAGAAGCTCGCCGCGCGTTTCCCTGCCGCCATTGTCGAGCCCGACCTCATCTATGTCCGCGATGGCCGGCTCGTGACGTCGGCCGGCGTTACCGCAGGAATCGATCTCGCACTGGCCCTGGTCGGCCAGCGGCATGGGCCAGGCGTTGCCGTAGCGGTGGCAAAACGGCTGGTGGTGGTGGCACAGCGCCAAGGCGGCCAATCGCAGTTCAGCCCGTATCTCACCGCACCGGCTGATCCGGCCTCGCCGATCGCCCGCATCCAGGACCATGTGATGGCAAATATCGGAGGCCGTCACACGCTCGAGTCCCTCGCGGCCGTCGTTGGCATGAGTGCTCGCAATCTCGCACGCCATTTCGTGCACGAAACGGGGATCACGCCGCACGAGTTCGTCGAGCGCGCCCGGATTGATGCCGCCCGCATGCTGCTCGAGGGGAGCGATCGTCCGCTCAAGGCGGTTGCATATGACTGCGGCTTCGGGACGGCGGATCGAATGCGGATCGTCTTCAGTGAGCGGCTCGGCGTGACTCCTGCCCAGTACCGCGCGAGCTTCCGCCAGTCGAATGCGACCGGAGAGCCGATTGGCATCTCGTAGATGCTCCACACAACGGCGCCGCTTTGACCTGCCGGCCTGCGGGTCGGCTTGACCCGAAACGGCCTGCGTCCGACTGGATTCGGCGGCTCATCGGGCCTGCCCACGCGAACGCAACGGCTTTATCTTGCCTGCAGCTGGCATGAGGAAAAGCCGCTAGGAGAGACGCCAGCCTCAGGTTCAGCCTTCCTCGAGCAGGGAGGGCTCGTGCGGATGGGCGTCCGAGCAGTGTCCAATCCTTGCTTTGCGTACCCGTTTCAGGCGGACAACCTTGATCCTAGGGGCAGAACGAGAGACCGCCCGGGTGGGACGCTCAGCAGCACGGCCTTGTATGGAGACCTCCCCTGTGCGGGGCCGTGCTGTCCTTTTCAAGATACCGAGTGCGCCAACGGGAGATCGAAGATGAGGGCCGCAGCGATCTATCATGATTTTGTAGATGCTGGACTGGACGAGCTTGGCGTCAGCAACGCTAGCGCCGAGGGAATCATCACACGCCACCCGCCGCGGGAGTGTATCCTGATCATCGAGACCGATGCGGCTTTTCGGAACAGCATCGCCCAGGTGCTCTGGGAAACCGGTTACGAGGTGCTGACTACCACCACAGGCGAACAAGCCTTTCGCCTTCTCCGTGATTGGCGGCAGCCGATCGACTGGCTCTACAGCCAGGCTACCCTGCCAGGCCTGATCGACGGCTGGATCCTTGCCGACCAGCATCACGACAACCACCCGGACAGGTCCGTGGTCATCGGCGCACGCGAGGCGAGGTTATCGGCGCGAGGTGACGTCGTCCTGAATGAGCCGCCACCGGCGGCCACGCTGGACGCCGTCCGCTACGTCACCACGTCGGCGCGTTCCCAAGAGCCGCTTGACCCTGCCGGTGCCACCCGCAGAGCCTCGCCGCATGGGATATTGGGAGGGCCGAGTGAACGAGCTGATTGCCTGGCTTAAGGAACAGAATGAAGGAGTCAGTACCTATATCGGGCTTCAGCAGCGCGCTCATGGCCTGGCCTCATCCGATCCTGACCAAGCCGCTCTTTTCCGTTTGCTCGGCTCCCTGGCTGCCCGCTTCGCTTCTTCCTATGACG
Organism: Microvirga vignae; assembly: GCF_001017175.1. Taxonomy (GTDB): domain Bacteria; phylum Pseudomonadota; class Alphaproteobacteria; order Rhizobiales; family Beijerinckiaceae; genus Microvirga; species Microvirga vignae. The sequence continues at coordinate 4,745 of NZ_LCYG01000040.1, read as the reverse complement.
ACATGCCGCTGCCCGCAAATATCGCGCGTTCCACTTTTGAACGCATGATAACTCTCGTTGAGGAAGCGCTGAGAGCAATGGATGGCACGGCGCAAGAAAAGCTTGCGGTTCTCAACGAAATTGCCAGGGCGGAACTCGACTAAGCTTGGCGTGCCGCAGTCGGCGCTTGAATGAGTCCTCTCAAACACACGGATAGGAGACCTCCATGGGAAGTCGAGAAGAACTCATCCAGCGCAGCATTCCTTTTCTTCAGGAGGTCAAGGACATGCCCCCGGCACCGATATGGAAAAGTGGCTCACCGAAAAGTACGGCGAAGACAGTGAGCTGTACCGAGACCTGTTGCGCCTGATCAACTTGGGTGTCGCGGAAGGCTGGGCCGCCAACCAGAAGATCGACGGGCCGAACTACCGGCGGAGCCGTATCTTGGAGCCGTCGCCTGAAACCTTCCGGTTCAGCATCACGGCTGTGTATATGAACAGCAAAAATCCTCAACGCTGCAAGGAGGAGTACGACAACGAGATCCTGCGGGGTCAGTATCACGGCCATCCGTCCGGAGAAATCAATTTGGTCGTCCCGCTGGATGAGGACGCACAGCTGAAGGGTCTGCAGGGCTGGCAGGGTCTAGTCGGACGGCGCCCGATCCCGGATGCCGGCACTATCCAGAGGTCCGGGGCGGTGCGGTCATTGCATTGTTCTATCTTCCGGCAGGCCGCATCTCCTATGATTTTACACCTCCAACCTGATTGCGACGGCCACAAATGAGGGTGATCGCCTCAATGTGATCCGGATGATTGCACTGCGCTCGGGAGAAACTCAAAGGCCGGCGGAGCTAGGACCAGCCTTTCGTCTGTGGGACCACGTGGGGAGCATAGGTTGGCCGACTTGGACGTTCGCTCCGGGACAGACTTCAAGATGTCGGGCGATGTCGAGCACCTGTACAGCGGGCAAGGCCGGACGCCGATCGATCTTGGTTCGGATGCGTGTCCTATTTTGCAGGTCGGATGTCCATTTTCGAATTGGCACGAGCATAGAGGACAGGGCCGCCTCTTTCTAAAGTCGATCGACTGAAAGGAGGCACACCAATGACCATCACGAACGGTATCGCAATCCCTGACAGCAAGCTCGCGCACGAGGTGACGGACATCATCCGTGACACGGAGTCCGAGTTGCTCTTCAATCATTCCACTCGTGTCTACCTTTGGGCTGCCCTGATTGGGGAGCGAAAGGGCCTGAAATTCGATCCGGAGCTGCTCTACACGGGCGCCATGTTCCACGACATTGGCCTCACAGAAAGGTACCTAGAAAGCCAGCTTCGTTTCGAAGTGGATGGTGCGAATGCCGCACGCGACTTTCTGAGAAGCCGCGGTATCCCTGAAGCGGATGTCAAGAAGGTCTGGGACGCTATCGCGCTCCACACGACCCCGGGTATTCCTGAATTCATGGATCCCGAGGTCGCCTTAGTCCAGGTAGGGACGGGAATGGACGTCGCGGGGCGCGGCTATGACGACTTTACGGACGAACAACGCAAGGCGGTGATTGCCACCTATCCGCGCGGCAACGACTTCGAGCACGAGATCATTGACGCATTCTATCTGGGGATGAAGCATCGGCCCGACAGCACATTTGGCACGATGAACGACGATTTTCTTGCCCAAAAGAATTCAAATTTCCAGCGTCGGAACATCTGTAGCATCATCTTGGGCTCACGTTGGGCGCACTGCAGGTGCCACGCTCACGACGTATAGCCATTAAGCCTCCCGCAGAAGCCAGCTTCTACATGGCTCAAGCCGTCAGTTTTCCTGGCCGCAAGATAGTCCGACAGTTCTGTGCCGGTCGGGAATTCGAGTTTTGCGACAACCAGACAGTCACACAACGGTCGCTCCTATGGATCGTCGACTACTCATCCTTGCCCTTGGCATGTTCGCGATGGGAACCGACAACTTCGTCGTTGCCGGAATTCTGCCAAACGTGGCGGCATCCTTGAACACGTCCGTCAGCCTTGCCGGCCAGATGGTCACCGTCTATGCCTTCTCCTTTGCTGTCTTAGCGCCAGTCATGGCGGCCGCAGCCGGGGGATGGCCTCGCAAGCTCCTTCTGGTGTCGGCGCTCGGCATCTTCGTCGCCGGTAACGTGATCACCGCACTCGCATTGGATCTGAACGTCGTCCTTGCCAGCCGCGCACTTGCCGGCCTGGGTGCCGCCATGTTCGCGCCGACGGCGCTCGGTGTTGCCACATCGCTCGCCGATCCCAAAAGCAAGGGACGCGCACTCTCCACGGTAACAGCCGGTCTTGCCGGCGCAACGGCACTCGGAGCTCCCATCGGCACGTTCATCGGTGGGCTCGGGAGCTGGAGGAGCACACTTTGGTTCGTTGCGCTGCTGGGGTTCGTCTCAATGATGGGCGTGTGGACGATGCTTCGATCGGCTCCTCGACCTGCCCGTATTACGCTGCGCGAGAGATTCGCTCCCATTCATGACATACGCGTTGCGTTGACCTTGCTCACCACATTCTTCGCGTTTGGCGGATTCCTGATGGTCTATACCTACGCAGGTCTCGTGCTCGATCGAGTGACAGGGGGCGATGAGCGTATTCTGGCGGGGATGCTGGTCTTCTGGGGCGTGGCTGGAACAGTCGGGAATGTGGTGGCCGGTCATCTCGTGGACCGTTTTGAGAGCCGCAGAATCATCAATACGGCATTGTACCTCGCCATCATCAATTTTTGTGCTCTGCCCTGGACCTCTGCTCATCCGGTGAGCACCGCGATTGCCCTGACGATCTGGGGCCTTTGCGGATGGGGGATCATCGTGCCATAGCAGCATCGTCTGGTGCATATTGCGCCGAAGGTGACCCCGATTCTGCTCGCCCTCAACAACACGGCCACCTACCTTGGACTTGCCTGCTCGGGTGTTCTTGGGGGAATTGCAATCGTCTTCATTGATCAGCATTATCTCAGTCTCGTTGGAGCTGGATTGGTCGCGATCGCCTTCATCCTCGCCGAGATCGCACGTCTCTGCATTGTACGTGAAAGCCAGCTGGACTGCTTAACGGACAAAGTCGCGCCGGAGCACTGATGCAGCGGAGCCGACATAGATCACGCCCTTCCAAAGGCGTAACCAGCATTTGCGACGAGGCGGAATCTAAAGCCTTGTTCATCCGCCACCTGAGCCGCCATCTCGACCATTCGCTGTTCCTAGTAGCTTGGTTTCGAAGAACACGTCCGTTGGCGTATTGACGATCAAGATGGGCTCTGTTGCGTTAACCTCGGCAGTATAATTCGGAGCGGCCAGTCGAGGAGCCGCTCGACTGTCTCTGTTCAAGCGCCGTCGCTTTCCGGTCGAGATCATCCTGTCGTGCGTGCGCTGGTCCTGTAAGTATGGGATCAGCTATCGCGATCTCGCTGAGATGATGCAAGAGCGTGGCATCAACATCGACCCCAGCATCCGACCGGCACGCCGGTTCCAGAGGATGACAGCCGCCTACGCCGCCATCAAATGCTTTGAGGTGATACGGATGATTCGTCGCGGGCACTGCATCCTGCAACAGCCAGGAGCGGCAGGCAAAATTCGCCTCGTCAAGCCGATCTTTGGTCTCGCCGCTTGAAGGCAGCTCCCGGGTGGGGCTCGTTACGCCCTTTTCCAGTTACTGCAACAGAGCCCTCGTATGAATTTCGTATAAATCTGTAAGTGATTTTCACCCGGAGTGCGTTAACTTGAAATAGAACCCGCTACGAGATTTCTCCGCGGACTTTTTTGGCGTGATCAGTATCTTCCTCCCCAGTGACGGTCGTAGTACTCGCGCCGCTCCCAGTATGGGCGCTCATGATGGCGACGCCACCATGGACGAGCCCAAGGTGGCGGACCATAGCTGCGACGCCAATGTCGGCGATCGGAATAGCGTGGTGGATCATCATACCGGCGCCCGTAACGAGGTGACGGGTCATAATACTGGACGTTCTGAACCGAAGCGCCCACAGTAAAATCAACAGCTGCAGGGCTTGTAATTGGGCTCGCAGACGCCGACTGGAATGCAAAACCAGCGGCAGCAAGCGCGAGAGCCAAGACCACTTTCTTCAACATGTTACCTCCCGAGGCGATATACTGAGAGTGCATCTTGGGGAGTGAACCCGATCTGAATGTCGGGCTTTCTCAACGTTCATCTGTCCTCATGCCCTCCCGACGCAAGACCTATATCCGAGATGATGGTCTCGTCATGGTCGAGATCCGTCCGCACGTGTATGTAGAGGGAGAGATCTCTCTAAGGCTTGAGTTACTGAGGTGAAGCAGGAGCCATCCTTACGGCCATCATCAGAAATTAAATTACAAGCCCTCCTGTTGCCACGATCTGCCCTAATCTAGAACAAGCAGATAAACCTCGGGAGCGAAATGATGTTGGTTCTGATAGCCTTTTGCGTTGCAGCTCTGGCCATGGTGTCGCCAGCAGTAAAAGGTCATGGGAAACCAACAGGGGAAGCAGCTCCAAGCACGAAGGCAGCGCAGCCCTCCACCTCTGAGAAAAGTGCTGAGCGGTCTGAGTTACAACGCGAGAAGGCTGAAGCCGTGGAGCGCGAACGAGATCGCAGGATGAAGAGAATCTCAAGGAGCATCTGCTCGGGCTGCTAATCGAGATCGAGCCTCACTGGTACGTGGAAGAGAATATGGCTGAGCGACGGGGGCTTTTGAGATGAGATATCCCGAGAGGCAAAAGAAAGAGGACTCCAAAGAGGGTTCTGTCGCAAATCCTCACC
>NZ_LCYG01000004.1 GCF_001017175.1 Microvirga vignae | reverse complement strand
GACACGCCGCGCTTCGAGAAATCGGTCTGCGCCGAGGCGCGGCTCACCGCCGTGCCCATGGCGTAGCGGTTGTTCTCGATCACGTAGACGACAGGCAGCTTCCAGAGCTGCGCCATGTTGAAGCTCTCATAGACCTGGCCCTGGTTGGCAGCGCCGTCGCCGAAATAGGTCAGGCTGACATTGCCGTTCTCGCGGTAATGGTTCGCGAACGCGATGCCGGTGCCGAGCGACACCTGCGCGCCGACGATGCCGTGGCCGCCATAGAAGTGCTTCTCCTTGGAGAACATGTGCATGGAGCCGCCCTTGCCTTTCGACAGGCCACCGCGGCGTCCGGTCAATTCGGCCATGACGCCCTTCGCATCCATGCCGCAGGCCAGCATGTGGCCGTGATCACGATAGCCGGTGATCACCTGGTCGCCCTCTTTGGTGGCCATCTGCATGCCGACGACGACGGCCTCCTGGCCGATATAGAGGTGGCAGAAGCCGCCGATGAGGCCCATGCCGTACATCTGGCCGGACTTCTCCTCGAAGCGACGGATCAGCAGCATGTCATTGTAGGCTGCGAGATCCTGGTTCTTGTCGAATTGGGGGGTATTGGGAGCAGCTCCGCGCGCAGAGCCTTTGCTGGAAGTGGACTTGTTAGCCGCGCCTGCACCGGCACGGCCCGCCTTGCGGGCAGCAACAGCCATCGGTTCCTCCGAAGGGTTTCCTCGACGAAAGTTCTAGCGCAGTCGATACCGGAAAGCGAGAGGCCCAAATGATGTTTTGCGCTGCACAATAAATCGTGCAACGTACTGTAATATCAGCAGAATAGTCGATTAACAAGAATTCAGTTAAGCAGTTCTTTGGGGCTAACTTGGTTAAGGGCCTGTGATGATGACGAGATCGTTACGATGTACGCGGCCCAGCATGACTCGCGCCCGCTCCTCCAGGAGATCGCGGTCGATCTGGTCACTTCTCAACAACGCAATACGGCGCTCCCAGTTCGTTCGCTCCGTCTTGAGAGTATCGAGTTCCTTGTTCAATTCGGCCACTTCGGCTTCGTATTGCTGCTGGGCCTCGATGCCGCGCGCACCGCTATGGGCGTGGTGAACGAAGTACGCGGCGACAGCCGCCGAGATGCTGTAGAGCATCAGCGGAATCAAAAATCGTCTCAGTCGCCTGCGGATCACCATGGGGTGAGATCTACACCCGGCATGGTTAAGAAGGGGTTAGGAACAAGGCATCGAGGTTGTTCCAGCATGTCGCTCCGCCCTCGTGCCGCCGTTCCGCTCGGGATGGCCGCACAAGTCCGCCATGACGAGGAGGACGGCTCATGCTACCGGAATGACAGAGGAGCGCTGTGCCTCCCGTCATCCCCAGCCCTCACCTCGTCATCCCCGGGCTTGTCCCGAGGATCCAAGTCTTGGGTAATGCACCGGTTGAAGACGTGGATGGCCGGGACTGATCCCCGGATCAAGTCCGGGGACGGCCAGGACGGGCGGAGAGTCTCTTAAAAAGAAAAGGGCCGCTCGAAGCGGCCCCTTCTTCATCCGTCGTCGTCTTATGTCTCATCAGATGACGGTGAACTCGGAATAGGTGAGAGCCGCCTTGTTGGTGAACTGGGCGATCAGCACCTTCGCGGCCGCGCCCGAGCCGTCCGGGTCGTAGTAGAGACAGCCCTTGGCCCGGTCGTAGATCAGGTGATCATCGGCATCGAGAGCCTTGGTCCCCAGCACGAACTTCGCGCTGCTCAGGCGGCCCGCCGGACCCAGCTTGCTCATGTAGCGGTTGTCGAGCTGGAGGCTGTCATAGGCCTTGTTGTAGTCGGTGATCTGGTCGACGTTGGCGCTGCCGAGCCGGTCCCTGAACACGAAGGTGTCGTTGCCCGCCCCGCCCGTCAGCACGTCCTTGCCGGTGCCGCCGTCGAGCGTGTCGTTGCCGGCATTGCCCTTGAGCGTGTTCGCCAGCGTGCTGCCGGTGAAGCGGTCGTTCCCTGCGCCGCCGGAAAGGTTCTCGATGCCGAGATAGATGTCGGCGCCGTAGGCGCTGCTCTGGGCACCGGTGCGGGCGAGGCTGATGTCGGCGCCGGCCGAGCCGGCAAAGCTCACCGTATCGAAGCCGGCGCCGCCGACGAGGCGGTCGTCGCCGTCGGCCATCTCCTGCACCAGCACATCGTTGCCGCTGGCGCCGTCGAGGGTGTCGTTGCCGAGCTTGCCCCAGAAGGTGTTGGCCGCGCCGTCACCGGTGAAGGTGTCGGCCAGAGCAGTGCCGATGAGGTTCTCGATGCCGATGAAGGTGTCGTTGCCGTAGCCGGTGTCCTGGGCCGCTTGGCTCGCCAAGTTCACCACCGCGCTTACGTTGATCACAATGCGGCCGAAGCCAGAAACGAGAGGCGTAAAGGTGACGGTGTCGATGCCAGAGCCGCCATCGAAGATGTCGTCGCCTTGATAGCCGAACAGGGTGTCGTTGCCGTTGCCGCCGATGAGGGTGTCTTTGCCGATACCACCTTCGAAGACATTTCCGGCATCATTGCCGATCAGCTGATAGTCGCCGTTGAATACCGTGACGTTCTCGATGCTGACGAGGGTGTCGAAGCCCTCGCCGGTATCCTGCGGGCCCGAGATCCGCAGATCGATCGTATGGGTTCCAGCGGCAGAATCAGTAAACAGAGCCCTATCCTGTCCGCCGCCGCCGTCGAGAAGGTCGTCGCCGGTTGCGCCGTAGAAATGCTCCGATCCTGCGCCGCCATAGGCACGGTCGTCGCCGTTTCCGAGTGAGATAAGCTTTTGAGCAAAGCCGTTGCGGCCGTAATAGATATCGCGCCCATCCCCAAGGTAGATTTCCCCTCCGCGGATGACGCCCTCGTTGATGATCGTGTCGGCGCTGGAGGAGCCCCCGATCGCATCGCTTGTAAAATCTGTCCCGTCTCCAGACTGAATCGTGCCTCTGTTGATGAGGTACAGTGAAGCGGAACTTCTAACCGCTGCGTTGGCCCCGGAGATCGTGCCGTCATTCTCGACGAAGTTCGGTCCGGCATTTTCAAGGTACAGGCCTATATTGTTAGATAGGACGGTGCCCGTGGCTCCGATGCTCACACTTGCCGATCCTGCGGACCAGAGTGCAGATCCGAGTACGCCGCCTGCAGCGACCGTGCCGAGGATGTTGATGGTAGCGCCGGCAGCGGCATCGATGGCATGCCCAGTAGCTAGCGAGACCGAGATGCTGCCGGTTGGGGCGACGAGCAGCGACTCGTTCGCTCCTACGGTCCGGGTCGCGGTCTCGGCGGTGCTGACGGTGTAGGTGTAGGTGGTCATGGCATGTTCCGGAAAGCCTCAGAAGAGTTCGTTATTAATATAACGTTTCACGTTCTGGAACAAGCCAAGAGCTTTTGCGGCTGCTCAGAGGAAGTCCAGAGCACTGGAGCAACCTGCGAGAGCGCTCTGAAGGCATTTCCGGTCGAATTGCATCGCAATGAAAAGGCCGCTTCGGGACCTCGATCTCCGAAACGGCTTATATTGCAAGGAGTTAACGAAGGTGATCCCGGCGCCTCACCTTCGTTAACTGAAATGTAGTTATCTTACGCCAAGGCCTTCAGTGCAGCGCGGCCAGCGTACCTGGCCTGGGAGCCGAGCTCCTCCTCAATGCGGATGAGCTGGTTGTACTTGGCCAGCCGGTCCGAACGGGCGAGCGAGCCGGTTTTGATCTGCCCGCAATTGGTCGCGACGGCGAGATCCGCAATCGTGGAATCTTCCGTCTCGCCCGAGCGGTGGGACATGACGGCGGTGTAGCCGGCGCGGTGGGCCATATCGACGGCGGCGAGCGTCTCGGTGAGCGAGCCGATCTGGTTCACCTTCACGAGGAGCGAGTTGGCGACGCCCTTCCTGATGCCTTCAGAGAGACGATTCACGTTGGTGACGAAGAGATCGTCGCCGACGAGCTGGCACTTGGAGCCGATGAGGTCGGTCACGGCCTTCCAGCCCTCCCAATCGTCCTCGGACATGCCGTCCTCGATGGTGGCGATGGGATAAGCGGACACGAGCTTGCCTAAGTACTCGGCCTGCTGCTGCGGCGAGAGTTTTTGGCCCGTGCCTTCATAGTGATAGGCGCCATCCTTGAAGAACTCGGTGGCGGCGCAGTCGAGCCCGATCACCATGTCCTGGCCCGGTTTGTAGCCGGCTTGCTCGATGGATTTCATGATGAAGTCGAGCGCTGCCTCGGCGGAAGGCAGGTTCGGGGCGAAGCCGCCCTCGTCGCCCACGTTCGTGTTGTGGCCGGCATCCTTCAGGGCCTTCTTCAGGGTGTGGAACACCTCGGCGCCCATGCGCACGGCTTCCGCCAGGGTCGGCGCGCCGACCGGCATGATCATGAACTCCTGGAAGTCGATGGGGTTGTCCGCGTGCGCACCGCCGTTGATGATGTTCATCATCGGAACCGGCAGAATTCGGGCCTGCGTGCCGCCTACATAGCGGTAGAGCGGCAGGGTCGAAGCCTCGGCGGCCGCCTTCGCGACGGCGAGCGACACGCCGAGGATCGCGTTGGCGCCGAGGCGGGCCTTGTTCGGGGTGCCGTCGAGCTCGATCATGGTCTCGTCGATGGCGACCTGCTCCTCGGCGTCCATGCCGCCGATGGCCTCGAGAATCTCGCTGTTCACGGCATCGACGGCTTTCAGAACGCCCTTGCCGAGATACCTGGACTTGTCGCCGTCGCGCAGCTCGACCGCCTCGTGTGCGCCGGTGGACGCGCCGGAGGGAACGGCCGCACGGCCCATGGAACCGTCTTCGAGGGTGACATCCACCTCGACCGTGGGATTGCCACGGCTGTCGAGGATCTGGCGGGCGAAAACGTCGATGATCGCGGTCATTAAGCTGACTCCTGGGGCTGAAGGGCGGCCGGTGCGGCCTCACGTCATGAAAAGGCTTATTGACCGAAATGCTGAACCGGGCAAGGACGAGAGCAATCTAGAAGGTCTTGATCCAAGGTGAAAATATGACGACGGAGCCCCATCTCCAGCTCGGTCAGGCGAGCGCCCTGCCCCAGACGCCGGAAGAAGCGCAGCTCGACCGGGTGCCGAACCCGCATCCCGACACGGATTATCTCGCCCGCTTCACGGTGCCGGAATTCACGTCGCTCTGCCCGGTGACCGGCCAGCCCGATTTCGCGATCCTCGTGATCGACTACGTGCCGGGCCCGTGGCTCGTCGAGTCGAAGTCGCTGAAGCTCTACATGCACAGCTTCCGCAATCACGGCGCGTTCCACGAGGATTGCACGGTGGCCATCGGCAAGCGCCTCGCCGAACTGCTGGAGCCTCGCTACCTGCGCATCGGCGGCTACTGGTATCCGCGCGGCGGCATTCCGATCGACGTGTTCTGGCAGACCGGCGAGTTGCCGAAGAACCTCTGGCTGCCCGATCAGGGCGTTGCGCCCTACCGGGCCCGTTGAGGAGCCGGACGCCTCAGGACGAGCGAGGCGTTCAGGCCGACTCCCAAGATGACGAGGGCGGCAATGGCGGTCGAGGCCGTGAGGCCGACATGGCGCAGGCCGAAGCCCATCAGCACCACGCCGAGCGCCTGACCGCAGAAGAACGAGAACGCGTGGAGCGCGACCGCTGAGGCGCGCGCTTCCGGCGCCACCTCCGTCACCTGCGCCTGAAAGGTGTTGTGGAGCATGTAGAAGCCGAGGCCCATGAGCAGCAGGGCCATGAGATCGAGCTTCCAGTCTCCGGCAAATCCCAAGGCGACCAAGGCCGCAGCCGCAAGGAGGCCGCCGCCGATGAGGATGCGGCTGAGTCCCAAATTCTTCAGCATCCAGGTCACAAGGGTGGAATAGACGAGACCACCGATGGCAAAGCCCCCGATGGCAAACCCGGCCTGGGTCGCCCCGCCTCCGCCACGCTCCTCAAGCAACGGCGCGATATAGGGGAAAACACTGAAGATTGCTGTCGCCTCCACGAAGACGGAGCCGAAGAGGAACAGCGCACGGGGATTGGACAGGATGCCCCGGTAGCGCAGAAGCGCCGTTCTGGGATCGAACTTGCCGCCGGGCAAAGCTCCCCGGAAACCGATGACGGTGGCGGCCAGCGCACAGGCCAGCATGATCGTGGACAGGCCGAACACGCCGCGCCAGCCGATCCATTCCGCCAGAAGGCCCGCGAGCGACGAACCCGCCAGCTGACCCATGATGACGGCCACGAGGTAGCGGCTGAGCGCAACCTGGCGCTGGGCCATTTCCACACGGTCGCCGATGAGTGCGATGGAGAGCGGCACCGCTCCGCCAGCGGCGGCTCCTGCAACGATGCGCAAGGCGAAAAGCGTCTCGGCATTGGGTGCGAAGAAGGACCCGGCGAGCGCCAGGAGGAGCAGCGCGAGCGCCACCTTCATCACGCGCTCCTTGCCGAGCGCATCGCCGATGGGTCCCAGGATCGGCTGGATGAAGGCGTAAGGCAGCGCGAAGGCAGCCGAGAGCAACGCGATGGTCTGCGCCGTGGAGTTGAGGTCCCGGGCAATCACCCCGACCATGGGCTCGACCGCGCGGGCGGAGAAGGTGCTGGCAAAGCCGCTGACGGCGAGGATCAGGATGAGATTGCGGGAGGACATGACGCTCTAACGAAGAAAGCCGCGAGATGGAGCCTTATCGCTCCATATCACGGCCCTGTCGCAGGGGGAGATGTAGGTATGCACAGCTGCCCCACGACCATGTCATGGGATTGTCGGGGCCGGACTTATTTCGCCCTGCCCTTGGCGAGCTCGTCGAAGGCCTTCAGCTGGGCAAGCAGGCCGTCCAGCTCCTTCAGCGGCACCATGTTGGGACCGTCGGAGGGAGCCGTGTCCGGGTCCTGGTGGGTCTCGATGAAGATGCCCGCCACACCCACGGCGACCGCAGCACGGGCCAGAACCGGCACATATTCCCGCTGGCCACCCGAAGTCGTGCCCTTGCCGCCGGGCTGCTGCACGGAATGCGTGGCGTCGAAGATCACCGGCGCGCCGGTTTCCGCCATGATCGGCAGGCTGCGCATGTCGGAGACGAGCGTATTGTAGCCAAAGGAGGCTCCGCGCTCGGTGAGCATCACGTTCGAATTGCCGGCAGCCTTCACCTTGGCGGCGACATTGGCCATGTCCCAGGGGGCCAGGAATTGGCCCTTCTTCACATTCACGACCCGGCCCGTCTTGGCGGCGGCGACGAGAAGATCGGTCTGGCGGCACAGGAAGGCCGGGATCTGGAGGATGTCGACCACCTCGCCGACGGCAGCGCATTGGTCGTTCTCGTGCACGTCGGTGATGACGGGAAGGCCGAACTTTTCCTTCACCTCGGCGAAGATGCCCAGCGCCTTGTCGAGACCGATGCCGCGGGCGCTCGAAATCGAGGTCCGGTTCGCCTTGTCGAAGGACGACTTGTAGACGAGCCCGAGACCGAGCCTGCCTGTGATCTCCTTGAGGGCTGCGGCTATCTCGAGCGCGTGATCGCGGCTCTCCATGGCGCATGGGCCTGCAATGATGCTGAGCGGCAGGTGATTGCCGAAGCGGACGGGGCCTGCCTCGACGACGGCGGGGGTGATTTTCGTATCGGTCATGCACCGTCTCTAGCCGTTCTGGCGCAGCAAGCAAAGTGGCGAGATGCCTCCTTTTTCCCCTTCAAGGCAAGGCCGTTGTTAAGCCGGAACGCTTCGGAGGCAGCCTCTATGACCAGGGCCGAAACTTTAACCAAGCTCTTCAGAATGTTCTTCTGCGATGAAATTCGAATTTACTTAGGGTTAGGCGATGCCATACTATGACATGAGAGGGAAAATAAGAAAAAACATCTGCGGCCAGTCCCGATCTGACCTCTTTACTCTCGGGGCAGCGCGTGGGAGGTTCCGATGTCAGAACAAAGCAAAATCGAAGAACTTCTGGGTCTGCGAAAAGCTCTTGGTTTCAATCAAAACCAAATGGCCCATGTGATCGACGTGAGCCTGCGAGAATACCAAGCCTTGGAATGGGGAGAGAAAGAGATTCACGATCTCTACCTCAGAGCCCTGGAGCGTATTGCCATGCAATATGCCGTTCACCTTGAGGATCCAAGACTGGTTCCTCAAGCGATCCGTGACGATGTCGTCAAGCTCGCGAAAATCGTGGCAGCGACTTCTTAGAACGTCATCGACGCCGCGTTGATGATGCCGGCCGACAGCGAGGCTGCGCCCAAGAACAGGGCGGCGGCCATCTCGCCGGAAGCGATCCGTTGGGAGAGATTCGGCATCACGATGCGCACGAGCCAGTACACGACGATCTGAACCGCCAGCGCCACAAGGCCCCAGACGAGCAGGTCCGGAATGCTCTGCGCATGCACGATGGCGCTGCCGAGGGGAAGAGCAAAGCCGACGAGGCTGAAGCCGAGGGCTGTCGAGGCCGAGATCACGTTCTCTCTGATCAGGGCGAACTCGTTATGCATCGTCGCCACCGTGTAGGTACCGAGATACAGCGCCACGAGCGCAACGGCGATGACGAAGAAGATCAGGAAGTCGAGCAAGCCCGCCAGAATTGAAGTCACGATAAGCCCCTACGATTCACTAACAGGATCGTTACAGGGTTATGGTTAACATCACGTTGCTTCGAAGGCTATCGCGACACCGAAGGCCGCACTCGCCGGCACGACAAGCCGGCTGCCGACGTGCTGGTAAGGAACTTCCGCCGCATCGAGGCGCTTGGCCTGTATGTGAATGTCTTCCACACGCACAGCGAATGCGACGAAGGACGGCTGATCCAACTCGGCTTCGACCGAGATATAGGTTTCACCAGCATCGTCCGGCGTCATCACATCGAGATGCGCATCGGCGAGCCGGAACGAGAGATCATGCAAGGCCGGACTCGTTGGAATTGAGCCGGTAAAGTCCGTCAGGAACTTCTTGCAACGATCCGGCTCCGGTGCCGCGAGGGCGACCGTCGCCAAACCCGTGGCCCCATTATCATGAACCTGAAAAGCCGGGTTCCAGAAATTTTCTGGATAATGCTGCTGGCACACGAAGAAACCTGCCTTCGGTGCGGACGGGTCCGCTGCAAAGGCCAGCGTGAAGGCCACCTTGGTTTCGCTGCCGTCAGGCTTCTTGCCGCCGCGCTCAAAGTGGAACGGCTCGAACGCGCCGATGCCATTCTGGGCGAAGGCAGCAGCATCCCTCTTGGCATCCCGGCTATCGAGGACCAGCATTGCGAGACCTTCGCGATGCCGCAGGTAATCCTGAACGAAGGCTCCGAAGCCGAAGTGCCCTGGCTTGTGCGGCGGGATCTGAGCCCCCTCGCCCACCGTGATCAGCTCAAGGAACGTGCCGGGAAACTGCACGAGCCTGTTTTCCGTACCCCAGGAATGCCGGTTGCGCGCGCCGACCTGAAAACCGAGACGCCGATAGAAGTCAGCGACTTTGTCGAGGTCGTGAACGGCGATGACGAGGTGGTCGATCCGGCGGGTCATGAATCCTCTATCTGAGTCTCAAGGGTACGGGGACAAGGGCGCCGAGAATAGAACAGGCTCCAGCGAAGAGAGTTGCGCCCGATATACGAAGCTATATAACATGTCTTTATCTTTCCGGCCCGCGGAATGGCCGCAGTTTCCCTTTGAGAAGCGAGAATCCCTATGACTATCTCCGTTATTACGGCCGGCGACGAGAAGCTGGTCAACACGGTTACGATAAACCCACAGGATAGTCCCAGCATAACAGTGCTCGCCGATGGCGGCTGGGTTGTGGCCTGGGTGAGCGCGGGCGATGTCTACCAACAGTGCTACGGTGCTCAAGGTTCTCCGGTTGGTGGACAGACCAGGATCAACACTACAAATATCGACACGCAGCAAGCCCCCGTCCTGACGGCGCTAGACGATGGCGGCTGGCTCGCAACATGGCAATCTCGCAATCAGGACGGATCGGGCTTTGGGATCTACCAGCAGCGCTTCAATTCGGACGGCGTACCCCAATTCCTTGACGGCTCGAACAGCCCGCAGGACCGGCTGATCAATACCACCACGACCAGCGACCAACTGAACCCGAGCGTTACCACGCTTCCACTTAATCCCGACGGGTCGGGCGGGGGCTGGGTCGTCACCTGGGAAGGTCCCGGATCCAACGGCCAGGAAATCTACCAGCAGCGCTATGCTCAAGACGGCGTGCCGATTGGCGTAGAGAGCCAGGTCAATACGTTTGCTGTCAATTCTCAGATGACACCCAGTGTGACAAGCCTTGCGGATGGCGGCTGGGTCGTCGCGTGGGAGTCTGGCGATATCCGGCAGCAGCGGTATGACGCGAATGGCAATCCCGTAGGGGGAGAAGTCACCATTTACTCATCCAGCAGTACAAGTTTTTTCGGACTGGTCCCCAGCGCGGCAGCACTCGCCGATGGCGGATGGGTCGTCACGTGGGAGATCCTAAACGATAAGGATGGGTGGGGGCGTGGTATCTATCACCAGCGCTTCGAGAGCGATGGCGATCCCGCCGGCACGATGACCATGGTGAATGCAACGATCGCTGGTGATCAACGGAATCCGAGCGTCACTGCGCTCGCTGACGGCGGCTGGGTCGTCATGTGGGAATCTGAGAAGCAGGACGGATCAGGCTTCGGAATCTACCAGCAGCGTTATTCCGCGGACGGGGCTTCGATCGGCGGCGAAATCCTCGTAACGACAACGACGATAGGTGATCAAACCGCTCCTCAGGTCACCGCCTCGGCCGACGGAAGCTGGCTGGTCGCCTACACTTCTTACAATCCGGCAACCGCCAGTACGGATATTTTCCTGCGCCATTTCACGCCGACACCTGACGAGGCGCTGAGCAGCGGCAGCGATACCGCCACAGGCACCGACCTCAGCGAAACACTTTTCGTTACGCCTGCGACACTCAGCACCGGAGACAAGATTTCCAGCAATGGTGGGGTTGACACCATCGCCATGAGCGCAGCCGGAATCTTGGATCTCACCGTCCCGGCAGCCTTGTCGGGCTTCGATGTCATTCGCGGTTCCGCGGGTAACGATACGATCGTCACGAATGCGGCGCGGCTCGCGGATTTCGCCGTCATCGACGGTCGCGAGGGAACGAATGTGCTCCAGCTCTCCGGCAACGCCTTCGACCTGAGCAACAAGACGTTCCTGAACGTCGGCATCGCGCTGACAGACGCTGCCGGAACGGATGTCACGGTCAACGACAGGACGATTGCATCCTTGCTGGACGGAACAGCCGGCACGGCGGACAGGGTGGTCCTCGTCGCCGATGCTTTCACCGTTCGCGAGCGCGGCCTGCTCTTCCAGCACGGCATCGAGACCGTCACCGACAGCAGCGGCACCTACTTCCTGGCTGGGAGTACAACCGAACTTGCCGCTTCAGGAGCCGAGATAGGCACGCTTGCGACGAGCCCGGGCACATTCACTTATGTCCTGCTGGACGACGCCGGCGGGCGCTTTACTCTCAGCGGCGATAAAGTCGTGATCAGAAATTCCTCGTTGCTCGATTATGAACAGGCGCAAAGCCATCAGATCAGGGTTCGTGTCACGGATGGGAATGGGCAGAGCGTGGACAAGACGTTCGTCGTCATCGTGGACGACCGCGCTACGGAGGTGACTGTGGGAAGCTCCGCTGCCGACAGGTTCGTCGGTGGTGGCGGCAACGATCGTCTGGGCGGCGGTCTGGGCAATGACACGCTGATCGGTGGCAGCGGAAACGACACTCTTTCGGGCGGGAGCGGCAAGGACACGCTCACCGGCAACAGCGGCAGTGACAAGTTCCTGTTCGACGTGGCGCCGAACAGGCTCTACCCCGACACGATCACCGACTTTTCCTCGGTCTCTGACTCATTCCAGCTCAAGCGGACGATCTTCGAGGCGATGCCGAAGG
This sequence comes from Microvirga vignae, assembly GCF_001017175.1. Taxonomy (GTDB): domain Bacteria; phylum Pseudomonadota; class Alphaproteobacteria; order Rhizobiales; family Beijerinckiaceae; genus Microvirga; species Microvirga vignae. The sequence goes on along the minus strand of NZ_LCYG01000004.1, from coordinate 175,654 downwards.
GCACCCTGTCGAGCAACGCGTTCGTTCTGGGCAAGGTCGCCAAGGATGTGGACGACCGCATCATCTACGACAAGGGGACCGGCAGCCTTTATTACGACGCCGACGGTACGGGCCGGATCGGCGCCGTGAAGATCGCCACACTCATCAACAAGGCGACCCTCTACCACCACGACTTCATCGGGATCTAGAAGAAAAAGGCCATGGCTGAGTTGCGCTCAGCCATGGCCTCGAACATGTCGATATCTTCCGTCCGAGCGTTAGACCAGCCGGCTCTGCTCCACGGCCGCGTGGATGAAGCTCTTGAAGAGCGGGTGCGGCTCGAAAGGACGCGACTTCAGCTCCGGATGGTACTGGACGCCGATGAACCAGGGATGGTCCTCGTATTCCACGATCTCAGGCAGAACGCCGTCGGGCGACACGCCGGAGAAGCGCAGGCCCTTGGCCTCCAGCTGCTGGCGATAGGACATGTTGACCTCGTAGCGGTGGCGGTGGCGCTCGGAAATTTCCGTGCCGCCATAGATCTCGGCCACCTTGCTGCCGGGTGTGAGCTTCGCCTGATAGGCGCCAAGGCGCATGGTGCCGCCGAGGTCGCCGCCCACCACGCGCTTCTCGAGTTCGTTGCCGCGCAGCCATTCGGTGAGGATGCCGACGACCGGCTCCGGCGTGGGGCCGAACTCCGTGGAGTTCGCGTCCTTAATGCCGGCAAGTGAACGGGCCGCCTCGATCACGGCCATCTGCATGCCGAAGCAGATGCCGAAATACGGCACCTTGCGTTCGCGGGCGAACCGCGCCGCCCGGATCTTGCCTTCCGCACCGCGCTGGCCGAAGCCGCCCGGCACCATGATGCCGTGGATGCCTTCAAGGAACGGAGCCGGATCCTCGTTCTCGAAGACCTCGCTCTCGATCCAGTGCAGGTTCACCTTCACCTGGTTGGCGATGCCGCCGTGGTGCAGCGATTCGATGAGCGACTTGTAGGCGTCTTTGAGGCCCGTGTACTTGCCGACGACGGCAATGTTCACCTCGCCTTCGGGGTTGTGCACGCGCTCGGAAATCTTGGTCCAGCGCGACAGGTCCGGAGCCTTTTCGTCATTGAGACCGAAGGCTGCCAGCACTTCGCTATCGAGCCCTGCCTGATGATACGCGAGGGGCACGTCGTAGATCGAACGGGCATCGCGCGCCTCGATCACGGCGGTCTCACGCACGTTGCAGAACAGAGCAAGCTTGCGGCGCTCGTCCTTCGGGATCTCGCGGTCCGTGCGGCAGAGCAGGATGTCGGGCTGAATGCCGATGGAGCGAAGCTCCGCGACGGAGTGCTGGGTCGGCTTCGTCTTCAGCTCGCCCGCTGAGGGAATGAACGGCAGGAGCGTCAGGTGCACATAGATCGCCTGGCCGCGCGGCAGGTCGTTGCCGAGCTGGCGGATCGCCTCGAAGAACGGCAGTCCCTCGATGTCGCCGACCGTGCCGCCGATCTCAACGAGCACGAAGTCAAAGCCCTCGTTGCCGGTGAGCACGAAGTCCTTGATGGCGTTCGTGACATGCGGAATCACCTGGATCGTGGCGCCGAGATAATCGCCACGGCGCTCCTTGGTGATGATATCGAGATAGATCCGGCCTGTGGTGATGTTGTCGGCCTTGGTGGCCGGAACGCCGGTGAAGCGCTCGTAATGGCCCAGATCCAGATCCGTCTCGGCACCGTCGTCGGTCACGAAGACCTCGCCGTGCTGATAGGGGCTCATCGTCCCCGGATCCACGTTGAGATATGGGTCGAGCTTACGAAGCCTGACCTTGTAGCCGCGAGCTTGGAGAAGCGCTCCCAGGGCCGCCGAAGCCAGACCCTTGCCGAGCGAAGACACCACGCCGCCGGTGATAAATACGTACCGCGTCATGGACCCCTATCCATCAATAAGGAGCGCCGATTCGCAATCGCGAATCGTGCCACTCCAAAACCATCCACAAAAGAAGAGGGCCGGAGTTCCGGCCCTGCTGCTTGGCTTACTGCTGAGGCGCTGCGGGCGCCGGCGTCGGAGCGCCAGGAGCCGGAGTTGCCGGAGCCGCCGGCTGCTCGCCCTGGAGGCGTTGCAGCTGCTCGAGCACGTTGCTGCCCTGCGGAGCCGCAGGGGCCTGCTGGCCGGCCGGGGCCGTCGGGGCAGCGCCGTCAAGGATCGAACGAGGACCACGCCCGCTCGTCGCCATGACGGTCAGTGCGATGCTCGTCACGAAGAACAGGCCGGCGAGAATCGCCGTGGCACGGGTGAGCGCGTTGGCTTGGCCGCGACCGGTCATGAAGCCGGACACACCGCCGCCGCCGCCGCCGAGACCCATGCCGCCGCCCTCGGAGCGCTGCAGGAGAACCACGCCGATCAAGGCGAGCACGATGATCAGGTGGACAATAATGAGAACTGTTTGCATCGTTCCAAAAACCTCAAGCGGCTGCGCTTGAAATGCGTCAGCCGCTCGCAATCCGTTCGTTGCGGCGGCCTGTAGCATAGGTGGGCGCAGGATCAAAGACCCGCAAGGGCGCTTTTATTGTTGAAGTGCCCTCCCCGTACACCCCCTTCACCTCGTCATCCCCGGGCTCGTCCCGGGGATCCCCCGTCTTAAGAGACGCAGCGGCTTGAAGACGAGGATGGCCGGGTCAAGCCCGGCCATGACGAGGAGAGACCATGACGGGTTGGGCGCACGGTTCGGGCTATCCCAGATAAGCCCCGGCAATCGCCAGGAAATCGGCGGCAACCAGGCTAGCGCCGCCGACGAGGGCACCGTTCACGTTCTCCACGGACATCAGCTCGGCGGCGTTCGAAGGCTTCACGGAGCCGCCATAGAGGATGCGGACTTTGGCGTGGTCGGCCTTGCCGACGAGGCGCTTGAGCTCTTCGCGGATGGCGGCATGCACCTCGGCCACGTCTGCCGCCGTTGGGGTCAGGCCCGTGCCGATGGCCCAGACGGGCTCGTAGGCGACAACAAGGTTGTGGCTGTTGGAATCGACCGGGATCGAGCCGCGCAGCTGCTTGCGAACGACAGCGAGCGTCTTGCCGGCCTCACGCTCCTCCCGGGTCTCACCCACGCAGACGATCGCCGTCAGGCCAGCACGATGAGCCGCGACGGCCTTGACGCAGACATCGGCGTCCTTTTCCTTGTGGTACTGGCGGCGCTCGGAATGGCCGACGATCACATAGGTTGCGCCGGCATCGGCCAGCATCTCTGCCGAAAGATCGCCGGTGAAGGCGCCCGATTCCTTGGCATGGCAATCCTGGCCGCCGATACCGACTCGGGAACCAACGCAGGCGACCGCAAAACTGTGCACAAGGGTTGCCGGCGGGCAGACCACGAGGTCGACTTTGGCCTTCAGGCCTGGGGTATAGCCAACCTGAATCTCGCTCAAGACCTCGTTCGAGGACTTGAGTCCGTTCATTTTCCAGTTCCCCGCCACCAATGGGCGCGGCCATTCGACGCTCATTCCAGGACTCCTGTCATGCTTGATAACTTGGCACTAGCAGAGCCTTAAGGCTTCTTTCAACCGGACTTGCCCTTTTCCCCGGGCCTTTGATGGGATATCGGCCTGTTAAACGAGTTTTTTGAGAACGGGTTCACGATGCTTCGGAACATGCGCAAGGCTGGGCAGACCCTGGTCGGCAAAATCATCGCTACCGTGTTTTTCGTGGGGTTGATCATCAGCTTCGCGATCTGGGGGATCGGTGACATCTTCCGTACGCGACCGGAATCGACGGTGGCCGAGGTTGGCGACACCTCCATCTCCATCAACCAGGTTCGCAATGCCTACACTAACCAGCTTCAGCAGCTGGGCCGTCAGTTCCGCACGGTGATCACCCCCGAGCAGGCCCGCATGCTCGGCGTCGACCAGCAGGTGATCAACACCCTCGTCACCGAGGCCGTGATGGGCGAGGAGGCCAAGCGCTTGGGGCTCTCCGTCTCCGACGAGCTCGTCGCGCGCTCCATCATGGAGAACCCCGCCTTCAAGGGGGCGGACGGACAGTTCAACCGTGCCCTGTTCGATCAGGCGCTGCGCAATGCAGGCCTCGCCGAGCCCGGCTTCGTGCAGGAGCAGCGCGCCGCTATGACCCGCCTCCACCTCGCCGAGGCGATTGCCGGCGACGTCCCGGTTCCGGCAGCCGCCAAGGAGGCCCTGCACCGCTACACCAACGAGCGCCGCGGCGCCGCCTATCTCATGCTGACCCCGGCCGTCGCGGGCGATATCCCCGCCCCAACCAACGAGCAGCTGCAGAGCTTCTATGAGGAGCGCAAGGGCACCTACCGGGCTCCCGAATACCGTGCCGTGAACGTGATGGCGCTCGATGCGGCCGCCATCGCCAAGCCCGACGCGGTGTCGGACGCTGACGCCCGTCAGCGCTACGAGCAACAGAAGGCGAAATACGGCCAGCCGGAACGCCGGACGATCCAGCAGATCCCTTTCACCGCGATGGAGGATGCACAGGCTGCTTCGACCAGGATCAGGGAAGGTGCCGATTTTGCAGCTGTTGCCGCCGATCGCGGCGTCTCCGCCTCGGGCCTGGAGCTCGGCACCTTCACGAAGGCCGAGATGCTCGACCCCGCCGTGGCCGACGCCGCCTTCAGCCTCCCGCAGGGCGGCGTGAGCGAACCGATTCAGGGCCGGTTCGGCCCGGTGATCCTGCGCGTCACGCAGATCCAGCCGGAATCCGTCCGCGCCTTTGAAGAGGTGGCCGCAGAGATCCGCCAGGAGGTCGCTCGCGAGCGCGCCCAGAGTCAGATCGAGAAGATCCACGATGAGATCGAGGATCTGCGCGCCGGTGCGAAGCCGCTCGCCGATATCGCCAAGGAAAAGGGCCTCACCCTGGTCCAGATCCCGGCCATGGACGCTCAGGGCCGCGATAAGGCAGGCAATCCTGTGAACGCTCCTGAGCGCGATGCCGTGTCCAAGGCGGCCTTTGCCTCCGACATCGGCGTCGACAACGAAGCCCTGCGGGTCGCTTCCGGCTATGTCTGGTATGACGTGACCGGGATCGAGCCCTCCCGCGAGAAAACCCTCGACGAGGTGCGCGATCAGGTGGCGACGCAGTGGCGTGAGGATCAGGTGGCTCAGCGCCTCTCGGAAAAGGCACGCCAGCTGACGGAGCGTCTCGAGAAGGGCGAGGCCATCGAGGCGGTGGCGCAGGAAGTGAATGCGCAGGCCAAGACCGTGACCGATCTCGCGCGCGGCTCCGCCAAGGATGACCTCTCCGCAGAGGCCGTGAACCGTATCTTCGCCATCCCCGTGGGCAAGGCAGGCAATGCGGCGAATGCTGCCGACACCCGCGCCGTATTCAAGGTCACGGCTGCCACCGTGCCGCCGCTCGCCACCACGACGCAGCAGGCGCAGAACATCGAGAACCAGCTGCGCAACGGCATGGGAGACGATCTGATCAACCAGTACATTGCGCAGGCCCGCCAGGATCTCGGCGTCACGATCAACCAGCAGGCACTGCAGCAGGCCGTCGGCAGCGGTGAATTCTAGTCCATGAGCATTGCGCCCGATTTCGAGACTTTCGTGAAGGCCTATGAGGATGGCGAGGCAGGTGTCCTGCGCGCCACTCTCGTCGGTGATCTTCTCACCCCCGTCGCAGCCTTCATCAAGCTGCGGTACCACCGGAAAGGCTCGGCCTTTCTGCTGGAATCCGTCGAGGGCGGCGCCACGCGCGGCCGCTTCTCGATGATCGGTCTCGAACCGGATCTCATGTGGCGATGCCAGGACGGCGTCGCTTCCATCGATCGCAATGCTCTCACGCGCGACAAGCACTTCGTCACCGATGAGCGCCCTGCCCTCGAGAGCCTGCGTGCGCTGATCAAGGAGAGCGCCCTGCCGCTCTCCGACGATCTGCCCCCTATGGCGGCGGGTCTTTTCGGCTATCTCGGCTACGACATGGTGCGCCTGATGGAGCGATTGCCAGAACCGAACCCGGACGTGCTGAAAGTGCCGGATGCCATTCTCATCCGTCCGACGATGATGGTGGTGTTCGATGCGGTGAAAGACGAGATTTCGCTCATCACCCCCGTGCGTCCGCAATCAGGCATCTCTGCGAAGGCAGCCTATGAGGCAGCGCTCTCGCGCCTCGATGAGGTGACACAGGCGCTCGAACAGCCGTTGCCCATCGAGGATCGCAACGATCTCACGTCCATCCATTTCGATCCACCGGTGTCGAACACCACGCCGGAGGAGTTCGAGGGCATGGTGGCGAAGGCAAAGGAATATATCCGCGCCGGTGACATCTTTCAGGTGGTGCTCTCCCAGCGCTTCGAGTCAGCCTTCCCGCTGCCCGCCTTCGCGCTCTACCGCTCGCTGCGTCGGGTCAATCCGGCCCCGTTCCTCTGCTATCTCGATTTCGAGGACTTCCAGATCGTCTGCTCCTCGCCGGAGATCCTGGTGCGGGTGCGCGACGGCAAGGTCACGATCCGCCCGATCGCCGGCACGCGGCCGCGCGGTGCGACGGCGGTCGAGGACCGCGCGCATGCTGAAAGTCTGCTCGCCGACCAGAAAGAGCGCGCCGAACACCTGATGCTCCTCGATCTCGGCCGCAACGATGTGGGTCGCGTGGCCGAGATGGGCACCGTGCAGGTCACGGATTCCTTCTTCCTCGAATATTACAGCCAGGTGATGCACATCGTCTCGAACGTGGAAGGTCGCCTCGACCCCTCCTTCGATGCGCTCGATGCCCTGATCGCTGGCTTCCCGGCAGGCACGGTCTCCGGCGCGCCGAAGGTGCGCGCCATGCAGATCATCGACGAGCTGGAGAAGGACAAGCGCGGGCCCTACGCAGGCTGCATCGGCTATTTCGGTGCCAATGGCGAGATGGATACCTGCATCGTGCTGCGCACCGCCGTAGTGAAGGACGCCCGCATGGCGGTCCAAGCAGGCGCGGGCATCGTCTACGATTCCGATCCGGCCTCCGAGCAGCAGGAATGCATCAACAAGTCCAAGGCCCTGTTCCGGGCGGCCGAAGAGGCCGTGCGGTTCGCAAGCCAGGCGAGGATCGGCCAATGAAGGCGTCAACGCTTCCCTTGACCGAGCCCGTTCATTACGCGAACGTCGGTGCGCTATGACCCGCGTTCTCGTCATCGACAATTACGACAGCTTCACCTGGAACCTGGTGCACCTGCTGGGCCCGCTCGCAACCTCGGTCGAGGTGGTGCGCAACGACGCCATCACCACGGACGAGGTGCTGGCCTCCTCGCCCGACGCCATCGTGCTCTCGCCGGGCCCCTGCACGCCGAACGAGGCCGGCATCTGCCTCGATCTCGTGAAGCGCGCCTCGCCCACGATCCCGACCTTCGGCGTGTGCCTCGGCCTGCAGACCATCGGCCAGGTCTTCGGCGGCACGGTTTCCCGCGCCCCTCTGCCGATGCACGGCAAGGTGTCCGAGGTGGAGCACAGCGGACAGGCGGTATTTCGTGGCATCAACGGCCCCTTCAAGGCGACCCGTTATCACTCGCTGATCGTGGACCGGGAAACCTGCCCGGCAGACCTCGCCGTGACGGCTGAGACCGCGGACGGCCTCGTGATGGGCCTGTCGCATCGCTCGCTCCCGATCCACGGCGTGCAGTTCCACCCCGAGAGCATCCTGTCGGAGCATGGGGTGACGATCATGCGGAATTTCTTCGATCTGGCGGCTGTCTGGCACGCTAAACATCGCCCCGGCGGCGCAAGCGCCGCTTAACCCCAAGGCATAGACCCGATGGAATCCTTCAAATCCTATCTCGCTAAAGTCGCTACCGGCGCATCGCTGACCCGTGACGAAGCGCGGTGGGCATTTGACGACCTCCTCTCAGGCGAAGTGACACCGGCCCAGGCCGGTGCATTCCTGATGGCCTTGCGCGTCCGTGGCGAGGCGCTTGATGAAATCGTCGGCGCGGTAACGGCCATGCGCGGGCGCATGCTGCCGGTGAAGGCGCCTGAGAATGCCATCGACATTGTCGGTACGGGCGGCGACCATTCCGGCAGCTACAACATCTCGACTCTCGCCTCGATCATCGTCGCGTCCTGCGGCATCCCGGTCGCCAAGCACGGCAACCGCGCGGCCTCCTCGAAATCCGGCACGGCGGATGTGCTCTCGGCTCTGGGTGTGAAGCTCGGTCTCGACCCGAAAGGCCTGGAGCGCTGCCTCAATGAAGTGGGTCTCTGTTTCATGTTCGCCCAGACGCATCACGCCGCCATGCGCCACGTCGCACCGGTGCGCGTGGAGCTCGGCACCCGCACGATCTTCAACCTGCTCGGCCCCCTCGCCAATCCTGCAAGCGCGAAGTATCAGCTTTTAGGGGTATTCTCAGAAGCCTGGCTCGATCCGCTGACCCAGGTTCTGAAGGAGCTCGGCTCCCGCAAGGTATGGACCGTGCACGGCTCGGATGGTCTCGATGAGATGACCACCACAGGCCCGACCTTCGTGGCGGCGCTCGAGGACGGCGCGATCCGCCGCTTCACCGTGACGCCCGACGAGGTGGGTCTTCCGACCGCAAGGCCCGAGGATCTGAAGGGCGGCGATCCTGAGCACAATGCAAAGGCGTTGCGCACCGTTCTCGATGGTGCGCGCAATGCCTATCGCGATGTGGCGCTCCTCAACGCTGCCGCCTCCCTCGTGATCGCGGATGCCGCGGCGAACCTTCGCGATGGTGTCGAGCGCGCCTCGCAGGCGCTCGACAGTGGCGCGGCCAAGGGCACGTTGGAGCGCCTCGTCAAAGTCTCGAACGCGTGAGGCTTTTTCGATGAGCGACGTGTTGAGCAAGATCGAAGCCTATAAGCGCCAGGAAATCGCGGCGGCGAAGGCGGCCGTTCCTTTGGAAGAGATGAAGCGCCTCGCCCTTCAAGCCTCACCCACGCGTGGTTTTGCGAAAGCCATCGAGCGTCATTTCACTGAGGGCCGCCCGGCCCTGATCGCAGAGGTGAAGAAGGCAAGTCCTTCGAAAGGCCTGATCCGCGCCGATTTCGACCCGCCGAGCCTCGCGAAAGCCTACGCGGAAGGCGGGGCGACCTGTCTTTCAGTGCTCACGGACGGGCCCTCGTTTCAGGGCAGGCCCGAATACCTGAACCAGGCCCGCGAGGCCTCCGGATTGCCTGCGCTGCGCAAGGATTTCCTGTTCGAGCCGTATCAGGTCTACGAGGCCCGCGCCTGGGGCGCGGATTGCATTCTCGTCATTATGGCGAGCGTCTCCGACGATGAAGCGCGTGCGCTCATCGACACGGCGCACGAACTCGGCATGGATGTGCTGGTCGAGGTGCATGACCGCGCAGAACTCGAACGCGCGATCCCACTTGGCACGAAGCTGATCGGCATCAACAACCGCAATCTTCGCACCTTCGAAGTGTCGCTCGCAGTGAGCGAAGAGCTTGCGCCACTCATCCCGTCCGACCGCATCATTGTCGGAGAGAGCGGCATCTTCACGCTTGAGGACATCATGCGTCTCCGGCAAGTCGACATCCGCGCCTTCCTCGTGGGCGAAAGCCTGATGCGTCAGGCGGATGTGACGGCGGCCACCAGGCGTCTTCTGTTCGGCGAAGCGGCATGACGAAGCTCACGCATCTCGACGCGAGCGGCGAGGCCAACATGGTCGATGTCTCGGAGAAAGACATCACCAGCCGCACCGCGATTGCCGAAGGATGCGTGGTGATGCAGCCCGAGACCCTGGCGCTGATCCGCAAGGGTGACGCCAAGAAGGGCGACGTGCTCGGCACCGCGCGGTTGGCAGGCATCATGGCCTCCAAGCGCACGCATGAGCTGATCCCACTCTGCCATCCGCTGTTGATTTCCAAGGTGAAGGTGGACTGCGCCCTCGATGACAACGTTCCCGGCGTGCGCGTGACGGCGGAGGTGAGAGTGTCGGGCCAGACCGGCGTAGAGATGGAAGCACTCACTGCGGTCTCCGTCGCGTGTCTGACGATCTATGACATGGTGAAGGCCGCCGACAAAGGCATGCGGATCGAAAATGTGCGGCTTCGCATGAAGAGCGGCGGGCGCTCAGGAGTATACCAGGCACCATGAGCTTGATCCCGGTCGAAGATGCTCTGTCCCGCGTGCTGGCAAGTGTCGAACGGCCGGTCTCCATCGAGCATGTGCCGCTGAGCGAGTGTGCGGGACGCGCATTGGCCCAGGACATGAGCGCGCTGCGCGACCAGCCACCCTTTCCGGCCTCCGCCATGGATGGCTATGCGCTGCGCAGCGTCGATGTGGACCACGTGCCGACAAGTCTTCAGATGATAGGCACGAGCGCGGCCGGACAGCGTTTCTCCGGCGCTGTCGGATCGCAGCAGGCCGTGCGCATCTTCACCGGCGCGCCTTTGCCGGATGGCGCAGACACCATCGTGATCCAGGAGGACACGGAGGTTTCCGGGGACCGCGTGATCGTCAAGGAGCGCCCGCGCCATGGTCAGCACATTCGCAAAGCCGGCCTCGATTTCGCGGCTGGCGATGTGCTGCTCCAGGCAGGCCTTTGCCTCGATGCACGCCACATCGCACTTGCCGCCGCCATGGGACACGGAACGCTGCCCGTGCGGAGGAAACCTCGCGTCGCTATTCTCGCAACCGGGGATGAGCTGGTGCGCGCAGGCGAACTGGCGGGCCCGGATCAGATCACAGCCTCGAGCCTTCCTGCTACCGCCGTGATGGCAGAGAAAGCCGGCGCCGAAGCCATCGATCTCGGCATCGCCCGCGATACGCTCGAATCCTTGGAAGAGCGCATCCAGGCCGCGCGCGATGCAGGTGCGGACATTCTCGTGACACTGGGCGGCGCATCGGTCGGCGAGCATGACCTCGTGCAGAAGGCGCTGCAGTTCCAGGGCATGGAACTCGGCTTCTGGCGCGTGGCCCTGCGCCCTGGCAAACCGCTGATGCATGGCAAGCTTGGGGACATGCTGCTGCTGGGTCTGCCCGGCAATCCAGTCTCGACCCTCGTTTGCGCCGTCCTGTTTCTCGTCCCCGCTATTCGCGCGCTGCTTGGCGATGCGCAGCCCGACGCCGACCCGACAGAGACCGCCATCCTCGGTGCGGATCTCCCCGCCAACGGCCCAAGGCAGGACTACATGCGCGCCTCGCTCGCATGGGAAGAGTTCGAAACCTCCCTCACCCAACGCACCGAGCGCATGCCGCTGCCCGTCGCAACGCCGCATCTGATCCAGGATTCGTCGATGCTGAGCATCCTCGAACGCTCCGATGCTCTCCTGGTCAGGCCGCCTCACGCGCCCGCCGCCCAAGCGGGAGAGCCCTGCCGGATCATCCGGCTGGAGCGGTTTTGCTGATGGTTTGAAGCGATATCTTTCCCGGCCGGAGTGAAGCGGACGAAAAGGGAAACCATCGCGAAACACGTGAGAGTGAATCGTCTTCCCAATCTTGCGGGCCGACGGGGATGACACCCTCCCCGTTATGGCCGGTCTTGCGCCGGCCCGCCTGTTGCGAGTCCCACAGCGTTTCCACTCCGGCCGAGAGAGGAACGGTTGATCAGGACAGGGACGCTCTTACCGAGCGTCTTCCGGCACTCGATCGCCATGATGAGTAAGGTGGACTGCGCTCATAATCCTGAAACGATGAGGCGAAAAACCCCGGCAGTGTTGCTGCCGGGGGTGGTTTGGAGTTCAGTCTGGGCTCAGATGACGATGAAGTCGCTGTAGAAGACCTTCTTGGCTCTGCCGAGATTGGCAAACACCACCTGGCCGCCGGCCTTGCTGCCGTTGGCGTCGTACCACAGATCGCCGGTCGTGCCGTTGTAGCCGATGAAGTCGTCGGCATCGCCCGCCGCCGCCCCGAGCTTGAAGCTCTTGCTGCTCAGCGTCCCCGTCTTCTTGAGCGCCTTGAACACCGCGTTCTCCAGCCGGATCGTGTCATAGCGGTAGTCCCAATCCAGGATCCTGTCCTTGTTGGAACTGCTGTTCAGGGCGGTGTTGAACACGAACACGTCACGCCCCGAGCCCGTGCCGCCATAGAGCAGGTCGTTGCCGGCACCGCCATAGAGCCAATCGTTGTGGTTGCCGCCGGACAGCCGGTCGGTGCCGACCCCGCCCATGAGGGTGTCATGACCGTTGCCGCCGCTCAGGATGTCGTTGCCGGCATTGGCGTAGATCCGGTCGTTGCCGGCCGTGCCCGTGACCCTCTCGCTGACCCAGTCCTGGACCTGGATCGTGACGTCCTGCAGGAACCACAGATTGTTGCTCGCATCCTGGTCGCCGTCCGCGATCGTGACCTTGAGCTTCAGCCCGTAGCTCCGGGCCTGCTCGAAATCGAACAGGGCGCCGTTGGCCACCTCGATCGACTTGCCGTCGGCGCCGATCTTGAAGCGCCCGTCCGTGGCCGCCACCGTGCCGTTCGCCAGCACGAGCTGGTACGAAAAGGCCTTGCCGTCGCCATCGGCCGCCGTGAGGTCGCCGACCTTGGTGCCGGCCGCCGCCAGCTCGCGCGGCGCGATGAAGCTGGTGAAGGCCGCCTTGCCCGCCAGCGACCTGACCTGCACCTGCTCGAGTACGGGATCGCGGCCGAGCGCGTCGTCCTTGACCGCGATCTCGAAGTTCGTGGTCCGGATCGTGCCGGGCGCCGCATCGGGCATCGCCGCGGCGTCGAACTTGATCACGTCCATCATCACCTCGAGCGCCGCCGCCTCGCCGGTGAAGGTGTAGACCCAATTGTGGACACCGGAGGTATCCGTGACATCCTCCTTGATCCAATTAATGCCGTCTGGGATCACCAGATCGCCATGGTCCTTCAGGAACTTCACCGTCAGCGTGAGGACATCGTGCTCGATATCGGAGAAGTCGAGCCCCTTCAGCGGATGGCAATCGGGTCCGGTATCGACCACCTTGGTCAGATCGGCGCCGTCGGACACGGTCACGACCGGCGCATGGTTGCCGACGATCTCGGTGACGACATCGATCTGGGTGTTGGTCACCGCATTGTTCGTGGCCGCATCGCCGTCATCCAGGGTAATGACGAAGTTCGTCGTCACCGGAGTGGCCGACGCCGTGGCCCGGTTGAACGGGTTGAACTTCAGATTGTCGAGCAGAAGCTCCAGGGATTCCTTCGTGCCCGTGAACAGGTAGATGATCTGCCCGCCACTGAAGCTGGGAACCACGGTCCCGACGTTCTCGAGCACGCCATGGTCTTCGTTGAAGGCGATCCTCAGGGTGAGCGTGCCGTCTCCGGTGATCGACAGACCGCCGAAGGCCGCCACGCTCGCACCCGAATCCGTCGCCGGGAAGTCGTCAGCTCCGTTCAGCGTCAGACCAAGCGTCTGGCCCGACGGCGGCACATCCTTGATGGTGATCGTCAGGCTACCGTCCGCATTGGCCGTGCCGTCGGACGCGCGAACGCCGTAGTTCACGGTGCTGTCCGACGACACCGTCGTGACCTGATTCACCTGGATCTGATTGCCGACGATCTTGAAGCGGCCGTCCTGACTGACCGTGCCGCCCGTCAGGAACTGGTACGTCACCGTCTGGCCGTCGGCATCGGTCAGCGGCAGGGTCGTCACGACCGTGTTCACCGCTGTGCCCTCGTTCACGTTGAACGAGCCGGACGGCGCATCCGGCGCCCGGTTGACGTTGTTGACCGTGATCGCCACGCTGCCGCTCGCGGTCAGCGAGCCGTCGGAGGCCACCAGATTGTAGCTCTGGGTGTCGTTCACCGTCACCTCGATGGCACCGTTGGCCACCTGGATCGTGTTGCCGACGATCTTGAAGCGGCCGTCGGCACTGGTCGTGCCGCCGCCCTGGAAGGTGTAGCTCACCGCCTGGCCGTCGGCATCGGTCGCCGCCAGCGTCGCCACCACCGTGTTCGCCGCCGAGCGCTCGTTCACGCTGAACGAGCCCGACGGCGCCGGAGGCGGCTGGTTGACCGCTCCATCATCATTCTGAATCGTGCCCTGGGCGGTCGTTGTGACGATGTTGGCGTTCGTGGGGTTCGCCAGCGTCACGACGAAGGTCTCGTTCGTCTCGACTGTCGTATCGCCGGCGACGATCACCTTGATCTGCTTGGAGGTCTCACCGGCGGCGAAGTCGACGCGGCCGCTCGGGAAAACGCCGTTCAGGAAATCGGTCGCATTGGCCGGATTGGCACCGGTGCCCGCCATCGACCAGTTGACACTCGCCGCGTCTGTACCGTTGTCGCGGGTGACCGTGAAGATGAATTCCTTCGTTCCGGAGTTGCCTTCCGACTGAACGGATTGCGCTGTTGCCGCGATGGAGATGTTCGAGATGGTCTCGACCGTATCGTCGTTGAGCGCGACGCCGAAAACGCCCTGATGCTGCAGCGTGCCGCCAGCGGCCGGATAGAACTTGAACGTCAGATCCGTATAGGCAGCGCCGAAGCTCCCCCAGGCCTCGTCCTCATAATTGATCTGCTGCGCGCCGCCGCCGCCGGCCTTGATCCTGAGCCACCACCCGGTGCTGAAGGTCACACCGTCCAGGCTGCCGCTGCCGTACCAGACCTCGAACCGGCCCTCTGCATCGTTGTCGACGACAATGTTGTAATCGGCGGCGGTCTTTCCGGCCGTAACTCCATTGACCCTAGCAACTATGGTCCCTTCGGAGATGTTCTCGTTGATCGTTACCTCGGTGGAGGAGAGGCTTCCTCCACCATTCGTGGTGACAGGAGTAAGGGTCAATTGAAAAGCCATGGCGGTCCCCTTTGGAATGATATATCGTATCATAGACTAGAGAAGGAGCGCCCCCAGGTAAAGGGGCGCTCTGCTGTTTTTCCTCACACCACGAAGAAGTGTTCGGCGCCGATCAGAGGATGCGTCGAACCGGCGATCTGGGCGAACTTCACGCGCTGCCCCGCTGCCGACCCGTTCGCATCGTAGTAGATGTCGCCCGTAGTCTGGTCGTAGATGATCCGGGTCTGATCCGTGATCGTGCCGTCCAGCAAGGCGAATGCGTTGGGATCCAGTGGCTGGTTGACGCTGCTTGTCCCCAGGGCCGTGAAGATCGACTGTTTGAGCCAGATCCGGTCGTTATCCGCCAGCTTGAAGTCGATCAGGTCCCAGTTCGTGGTCGACAGGCGCGAGTTGAACAGGAACACATCCGCCCCTGCCCCGCCCGACAGCTGATCCCGGCCCGTGCCGCCGCTCAGCGTGTCATTGCCGCCTGCGCCATTGAGCGTGTCGTTGCCACTGCCCGCCCAGATCTGATCGTCCCCGGCCGTGCCGGTGATCCGCTCGAGGATGCGGTTTTCAACGCCCAGCGTGACCGTCCGCTCCACCGCCGGGTTGACCCCATCGCTCACCAGCACCGTGAACGAGAATTCCGGGACCGCCATCTGCTCGAAGTCGATCTTGGTGTGGTTCTTCACCACGATCTCGTTGCCGTTGACCAGATCAATCCGCCCACCCCCGTCTTCAACCAGGGTGTAGGTGAGGTGATCCCCATCCGCGTCCGTCTCCTGCAGGAACCCGACCGTCAGACCCGTTCCCAAGTGCTCCAGAACCGAGATCACACCGCCCTGGAACACGATCGGCCCAGGAGCCTGGTTGCCGCCGCCATCGACCGCCTCCGACACCACGCTGATGTTGGTGTTGCGAACCGACGAGTTGCCGTCACTGACGGTGATGCTGAAGTTCGTGGTCAGCAGCGTCCCGGCCGGGTCGTTCGGACGATCCGCGGTGTGGAATTTCAGATGCTGCACCGCGTTCTGGACATCGGCCACCAGCCCCGTAACGGTGTAGACGCCGGTCTGGGCGTCGTAGGTGCCGATTCCGAGGTTCTCGAAAAAGCCTTCACTGGCCGTGTCGAGTGCGATCGTCACGGTGATGTTGGCGCTGTCTGGATCCGTGAAGGTCACGCTCCCGAAGGGGGAGACGACCTGGTTGTCGCCGACCGGGAACGATGTCGGGTTATCGGCCCCGCCAATGGTGGGTGTGACGTTCGACGGATCGTCGGCCGTGTCGGTGACGTAGACCTTGAGAGTCTTCGTCAGCGAACGGGTGTAGGAGTCCGTCGCACGGACCGCCACCTCGTAGTACTTGCCGAAGAAATCCGTCTTCAGCAGCGGATCGGTGCTCTCCCAGTCGAGGCCTCCGACAGTCTTCAGGGAGATGCCGTCGGCAGCAATCACGAAGCGGCCACCGGCCTCATCGCCCACGATCTCGTAGGTGAAGGTGTCGCCCACATCCGGATCGATGGCCGCGAGGGTGCCGACCACCCGGTTGGCCAAGTTCTCGTCCACGAAATTCGGCGTCAGGGTGACGTCGAGCGGGTCGTTGCCGGAGCCGGTTTCCGTCCCATTGCCGTGGTGCGTGACCACGCTCACCGTGTCGGTCACGGCTGCGTGCGTGGAATCCTGCACCGCAATCGTGAAAGTGGTCGTGACCTGCCCTGCGGCGGCCAGATCCGGAGCCGGATCGAAGGTCAAGCCGCGCAGCAGGGCATCGAGCGCGTCCGCGGTGCCGGTGAAGACGAAGGTTCGCACGTCGCCACTGACTGTTCCGAGATTGCCGTTCGTGTTCCCGAGGACGCCGTGACTGTCGGTGAACGAGATCGTCAAGGTGAGGATGTCGTTCTCCGCATCCGACAGATCGACCGTGAGGAACGGCCGCACTGCAGGGCCATTATCCGTCGCATCCGTGGAGTCGTCGGCAATGGCGATCGTCGGCGCCGCATTGGTGGTGCCTGCCCCGCCCGCGCTCGTCTCGACCGTGACCTGACGCGTCACCGGCGCATGGGTGGAGTCCTGCACCGAGATCGTGAACGGCGTCGTGTTCGCCGCCCCATCCGCCGGATCGAACGAGAGCCCGCGCAGGATCGCGTCCAACTGATCTGCCGTGCCGGTGAGCACGTAAGTGCGGATGCCGTTCGTCACCGTCGACGTGGTGGGCAGACCCGTCCCGCTCAGCTGGCCCTCATTCGTCTCGAACGAGATCGTCAGGGTGAGTACGTCGTTGTCGGCGTCCGCAATGTCCACGCCGCGGAACGGATACACCGCCAGTCCGTCACTCGTCGCCGAGGTCGCCTCCGTGCCTGATGCGACGTCGATCGTCGGCGCCGCGTTCGAGCCGCTGTCGCCTACCGTCGTGTCCACCGTCACCTGCCCCGTCACCGGCGCATGCGTGGAGTCCTGCACCGTGATCGTGAACGGTGTCGTGTTCGCTACCCCGTTCGTCGGGTTGAAGGTCAGCCCGCGCAACATCAGGTCGAGCGTGTCCGCCGTGCCAGTGAACACGTAGGTGCGGATGCCATTCGTGACCGTGCTGGCAACCGCCCCCCCACCCAGCTCGCCTTCAGCCGCCTCGAACGAGATCGTCAGGGTGAGTACGTCGTTGTCCGCGTCCGCGATGTCCACGCCCCGGAACGGATACACCGCCGGACCATCGCTCGTCGCTGCCGTGGTCTCAGTGCCCGGTGCGATCGCCAGGACCGGAGCCGCATTCCCAGTGTCGTCGCCCGAGGTGGTGTGCACCACAACCTGATCCGACACCGGCGTATGGCCCGCCTGGTTGTCCGTCACGGTGATCGTGAACGGAGTATCCACTGGGCCGCTTGCGGCCGAGTCGTTGTTCGGGTTGAAGCTCAGCTGACGCAGGATGGCATCCAGAGCGTCCGCCTTCATGTTCTCGAACCGGTAGGTGATGGTCTGACCGTCCTGAGACAATTCCCCCGTTACGATGGTACCACCCAGAACACCCGCCGCTACGGCGAACGAGATCGTCAACGTCAGGTCATCGTTCTCCGCATCCGAGAGGTCGACCCCACGGAACGGATATACCGCCATCCCATTGTCCGTCGCCTGCGTCGTCTTCGTGCCGGGCGCGATCGACAAGGTCGGAGCGACATTCGAGCCCTCAGGCTGCACCGTCACGGTGTAGGCTTGCGACGACACGTAGTGCGCCTCGTCGCCTTCCATGTATGCCACGACCGTGAAGCTGTGGTCGCCCTCCGCCGTCACGTCCGCGGCCAGCTTCACCTTCCCGTCGGCGTCGATCTTGAAGAAGCCGTCTTCGCTCGTGTCGTGAAGCGAGTTGTCCGCCCATTTGAACTTGAACACGTTGTTCTGGAACGCCGGGTTCAGCGTATCCGGATCAGCCGCATCCACGTCCACAACCAGAGCGCCTGCCAAGTCGCCCACCCGCACCGTCGCCAGCGCACCGACAGACAACGCGGTCGGAGCCTCGTTCACGTCCGTGACGTAGACCTTCACAACCTGCGAAGCCGAGGTCTGGCTGCCCGACTGCGCCGTCACCGTCACCTCGTACCAGCTCTCGCCACTCGTGGTGTCATGGTGCGGAGCGCCCTCGTAGTTCAGATCGCCCGTGGCCACGACCACCCAGTCGTTGCCCTGCTGCTGGATCTCGAACGGCCCGTCCGTGTCCACCAGCGTGAAACCGGTGATCGGGCTGTCAGGATCCGCCGCACCAAGCGTGCCGACGACTTGGCTGCCGCCGTTCTCCGCAACCGGAGCGCCCGTGAGCGTGATATCCCCGGGAACAACGATGTTTGGCCCTGTCACTGTCGTGACGACCTTCACCTGCTCGTTGGTTGTCGGGAAGGCATGGTGGCCGTCGTCGAGCGAGATCGTGAACAGGGTCTCGATCGGCGTCGAGCTCGGCGCATCGCGGTTCGTCGCGTCGAATTCCAGGTTGTGCAGCAGCTGGGTGAGAAATGCTGCATTGCCGGTGAACGTATAGGTGATCTTGCCCGTCGCCGGATCGTAGCTTTCCGGGGTACCCAGCGGAACGTTCAACGTCCCGTCGTCCTTATGGAACGAGATCTTCAGCGTCAGAGTGCTGTCGTTGTCTGTGAGAACGGCCTCGCTGAAGGGTTTGACGGTCTGCTCCGCCCAATCGGTGGTGTCCCAGACCTTTTTTCCAACCGTAATGACCGGCGCCGGATCGTTGGATGCATTGCCCGACGCTTCGGCAGCCACCGTCACGTGCTCTATGGCAGGAGACGTAAAGGTAGAGTCGTTCAGGTAGATTGTAAAATCCGTCGACGCGACGTCGCCAGGGTGGTCAGGCCGGTTCTTTGGATCGAAGGCGACGGAATGGATGAAGGCATCCAAACCGGCCCGCACGCCACTGATGACCAACTGGCCAGGGCTGTATTCCGGGCTCGCTGGGTCGTCAGGACGCTGCCAGATGGTAACACCGGGGAACTGGCTGGCCGGCGGCAGGATCATGTCGCCCTGGCTCGGGTCGAAAAAGATCTGTACCCAGAGCGTTCCGGTGTCGCCTTCCTCGGCATCCGAGAAGCTCAGGTGCTTGAAGAGAGCAACCGTTTCCGTATCCTTGATCTCCCAGGACGTTGGTCCGTTGACGGAGATCACCGGAGCCTGGTTCTCGGGATCCGGCTGGTCTTCAACATAGATCCGGATGGTATCCTCAGGACCCCACACCCCCTTGTCGTCCATGGCCTTGACCTTGAGGTCATACCAGCCCTTTCCGTCGGGAGTGCGGCGCTCAGCCGGAATATCCTCGAAGTTGATCACACCGTTGACCAAAACGCGCCAAGCGCCGTCAGCATCCTTTCGCACCGTGAAGAAGGGGTTGTCCTCAATGCTGACAGCAGCGATGCCATCGTTCTCAGGGTCGTGGATCGAGAGTTCGCCGACAGCCGTGCCTCTGCCGACATTCTCGCTGATCGTGTCGCCCAGGAGTGTGATCTCGTCTGGGCCGAGGTCGTCCACGGCTTTCGACACGACCTGGATGCGGTCCGGATATGACACTTCGTTGTGCAGTTCGTCCTTCAGCGTGAAGGTGAAGCTGATGGTAACGTCCGGCTCCCCGTTGGGCCGGTCCGTCGGATCGAACCCCACATTGTCGAGATAGCTGTTCAGCGCACTTGCCGTACCGGTGAAGGTGTAGACGAGCTTGCTTCCCTGTATGTCCGGGCCGCCGGTCGTCACCCCGTCCGGAGGAGCGGGCAGGTCGAGGTAGCCGTCACCATCGTCGTAGGCGATCGTGAAGGTGAGCAAGTCGTCGGGATTGCTATCGTTCAGTACGATGCCGGCAAATGCCTTCGACACACCGCCCACGGCCACCGTTGTGAACGAGGTTGGGCCGTTCACCTGGAACGTCGGCGCCGCATTGGTCGTGACCGACACGACCTCGATCGCATTGTCGTGCGAGGTGGCCGCGTGCAAGTCGTCCTTGAGGGAGAAGGAGAACTTGATGTGCTGATCCGCTTGCCCTTCCGGCCGGTCCGTGGGATCGAACGCCACGTTGTCCAGGTAATCGTTCAGCAGGCTCGCCGTGCCGGTGAAGGTGTAGACGAGCTTGCCGCCGTCCGGCGTCGTCACCGGGCCGCTGGCCGTTACCCCATTCGGGGGCGTGGGAATGTTGAGCGAACCCGCACCATCGTCGTAGGTGATCGTGAAGGTGAGCACGTCGGCGGGGTTGGCATCGTTCAGCACGATGCCCGCAAACGGATTCGCCACCCCGTCATTAGCAGCCGTCGTGAACGAGGTCGGGCCGTTCACCTGGAAGGTCGGCGCCGCATTCGTCGTGACCGACACGACTTCGATCGCGTCGGAGTACGAGCTGGCCGTATGCCCCGGGTCCTTGACGGTGAAGGTGAACTTGGTGGCCAGATCCGGTGCCCCGTCCGGCCGGTCCGTCGGATTGAAGAACACGTTGTCGAGGAAGCTGTTCAGCAGGCTCGCCGTGCCGGTGAAGGTGTAGACGAGCTTGCCGCCGTCCGGCGTCGTCACCGGGCCGCTGCCCGTCACCCCTGGCACGTTGAACCAGCCCAGAAAACCGTCGCCGCTATTATAGGCGATCGTGAAGGTAAGCGTGTCGTTCGGCTCGGCATCGTTCAGCTCGATGCCGGCAAACGCTTTCGACCGGCCACCGACGGCGGCCGTCGTGAACGACGCCGGACCGTTCACCCGGAAGGTCGGAGCCTCATTCGCGTCATTGATGGTGACGGTGAAGGTCTGCGTGTCGCTCCGGAAGCCCGTGCCGCCGTTCTTGTCCTTCACCGTCAGAGTGAGCGTGAAGGTCTCGTTCTGCGTCACCGCCAGCTTGCTCTTGTCGGCGACGATGATCTTCTTGTTGACCGCATCGACCGCGAAAGCGCCCTGCGCCCAGGCCGGCACGCCCGAGATCTCGTACACGAAGAGCTCGTTCGCGTCCGGATCCGCCACCGTGAAGGTAGCCAGCACGTCGCCGTTGGCGGCGGTCTCGCTGATCGACACGGTCGCATTGGCCGTGGACAGGTCCGGAGCCTCGTTCACGTCGAGAACGTCGACCCGCACGACAGCAGGTTCCGAAACCATGATGCCGATCCCATCCCTGGCAACAACCTTGAGCAGGTAATAGGTCCCGGTCGCATCGTTGATGATCAGACCGTCGTTTGCCTCGCGATTGAGTCCCACGACCGCAGTAATCACGCCTGTTTCCGCGTTGATATGGAACAGGTCCCTGAGAGCCTGCGGAACATCGCTGGCCCATTCGTAAGTGACTCCCCAGCCTTCCGGATCCACAGAGTCGGCTACCGATCCGGCAAATCCAAGCTCGTTTTCAAAAATCGCGCCGCCTTCAGCGAGCGGAGTGCTTGGGGCCTCGTCGATATTGTTGAGGTTGATGGTGAGCTTCTGCACCGGACCTTCAAGACCGTCCGCGTCTATCGCCTTCACATAGATGTTGAGAACCGGCTTGGCCTCGTAATCGAGTACCGTATTGGGAGCCAGAGTGATCTCGCCAGTGTCCCGGTCGATCCGGAACAAGTTGTTGTTGTTGCCCTGTTCCGCCACGAAGCTGTAGGTGACGGCGTCGCCATTCGGATCCGTGGCCACCACGGAAACTGGCAAAATGGTCGTATTCTCGTCGATCGAGACAGAAGTCTGCCCGTTGGTCCATGTAGGCGCATTCGGCGCATCGCCGACCGAAGTCCTGACAATGATCTCCTGGTTCGTGACGGGCTGGTGAAGAGCATCCTTCACTGTGACGGTGAAGTTGGTCTGAGCGACCACCCCATCCGCCGGATCGAAGAGTGTCGACTGCTGCAGGGCGGCCTCCAACGCGTCGGCCTTGCCCTTAAAGGTGAAGCTCCGAACACCATTCAGGACGCCGTTGTCGATCACGGTCACGCCGCTGGCGGGAGCAAGCTGCAGGGCACCGTTGGCATTGAGGAAGGAGATCGTCACCGTCAGGTCGTCGTTCTCCGCATCGAAGAGATCGACACCACGGAATGGCAGCGCGAGGTCCGTGTCCTCGACATCCGTAACCTTCGTTCCGGCCGCCACGGTGATCGTCGGGGCCGTATTCGTGCCGCCGCCGGCCACGGCGGTCACCACCTTGATCCGCGTATCCGTCACGGGCGCATGCTCGGAGTCCTGCAGACCGATCGTGAAGGTGGTGGTGTTGGCCACCCCATCCGTCGGGTTGAAGGTCAAGCCGCGCACGGTGGTCTCAAGGACGTCCGCCTTTCCGGTGAAGGTATAGGTGCGCACGCCGTTCAGAACCGAGATACCCGTCGCGGCGCCGGTATTCCCCAACGCTCCGTCGGCATCGCGAAATGAGACCGTCATCGTCAGAGTGTCGTTCTCGTTGTCCCACAGATCAACGCCCGTGAAGGGCGATACGGCCGGGCCGGTATCCGTCGCGTTCGTGGTCTCGGCGCCAATGGCGACGGAGATCGAGGGAGCCAGGTTGCCGCTGTCGCCATGGCTCGTGACAACCTGGATCTGGTTGTTACCGATAGCCTGATGCAGCGGGTCCTTCACCGTGATGGTGAAATTGGTGGTTACATTTCCAGCCGCAGCCGAGCCGTCGGTCGGGTCGAAGGTCAGGTTGTGCAGAACGGCATCGAGCCAGTCGGCCTTGCCCGTGAAGGTGAAGGTCCGGACACCATTCGCCACCGTGCTGGTGCCGGTCTCGGCATTGCCGAGAACACCCCGATCATCAAGGAACGAGATCGTGACCGTGAGCGTGTCGTTGTCCGCATCAGCCAGGTCGACGCCCCTGAAGGGATATACCGCAGGGCCATTGTCCGTGGCGTTCGAGACTGCCGTTCCCGGCGCGACGGTGATTGTCGGAGCGGTGTTCGAACCACCACCGCCGCCACTGACCGTCGTGATGACGCTGATCTCGTTGTTGCTTGTCGCCTGATGCAAGGGGTCCTTCACCGTGATGGTGAAGTTCGTCGTGTTGGCGACCCCGTCAGTTGGGTTGAAGGTCAGGTCGTGCAGGATCTGCTGAACGTCGGAGGCTGTGCCGGCGTAGGTATACGTTATGATGCCGTTCGCCCCACCAACGCCTTGAACCGGCGAGTTCAATAAAGCGCCATCAACAGAGTTAAAGGAGACCGTCACCGTCAGAATGTCGTTCTCCGCGTCATGCAGGCTCACGCCCGTGAAGGGCGAAACGGCCGGACCGGTATCCGTTGCGCTTGTGATCTCGGTCCCGGGCGCGACGGTGATGGTGGGAGCTGCATTGGTGCCAGAGTCACTGGTCGAGGTGACCACCGTGATCTGGTCGTTCAGAACAGTCTCGTGCTTGTGATCGGTTACGGTGATGTGGAACGAGGTGGTGTTGGCGACGCCGTTCTTCGGATCGAAGGTCAGCTGGCGCACCAGGGAATCCAGGTCGGACGCCTTTCCCTCGAATGTGTAGGTCCGAATGCCATTAACGACCGTATAGTGCGTATTGCTTGGTACATAGAGAACACCGTGATCGAGGGCAAAGGAGATCGTCACCGTCAGGAAGTCGTCTTCGCGGTCCGAAAAATCGATTCCCCTGAACGGACTGACCCTGGGGCCATTGTCGACGGCCTGAGTGATCTCGGTGCCGGGCTCGACCGCGATGGTGGGAGCCACATTGATCGCAACCTGAAGAACATCGTTTGTGACTGTCGGGGTAATCCCATCCGACAAGGTCATGTGGAAACGGGTATTGCTGAGCACCCCGTCCGTCTGGTTCCAGGTAAGCTGGGACAGAATGGTCTGAAGATCGGTCGCATTGCCGCTGAACGTGAAGGTCCGCGTGAGGCCATCGGTAGACAGAACGCCATCGACATCGCCGGTGTTGCCCAGCACGCCCTGGTCGTCCAGGAACGAGATCGTGAGGGTGAGACTGTCGTTCTCGGCGTCGCCGACGAGGACGCCGTCGAACGCATTGACGGCAGGGCCGTCATCGGACGCATACACGATCTCGTCCCACGGGAAGATGGTCAGGGTCGGTTGGTGGTTTGCGACCGCCACGACATTGATCTGCGTGTTGGTGACCGTCGCGTGGAAAACGTCCTTGAGCGAAAGAGTGAAATTGGTCGTTCCGGGCATGTCGTCGGCTGGATCGAAGCCGATGTCGCGCAAGACGGCCTGCAGCTGGCTCGCCGTGCCCTGGAACGTGTAGGTCTTGATCCCGGTGCTCGGATCGACACTCATGCCGGTAGCCGCTGCCGCGTTCACCAGATCGCCCCGCAGTTGAGCGAATGAAATCTTCAAGATCTGGGTCTGGGGAGAATTGGGAGAGTCCAAACCGTCAGGATCCGCCAGGCTAACGCCCGTGAAGGGTTTGACGACCTGATCGAAAACCGAGGCGTTCGTGGTCTCGGTCCACGGCGCCACCGTGATCGTCGGCGCCTCGTTGTCGTCCTGAACGAACAGGCCGAAACCGTTGGATACCGACGCGTTCGTGTTCGGATCACGAACGGTCACCGTCAGAGAGATGAACTGGAGCGTCGCAAAGTCGATATCGACGCCTTGCTTGATCTTCAGGCCACGAATTGAGGAAGAGTAGTCGATCTCGAAATACTCAGCCCCTTGACCTGTAATCGTATACTCAAGATTGGGCAGGTCTGCATAATCGTCTTCGATGACGATGCTAGCGATTCTCTCACCCGGCTGAGCGTTCTCTGAGACCGTGGATGCGGTAAGCCGAAGGTTCGATGGATTCTCCGCCTGATCGTTGATCGCGAGGGTGAACGCTTTATAGGCGTAGGCTGCCCCATCCGCGCTCCGCGCGCGCATTTGGAACGTGTAGGAGCCGGTACCGTTTTCGTAGTTGAGCGCAGCCGGATTCCTGACCTCAAGGTAAGCATTCGACGTTCCGTTGTTGACAATACGGAACGCGTCCCCGCCTGCAAAGTCTATGAACTCCCAAACGAGCGCGCCACCTTCGTTGGATTGTCCCGTCAGGTTTCCGACCACCGTGTGTTCTGGCGCTTTCTCATTGATGCTCGTCGCCGAGAGACCAAGATTCGTCGGCGCTTCCGAAGCATCCGTCAGCGTGAACGTGAACGTCTGCACGCCGGTATTGCCCCAGCTGTCAGTCGCCGACACGTTCACGGTGAACTGGTGGGTGGGATAGGCCTCGTAATTCAGCTTGGAAGCGTCTATGACGTATAATTCCCAATTATTCGTCGCGCCGATCTTCCGAGCGCCGAAAGCGCCATTTCCTCCGCTGACCGCGTATGTGATGGGGCCACTTGCGTCAGTGGCCGACAATCCGCCGAGTGAAGCGCCAGTCGCGTAGGAGTTTTCCTGAATCGTCGTGGGGCCGGCGAAGCTGATATTCGTCGGCGGATCCTCTTCCGGCTCCCCTCCGGGGGGCGGAGGAGCCGCGGTCACGACCGGCTCATCTACCGTCGCGGACGAGGTGCTCGAGGACGCAGCCGGGCTCTCATCGCCACGAGGCGCGGAATCCGCCTGCTCGAGATCGGAGGCTGCTGCCGCATCAAAGATCGAGGTCGTTTCAGCCGTGCTCGAAATGCTCGAAACATCCGTGAGCTCAACCTCGTCGGAAGACGCTTCGACATTGGTCGTTTCGACATTCGATGTGCGGACATCGGACGGATCCGGGCTTTCCTGGATCTTGCCGCCCCTATTGGTCTCATCAGCCTGGAAAGCCTGAACCGACCGCCTTCCCTCGGTCGGATCTTGCGCCAAGTCGAAAACAGGCGCGCGCGTCATATCGGCTGCAGCTTGGCTCTGCGCCTGACGATCTTTGACGACCGCCTCAGCCGCTCCGCCGGAGAGCGTATCCTCCAGCACATTGCCGATGTCGATCTTTTCGCCGATGACGTTCTCGAAAACAGGCTTGTTCATGGTGACGTCCCCTCGCCTTTGCCGCTACGCACCTTCGCCAAAGCCGAGCAGGCCCAGGCGGAAATGATTTAATATTACGTAACATATAAAGACCCTGGGAATAAGGCAATGATATAAAAGAGCAATATTTAATCGACTGCTGGTTGTGGCGCGTCGATTTCTACCGTCTGCCGGTAGTTGTCGCGAAGCATGTACAAGGAACGAAACTTGACGTTCATGCGCCGGGCTACTTCCCCGCCGTGACAGCGGAGGCAGCTTGATTCTCTCAGGTTTTAAAGCTTGGCATCATGGCAAATGGCCTGCTCAGCAATCTGGAGATGAGCCACACCTGGACAGCTTTATGCTGGAGGGTCATACAGATTTGCAAGTCGACCTTGCTCAAATGCAATGTTTAGGCCGCTCTACAAACGCTGATGTGCAAAAACTGGCATCCTGCTCCTGATTCAGAGATCACAGCCGTATTGGAGATATGTTTGCGAGGGAGCCTCAGCCGGGGTGACGAATGCGGTTGAGCGCCGACGACCGTCGAAGACGCGTCATGTCTTCCGCGAACGATAGCGCAGCTACTGGGCCCTCTCAGATGACGATTTCTGCTCCATCGCCACGGCACCTTGAGCATGGACTTGCAGAACACAGCGGGAACGGCTACCTTGTTCTTGCTTTGTTTTCTAGAATCGCTCCTCTCCTGGAGCAGTAAGGGTCTGTCATGCTCACGCGCAAGCAGCACGAATTGCTCCGCTTCATTCATGAGCGGCTGCGTGAAACCGGGGTTCCGCCGTCCTTCGATGAGATGAAGGACGCGCTCGACCTCAAGTCGAAATCCGGCATCCACCGCCTCATCACGGCGCTCGAGGAGCGCGGCTTCATCCGCCGCCTGCCGAACCGCGCCCGTGCGCTCGAGGTGATCCGCCTGCCCGAATCCGTCGGCGCAGCGGCAGGCCAGCGCCGCTTCACGCCGAGCGTGGTCGAGGGCGGCCTCACGGAGAAGAAGCCCGCACCGCAGCCGGTCGCCGAGGAGCGCTATCGCGATACGGCCACGATCCCGGTCATGGGCCGGATCGCCGCCGGTACGCCGATCTCCGCGATCCAGAACCGCAGCCACTCCATCACCCTTTCGGGCGACTTCCTCTCTCAAGGGGACCACTTCGCCCTGGAAGTGCGCGGCGACTCGATGGTGGAAGCCGGCATTCTCGATGGCGATCTCGTGGTGATCCGCAGGCAGGACACGGCGAATACCGGCGACATCATCGTGGCGCTGATCGACGAGGAGGAAGCAACCCTCAAGCGCTTCCGCCGCCGCGGCTCCTCGATCGCGCTGGAAGCCGCCAACCAAGCCTACGAGACCCGCGTGCTTGGCCCCGATCGGGTCAAGATTCAGGGCAAGCTCGTCAGTCTAGTTCGCCGGTACTGATCTCGTCCTCAGGTAAATCCTGCTCGGGAACGGGCCGCGCCGAGCGCGGCCTCTCCTGAGCGGGAGGCAGTGATGCTTTTGCCACGGCTGTCCATGGCAAAACCTCCCGCCCCTTCTTCACCGATTGAACTTCCGCTGACTCGGGCGTCAGGCGGATGGCGGTCGCGCCCCGCTCGGCGAGTGCCTTGCGGTCAAGAACCACAGGTGCTCCGCAGTTCGAAGGCGCATCGAGTCGGGTGATGATGATCGCCGCACGGCGGCAATCATCCTCGAACGCCGAAAACTCCTGAACGAAGGCAGTGGCACGCTGCGCTCCCGTCTCCACAACGCAGCCGAGCCTGTCGCATCGCGCTGCTTGTCTGAGTGAAGCATCATCGGAACTACGCCCGTCTCCGTCGGCCCTTAGCCATTGTTCCACGACGAAATCGGAAGGCTTTCCGACGAGCGTCAGCTCCCGAAGCCCGTTGCGGATTGCAGCCCCTGCCCCGTCGCGGTCGACATAGATGTCATAGCGATGCTGCGTTGCGGCGAAGGCCAATCCAGCACCTGCGGGAACAAGCGCGAACCACCGCAGGTGCGAGGCTGGGATCGTCAGCACGAGAAGCCCCACGCTGAGCAACACCAGCGCGCCGACGCCGAGCGCCGGCACCACGACGGTCGAGCCGCTGAAGCTACCGACCCAGGCGGAGATATCGAGTACCTTTGCGACAGCGATGCCCATGACGTTCCAGATCGGCGCATCGAGGCCGAAGGGATAGGCGAGCACGCCGAGAACGGCGGCAGGCATCACCACGAGAGACACGAGCGGCAAAGCGAGCGCATTGCCGATGAGGCCGTAAGAATTGAGACTCTGGAAGTGATAGGCCGCGAAAGGAGCCGTGGCGAGGCTCGCAACAAGCGTTGTCGTCACGAGGCCGAAGGCTGACCGACCGGCCCAGGAGAGCACCTTATCGATCAGCATTGCAGACCCGACTTCAGCTCTTCGCCATTGCATCAACGGCACGAGCGTCATCATCGCCGCCACGGCGCCGAACGACATCTGGAAGCTCGGACCCAGCAGCGCTTCAGGCTCACGGGCGAGCACGATGAGGGCGGCGATCGAGAGGTTGCGTATGCTCAGCGCGGGCCGATCGACCAGAGCCGCGCCGAACATCACAAGCGTCATGATGAGCGAGCGCTCGGTCGCGACATCCGAGCCCGAGAAGACGCAATAGGCCGTCGCCCCCGCGATCGCCGTGACGGCCGCGATCTTCTTCACCGGCCAGCGCAAAGCGAGATTCGGACTGAGCGCCAAAGATGCACGCACGAGCCAGAAGAACGTGCCTGCGGCCAGAACCATGTGCAGGCCGGAGATGGAAACGATGTGATAAATGCCTGCCGCTCGCAGCACATCGTTTGTCCGTTCGCTGATCAGCCCACGCTTGCCGGTGACGAGCGCGGCGCCCACGCCACCGGCTGCGCCACCGATGGATACGGCGATGCGTTGCGTGAGCGTATTGCGGGCCTCATCGACACGCGCTGCCAACCACAGCGACCAGTCGGGAGCGGATGGCGGCTCGAGCTGACGTACGGCTCCCGTGAACGAACCGACTGCGCCAATCCCCCGGTAATAGGCATCGCGCGCGAAATTGTATCCGCCCGGCCAAGCTGGCTGTGGTGGTGGCAACAGGCGGACAGTGCCCGCAATGAACTGGCCTGCCGAGAGATGATCTCCGTTACGGATGGAAGCACGCACAATAAGCGGCCGCTCGGCCTCGCTCACCCCCTGCAGGCTGGAGACCCGCAGCAGAATGCGCTTGCCCTCCTCCCGATCCTCCACCGCTTCGATGAAGCCGGAAATCGGCGCAATCACGGTTCGGGTCAAAACCGGAGCCGCAATGCTGCGCGTGCGGATCACGCCCGCTGAGAATCCAGCAAAAACGGCGGCGAGGCCGACACAAACAGAAAGCATCAGGAGATTGTGGCGCAGCCACACTGCCGCAGCAGTCAAGACCGCGAAGGCTCCCAGAGGAGCCCAAAGCGCAGGTCGTTCGGCCCGGAAGAACAGGATGATCCCGAGGCCGAAGCACACGGCAAGCCACGGAAACAGCCGCCGCTGCTCGATTTCGCACGCAAGGTTGCGTTTCAGCCAACCGCGCCAGTCGAAGGCTTCCCAATCCAGGGCCAAGCCGGACGAGCGAGGCAGCGCCGCGGCCCGCGCGAGGCTGCGCGGGATCCGGTTTGGCTCTCCTTTGTTGTCTACGGTCATGGCTTTGGCTTAACGCGGGGTCGGTTGCATGGTAGACGAGGCCACGCTTCGGCCCAAACCGCCCTGTGGATGAGCCGGACACATGCGAGCTTGCTGTCCAAGCCGCGCAATCTTTTGAGAATTTTACGTAAGGTTCCCTGCGATGACCGTTGTCACCCGCTTCGCTCCCTCGCCTACTGGCTTCCTGCACATCGGCGGGGGACGCACGGCCCTGTTCAACTGGCTCTATGCCAAGCGGCATGGGGGCAAGATGCTGCTGCGCATCGAGGACACTGACCGGGAACGCTCCACGGAAGCCGCCATCGCGGCGATCCTCGACGGCCTGACATGGCTCGGCCTCGATTGGGACGGCGACGTGGTCTATCAGTTTTCCCGCGCTGCCCGCCATCGGGAGGTGGCCGAGACCCTGCTTGCCCAGGGCCGTGCCTATTACTGCTACGCGACGCAGCAGGAGCTGGAGGAGATGCGCGAGACCGCCCGGAAGGAGGGCCGCCCCCTGCGCTATGACGGTCGCTGGCGCGACCGCGACCCGTCCGAGGCGCCCAAGGACGTGAAGCCCGTGATCCGCCTCAAGGCCCCCGCCGAGGGCGAGACCGTGGTGGAAGACGAGGTGCAGGGCCGCGTGGTGTGGCAGAACAAGGATCTCGATGATCTTGTGCTGCTGCGCTCGGACGGCACGCCCACCTATATGCTCGCCGTGGTGGTGGACGATCACGATATGGGAGTCACCCATGTGATCCGCGGCGACGATCATCTGACGAACGCCGCCCGCCAGACGCAGATCTATCAGGCCATGGGCTGGGATGTACCGAAGATGGCGCACATTCCGCTCATCCATGGCCCGGATGGTGCGAAGCTCTCGAAGCGCCACGGCGCACTTGGCGTCGAGGCCTATCGCAGCATGGGCTATCTGCCCGAGGCGCTGCGCAACTACCTCGTGCGCCTCGGCTGGAGCCATGGCGACCAGGAGATCTTCTCCACCCAGGAGATGATCGACGCCTTCGATCTCGAAAGCATCGGCCGATCCCCGGCCCGCTTCGATTTCGCGAAGCTGGAAAACCTCAACGGCTATTACATGCGCCAAGCCGACGACGAGCGGCTGGTGAATGCGCTAGAGGATCTGCTGCCCGAACTCGGCGGCGACGAGCACCATCTGGGTCGCAAGTTCACCCCTGCCCTGCGTGACAAGCTGATCGCCGCCATGCCGGGCCTGAAGGAGCGCGCCAAGACCCTCGTGGAGCTGCTCGACAGCGCCTATTACCTCTACGCCCAGCGCCCCTTGAGGCTGGATGAGAAGGCAGCAGGCCTCCTTGCTGACGGCCGCGCGCGTCTGGCCGGCATCACCGAGAAGCTGCAGACCGTCTCCGACTGGAACGCTCAGAGCGTAGAGGCGGTGATCCGCGAGCATGCGGAGGCCATCGGAGCCAAGCTCGGACAGGTGGCGCAACCCCTGCGGGCTGCCCTGACGGGCCGGGCCACCTCCCCGGGCCTCTTCGACGTGATGGCAGTTCTCGGAAAGGACGAAACCCTGTTGCGCCTTCAAGATCAATTGAAGGACGCGCCTGCTGCATAGCAGGCGCACCCCACCTTTAGATGTGCTTGCCCGGCTTCAACGGATAAGCTACCGAAGGCACCATTCTCCTACCTGACCGGCTGACCTCGGTCCGGCAACCGAAGCCCGGAGGCCTCCTCCGAAAACTTTGTTGCTCTAGGTTATGCCCGGCCTCCTGCTGAAAGGGCGAAGACCCATGAGTTCCAACTCCACACTCTCAGTCGACAACAAGGCCGTGGAACTAGCGGTGAAAGAGGGCACGATCGGCCCGAGCGTCATCGATATCTCGAAGCTCTACGGTCAGACCGGGATGTTCACCTACGATCCCGGCTTCACCTCGACCGCGGCATGCGAGTCGAAGATCACCTATATCGACGGTGACAAGGGCATCCTCCTCTACCGGGGCTATCCCATCGACCAGCTCGCCGAGCACGGCGACTTCCTGGAGACCTGCTATCTGCTGCTCTATGGAGAGCTGCCGACGGCAGCCCAGAAGGCTGACTTCGACTACCGCGTCACGCGCCACACCATGGTGCACGACCAGATGAACCGGTTCTTCACCGGCTTCCGCCGAGACGCCCACCCGATGTCGATCATGGTCGGATGCGTCGGCGCACTCTCGGCCTTCTATCATGACTCCACCGACATCTCCGATCCGCACCAGCGCATGATCGCTTCCATGCGCATGATCGCGAAGATGCCGACGCTGGCGGCCATGGCCTACAAGTACTCCATCGGCCAGCCCTTCGTGTATCCGCAGAACGACCTCGACTACACCTCGAACTTCCTGCGCATGTGCTTCGCCGTGCCCGCCGAGGAGTACAAGGTGAACCCGGTCCTTGCGCGCGCTCTGGACCGCATCTTCATCCTGCACGCCGACCACGAGCAGAACGCCTCGACCTCGACGGTGCGTCTCGCCGGCTCCTCGGGTGCCAACCCCTTCGCCTGCATCGCCGCCGGCATCGCCTGCCTCTGGGGCCCTGCCCACGGCGGCGCGAACGAAGCGGCCCTCAAGATGCTGGAAGAAATCGGCACGCCCGACCGCATTCCTGAGTACATCGCCAAGGCGAAGGACAAGAACGATCCGTTCCGCCTCATGGGCTTCGGCCACCGGGTCTACAAGAACTACGACCCGCGCGCCCGCATCATGCAGAAGACCACTCACGAGGTGCTCAACGAGCTCGGCATCAAGGACGATCCGCTCCTCGACGTCGCCATGGAACTCGAGCAGATCGCGCTGAAGGACGAGTACTTCATCGAGAAGAAGCTCTACCCGAACATCGACTTCTATTCGGGCATCACCCTCAAGGCGATGGGCTTCCCCACCTCCATGTTCACGGTGCTCTTCGCGCTGGCCCGCACGGTCGGCTGGATTGCCCAGTGGAGCGAGATGATCGAGGATCCATCCCAGCGCATCGGCCGTCCGCGCCAGCTCTACACGGGCGCGCCGCAGCGCGATTACGTGACGGTCGCCCAGCGCGGGTAAGATCATCCGGAAACCGACACAAGAAAGGGGCCGAGAGGTCCCTTTTTGCCGTCATCGTTGCGGATAGGCCAAACCGATCCGCGCCACCTTCGGGCTCACAGCGTTGATCTCTTCCTGGTTCGAGCCGAACTCATTGTCGCTTGCGACTTTCAGCTGTGCGGCTTCGTCGGAATTCTCATCCGGTGAAAAAACAACGATCAGATTGCAGCCGCCTGAGAGATTGGCAAAAGCCCCATTTCCAATCCGACACCGTTCCGCCGTAATCCCAGTCAAAACCGTAAAGGGTGAAAGGCCCTCCATTGAGGCTCTCCACCTCCTTCAGTGTCATACCGATGCGAATGCCCTTTGGGCCGAACCAGCCATTGCCTCCGGTTTGTATTGACGATGGTCACCTGTGCGCCTTTACATTCCACCACACGATATCGACATGACGGGCAGCATCTTTTGGGAACACGATGCTTGCATTTAGTGGCTCGCCTTCCTGGTAGATGATATCTCTCGACATTCGATGGGCCGAATGCCGCAATAAGCCTCTTGTGATCCGAATCTCGGGCAAAAGGCCCTTCGCATTTGAGCTCATCGGCCTGTGCACCCTGCGCTGCAAGACCGATCGCACAAGCGCCGATCGTGCTTGCGAAATGCACTCGCCTTTTCCTCATTGCCGTCGCCCCAATGCTGGTGAACGGCAAGATTAAAGAACGAAGTAGCAAAAGCTAGGAGTCCGGGCTTTCCAATTTGCCTCGAACAACCCCCGTCACGACCCGCGCCGCCCTTTCGCTCGGCCTCTCGTCGCCGATCCGCATCAGTTCGTCGAGGCGCCGGAGAGCCGCCTCCTGCGCGCGACGCTCCTTCGTATCCGACAGAAGCGGCAGAAGCGCCGCTGCCAGGCTTTCGGGCGTGCAATCCTCCTGGATGAGTTCGGGAATCGCGTTCTCCCCGAGCACGAGATTGGTGAGGACGATGGACTGCGCCTTGATGAGCGGACGCAGGATCATTGCCTCGATCTTCGACACCTTGTAAGCCACCACCATCGGAATGCCGGAGAGGCCGAGTTCAAGAGTCACGGTGCCGGAAGCGGCAAGCGCCGCATCAGCGCTGCGGAAGGCCTGCCACTTGGCTGCCTCGCCTTCCACGATGCGCGGCTTGACGCTCCAGGAGGCTGTGCCCTCTCGGATGGCTTGCACCAGATGCGGCACGGCGGGGATCGTCACCTCGAAGCGACGCAGCGAGCGCTGCTGAAGCAGCGTCAACGTCTCGCCAAAGGTATCCAGGAGACGGCTCACCTCGGAGCGGCGGCTGCCGGGCAGGACGAGAAGATTGATGGGGCCGTCCTTGTGAAGATTGCGCTCGCCTGGTGCCGGTCGAAACTCCATCACCCGCTCGATCAGCGGATGACCCACATAGGTGGTCGGCGGACCGCCGAGGCGCTTGTGAGCCTCCGGCTCAAAGGGCAGCAGCGCGAGAATGTGATCTACATAAGCGCGCATCTTGGCGGCCCGGCCCGGGCGCCAAGCCCAGACGGAGGGGCTCACATAATCGACAACTGGAATATGCGGCGCGCGCTTGCGCACGGCCTTGGCGACACGGTGGGTGAAATCGGGGCTGTCGATGATGACGAGCAAATCCGGATCGGCGGCCACGACCGCATCTGTAGTCAACTTGATCCTGTTCAATACCGTCGGTAGGCGGCCGATGACGGCGACGATGCCCATGACGGCGATGTCCTCGAGCGGAAAGAGGCTTTTCAACCCCTCCGCTTCCATGGCATGCCCACCGACACCGCCGAAGTGCAGGCGTTCTGCTCCGAGCCGGGTTTTCAGGGCGCGCATGAGCTTCGCGCCGAGTTGATCGCCAGATTCCTCGCCCGAAACGATCCAGATGTTCAGCCGCTCCGGATCAGTCACGAGTGCTCTCCATCCAGGGCAGATCGACGGCGATCAGGAACAGGCCAAGACGGTCGGCCGTGCGCAAGGTCTCCTCCTGCTCCAATACGAAGGTGGAGCCCGCGCCGATGGCGATTCCGGAGAGACCTGCTTTCGCGGCTTCAGCGACAGTGCGCGGGCCGATGGTCGGCATGTCGACGCGCAGATCCTGCCCGCGCTTGGCGGCCTTGATCAGCACCCCGCCCTCTTTTCGACGGCGAAGCCCGAACCAGGACTGGCGAAGGCCCGCAACCCGGCGCAGCATGCGGTCCGTACCCTCGGGCCCTTCGATGGCGAGCACATGCTTGCGCGCGATTACGGCACCCTGACCGATATCGAAAGCGGAGAGAGAAGCGAGAAGATCGAGGCCGACCGCGATAGCCTGCAGATCATCCTCGTTCGGTTTAAGAGATCCGCTTAAGGAGCGTGCTGCAACGAGATTCGGAGCAAGCTCGTGCGCGCCTACGACGCGATGGCCGCGTTCCTCGATGAGCATCACGGCGCCGCGCAGAACCTGATCGTCACCACGGGCGATGACCTCTTTCACTTCCTGCATGTTGCGCAGGGCCGAATAGGCTCCGAGCAATGTGGAGAAGCCGGGGCGACGCACGGCGCCGACGAGGGAAACCGCGCGCGGCTTCCAGCCTTCCAAGGTGTGCAGAATGGTCTTGAGATCCAGAAGATCCACACTCGCGTGGGCTTTCTTTCGCAGCTCCGGCGCAGCAAAGCCCCGGAAAGCAAGCACGCGGTAATCCTGCCCCGTCTGTTCGAGGTGCTCGACCAGTTGAATGGGAAGGCGTCCGCTCCCGGCAACAATGGCAATCGGGCCGTTTGCAGAAGAAGCCAGCTCATGGGAGCCGGCTCCTGCTTTTATCTCATGCACGGGCTGCATTCAGCCTCAACCGGAGGAGCTGACCGGATCCCGGGGCGTGCAGATCGAGCGATCCTTGCCCTCACGGATGAAGTCCAGGATCTCGTGCACGAAGGGATGGCTGTCGAACTCGGCCGCCACATCCTCGACACGCTCCGCAAGCGTGCCTTCGTCCGCGAACAGCAGGCGATAGGCGCGGCGGATGTCGTGGATCTGCTCGCGAGTGAAGTTGCGGCGGCGCATGCCGATGATGTTGAGGCCAGCGAGATGCGCGCGGTTGCCCATGGCCATGCCATAGGGAATGAGGTCGTTCTCCAGGCCCGACATGCCGCCCACAAAGGCGTGGCTGCCCACACGGGCAAACTGGATCACCGCGGAACCGCCGCCGAAGATCACGAAATTGCCGACCGTGACGTGGCCCGCCAGCATCACGTTGTTGGACAGGATGCAGTCGCTGCCGACCTTCGTGTCATGACCCACGTGGGAGCCGGCAAGGAAGGCGCAGCGGTCGCCGATGATTGTGCGCAGTCCGCCGCCTTCGGTTCCGGGATTTATGGTCACGCCTTCGCGGATCATGCAATCGGCACCGATCTCCAGCGTCGATGCCTCGCCGCGATATTTCAGGTCCTGCGGGATATGACCGATCGACGCGAAGGGGAAGATACGCGTGCGGGGGCCGATCTTGGTCTTGCCGGCGAGTGCCACGTGGCTCATGAGCTGGCAGCCCTCGCCGAGCTCGACCTCCGAGCCGACGGTGCAGAACGGGCCGACCTTGACGCCAGCTCCGATCTTGGCGCCGTCCTCGATGATGGCAGTCGGATGAATCACGGTTTCCATCAGTCGGTCACCAGCATGGCGCTGACTTCAGCCTCGCAGACAAGTACGCCGTCAACCTTGGCCTCGCCCTTGTACCACCACATGTTGCGGCGGTTGTTGAGCTTCTTCATATGGAACTCGACTCGGTCGCCGGGCTCCACGGGCTTGCGGAACTTCACCTTGTCGATCGTCATGAAGAACACCTGCTTCGGCTTCGCCTGCTCGGCCATTTTGGCCTTCACGCAGATCGCACCCGCCGTCTGAGCCATGGCCTCAATGAGGAACACGCCCGGGAAAATCGGGCGCGACGGGAAATGGCCCGTGAATTGTGGCTCATTGAAGGTGACGTTCTTGATGCCGATGCACGAATTGTCGCCGTCGATATCGATGATCTTGTCGACCAACAGGAAAGGATAGCGGTGCGGCAACAGCTCGAGGATCTCGAGAATATCGGCGGTTTGAAGCGTGGTGGGCGCTTCTGACATGACTGAATTCTCCGGATACGCCTGGCGTATCGATATTTTAAGACGATGCGCCGTCGTCTTTGTCGGAATCGCCCGTGGATGCAAGCTTTTTCAGGGCGGTGATTTCTCGGAACCATTCGCGCAGAGGCCGGGCGGGAATGCCGCCCCAGCGTGCGCCGGCAGGAACGTCGCTATTGACGCCGCTCGTGGCGGCAATTTGGGCGCCCATGCCGATCCGCACATGGCCTTTGACGGCAACTTGGCCGCCGAGAGCCACATAATCCTCGAGCGTGGTGGAGCCGGCAATGCCGACCTGAGCCACGATCACGCAATGACGGCCGATGACAACGTTATGACCTATCTGGACAAGATTATCGATCTTGGTGCCCTCGCCGATCACCGTATCGCGGCTCGCGCCGCGGTCCACGGTGGTATTCGCGCCGATCTCAACGTCATCCTGGATGATGACCCGCCCAATCTGCGGCACCTTGAGGTGTCCCTGCGGCCCCATGGCGAAGCCGAATCCGTCCTGGCCGATGCGCACGCCCGGATGCAGGATGACGCGGTTTCCGATGAAAGCGTTGGACACGGTCACACTCGGCGCCAAAGAACAATCCCGGCCGATCTTCACTTGCGGGCCGATGACCGTATGGGCGCCAATGATGGTTCCCGCACCGATTTCGGCATAGGGGCCGACGACCGCGCCGGGATCGACGGTGACGCCATACTCCAGGCGCGCTGTCGGGTGAACAAAGGATCCTGGCGAGATGCCCGTGGCGGCAAAGGAGGATTCCGGCCGCATGGCAGAGGGGAACATCTTGCCCATCACCTGCGCGAAAACCCGATAAGCCAGCGGAGTCACGATCGCGACGGTGTGAGAGGGCACCTTCGACGCGAAACGGGGCGTGACGAGGCAAGCTCCGGCGCGAGTGGCACCCAAGGCGCCTGCATAGGCCGGGTTGTCCATATAGGCCAGGTCAGTCGGGCCCGCGCTCTCGAGCGGAGCGACGCCTTTAAGCAAAAACTCCCCGTCGGCACCGTCGGGGAGCGTTGTCTGCGCCATCTCCGCCACCTGACGCAGGTTCAGCGTCTGGGTTTGCGGAAAGAAAATTGATTCTGTCATGAAAAACGTGAGGGCGCCATCAAGGCGCCCTCCCCGATTACCCGGTTAGAAGCGTGTACCGCCGGAGAAGCGGAAGGCCTGAGTGCGGTCGCCACCGATCCGCGTGCCATCCGCCTGAACCTCGCCCTCTTCCTTCGAGAGAGCCACCGCGTAGTCGAAGCGGATCGGGCCGAGGGGCGAGCTCCAGAGGATTGAAGCACCGACCGAGGAACGAATCTTGTCGCTGTCGAGGACTCTGATGCAGTCCTGCGGTTCCCCAGCAACCCGCTCGCAGACTCCGCCGCCGTCAGGGTCGAGAATGCTCCCGCCGCCGATATCGAACTGGGTCGGGCCCTTATAGCCGTAGAGCGTACCAGCATCGGCGAAGACAGCCCCCTTCAGACCCAGATCACGCGGCAAGCCGAAGATCGGGAACTGTACTTCGAGCGAGCCGCCGAAATAGGTGGTGCCACCGATAGCGTTGGCATTGGCGTCAGGGCTCGATATATCGCGCGGACCAAGTCCATTCGTGGCGAAGCCGCGAACCAGCGACGGGCCCATGAAGAAGTGATCGATGATGCGCAGGTCGGCACCTTCACCACCGTTATCCCCCAAGCCAATGATGTGACCACCCTGGACGCGGGCGATACCAACCACATCCTCAAGAATCTCGTAATAGTAACGAGCATCGCCGGTGGCGCGGAAGTAGCGCGAGTCACCGCCGAGACCAGCGAAGTCAGTCTTCACTTCGGCATAGAAACCGTTGCGCGGATCACGGGTGCTGTCGAGGGTGTTATAATTGAAGGTCAAGCCGGCAAGCGACGTGATCGTCTCGCCCTGCGATTCCTTGATCGCCAGCGACGCCTCGCCATTTGTCAGACAGTTAGTGCTCGTCGTGACTCCGGGAATCGGGAACGAGCAGTCGTTGTACGGCTTGTCCTCGTCGTTCGGGATCGTCAGCTCTTGCTGATACAGCGAATAACGGGCCGTGAGCGTAAACTCTTCCGTCATCGGCAGGCCGAGGCGGAGCTGGCCACCCGTCATGCGGTTCTCATAACGGGAATAGCGGGTCTGGTCGCTGAACTTCGAGAACAGGTCGATACCTGCAGCCACACGGTAGCCGAGGAAATACGGCTCCGTGAAGGAGAAGTCGATGCCATGTGCACGCTGGCCCAGCTGGCCCGCCAGGCGAACGAACTGACCACGACCCAGGAAGTTCGTCTCGCTGACCGAGACTTCGCCGATGAAGCCGTCAGCCGTTGAGTAACCGCCCGAGACCGAGAATGCGCCGGTGGACTGATCTTCCACATCCACGTTCACGACCACGCGGTCGGCCGAAGAGCCCGGCTCATTGGAAATGCGGACGCGCTTGAAGTAGCCGAGGTTGTTCAGGCGGCGCTCGGCGCGGTCGACGAACACCTGGTTGTAGGCATCGCCCTCGCCCAGATCGAACTCGCGACGGATGACGTAGTCGCGGGTGCGAGTGTTACCGCGGATGTTGATGCGCTCGATGTAGATGCGCGGGCCTTCCTCGACCACATAGCCGAGATTGACCGTGCGGGTGGAAGGATCGCGGGTGCCGACGGGACGAACCTGAACGAAGGGATTGCCCTGACGAGCCACAGTTCTGCTGACGGCCTGAACCGACTTCTCCACGGCATCGGCATTGTAGACCGAACCGGAGGAAATCGAGAGGTCGCTGCGTAGAGCCTCAGCATTCACCGCGGGAATGCGGGAATCGATGCTGACACTGCCAACCCGGTACTGCGGACCTTCCTCGACGGCGATGGTGACGATGTAGCCGCCGGCACTGGCGTCGAAGGTCACATCGCTGGAGACGATGCGGAAATCGGCATAACCGTTCTTCAGGTAGTAACGGCGGATCAGCTCCAGATCGTTGGCGAGACGATCCGGGTCATAGACGTCGCTGCTCTTCAGGAAGCTGAGGATGTTGGTTTCCGTAGTCTGCATGACGCCACGCAGACGGCCAGCGGAAATCTCGTTGTTACCGACGAAGCGAATCTCTTTCACGCCCGTCTTGTCGCCCTCGACGATGGTATAGACCACGTCGACACGGCCGTTCGGCAGATCCACGATGCGCGGCGTGACCTGGGCCAGACCACGACCCGTGCGGCGGTAGATCTCAAGGATGCGCTGCACGTCGGCGTCGATGGCAGCCTGATTCACGGGCGTCCGAGCCCGAGTCTGCAGCTCACCCTCAATGAGCGCCTTCTCGACCTTGCTGTTACCCTCGATGGCTACGCGGTTGATAAGGGGACCCTGAGCAGCGGAAGCTCGGCGGCTCGTCTGCGGTGCGCGTTGAGCGAGAGCGCTGTCCGCAACGGTAAGGCCAGCCATCAGCGCGCTCATGGCGATCACTGCGGTGGCGGCCGGCTTCTTCCGGCGTGGCGTGGTCGTCGACATCATCAACTGGCCCGTTTCTTTTATACTTTGTCTGTCGCGGGGCAGGCCCGCGGGCTGGTGACAGGTGCCCCAGCCTTATTGGTGCTGCCCCGCTTGTACAAACTTTCGCCGCTATTGCAAACGGCACATACAAACAGAGTAGCAATTTTTAACCGGCGTTGCGCCCTTGTCACGTTCTGCCCGCCACAAATCTTGTGGCAAGGTGAACGAGTTCTCATCCGAACGAGCGGGTCAGGTCGCTCCAGGTCGCCAGAAGCATCAGCATCGCCACGAAGGCAAATCCGATCCGGAAGCCGATTTCCTGGGCCCTTTCACTCAAAGGCCGACCGCGAACGGCTTCAATGGCATAAAACAAAAGGTGCCCGCCATCGAGCAGCGGAATGGGGAAAAGGTTAATGAGCCCGATCGAGACGGACATGAAGCCGATCAGGTTCACTAGGCTGTAGAGCCCGCCGACCTCATAGGCAGTTCCCGCGATTCGAGCGATGCCCACCGGCCCGGAGAGCTGGTCGATCGACTCGCGACCGAGAATCAGGCGGCGCAGGAAGTTGAAGGTCCGATCCACCTGATTCCAGGTATCGGTCGCGCCAGCCTTCAGAGCCCCCCAAGGGGAATAGGAGATCCGCTTGATGGCCGAGCGGTCCTGGGGTGCCTGAACGCCCAGGAGGCCGATGCGTTGCTTGCCGAAGGGCGTCTCCCGCTCCTCCACCTTGGGAGTAGCAGTCAGGTTCACGGCCTGACCGTCGCGCTCGACGACGAAATTGAGCGCCTCGCCCGAACTCGAGCTAACGATCATCTGCATGTCGGCGAAGGTCTCGATGCGGGTGCCGTCAATGAAACGGATGACGTCATGGGGCTGGAAGCCTGCCTCTTCGGCCGCGCTGCCGGGAATAACCCTCTCGATCACCGGCTCCAGGACCATCTTCCCGCTGAAGTAGTTGAAGCCCGCGAAGATGGCGATCGCCAGGATGAAATTGGCAATCGGCCCTGCCGCGACGGTGGCCGCGCGCTTGGCGACATTTTGATGGGGAAAACTGATAGCCCGCTGCTCGGGTGACATCTGCTGGAGGCCCTGCGCGTCCGGAACGCTCGC
The DNA here is from genome assembly GCF_001017175.1 of Microvirga vignae. Classification (GTDB taxonomy): domain Bacteria; phylum Pseudomonadota; class Alphaproteobacteria; order Rhizobiales; family Beijerinckiaceae; genus Microvirga; species Microvirga vignae. Next base: position 134,286 of record NZ_LCYG01000004.1, on the reverse strand, counting down.
CGCATTCACGTCACCGACGAACTTCACGTAGCCGCCGAGGGGAATCGCGGAGATCTTCCAGCGGGTGCCGTGCTTATCCGTCCAGCCGATCAGCTCACGTCCGAAGCCAATGGAGAAAGCCGTCACGCCAATTCCGCACCGGCGTCCGACCCAGTAATGGCCATACTCGTGGATGAAGACCACCACCGTCAGCACTACGAGGAAGGCGAAGATGGTCAGAGCGAAAGATCCTGTCGCCCCGCCAATTGTTGAAAGCCAATCCATCATCGTCCCTTTCACGCTCCTTCAAGAGCGCATCAAAGCTGCTTGGCGGGAATGAAACGCCGCGCCATGTCTCGGGCCTCGCCATCGATGGCCAAGGCTTCCGCGACCGTCGCAGGAGCTCTCCCGCCTCCAGAGAAGGTTGAGCAAACACCCTCAACTATCTCAGATATTGCATAGAATCCTATTTGATCTGCCATATAGGCCTCGACCGCGATCTCGTTGGCGGCATTCAGAATCGTGGGCATTGCCCCTCCTGCCTGAAGTGCGGCCTTGGCGAGTGCCAGGCACGGGAACCGCGCCTCATCTGCCCTTTCGAAGGTTAAACGGCCAATCGCGGCAAGATCGAGACGGGGCAAGTCCATGAACAGCCGTTCGCGATTCTGCAGGGCATTGGCGATCGGTACCTTCATGTCCGGCAGCGCAAGCCCTGCAGTCACAGCGCCGTCGCCCCATTGAACGAGGCCATGAACAATGGCCTCGGGATGAACGAGCACATCGAGGCGCTCGGCCTCCAGATCGAACAGGTGGTGCGCCTCGATCAACTCAAGCCCCTTGTTCATCAAGGTGGCGGAATCGATGTTGATCTTGGAGCCCATGGACCAGACCGGATGAGCCGAGGCCTCCCTGGCGCCGGCCTTGGCGATCTGCTCCCGCGACCATGTGCGGAACGGGCCGCCGCTTGCGGTTATCACCGCCTTTTCCACATCGCCATTCCGCCCAGCCGCTAGAGCATGCTCCAGGGCATTGTGCTCGGAATCCACAGGCATGATTTCGGCGCCGATCCGGCGCGCATCCGTCATGAAGGCAGCACCCGCGCAAACGAGGCTCTCCTTGTTGGCAAGAGCAATTCGCCTGCCCGGCTTCAGGGCGGCATGGGTCGGCTCCAGGCCAGCGGTTCCGCTGATGGCCGCAAGGACGATCTCGGAGGGACGGTCCACCGCCTCAAGCACCGCGGAGCGGCCTGCCCCGCTCTGGATCCCCGACCCGGCGAGCGCGTCTCTTAAGGCCCCGGCCCCACTCTCGTCGGACAAAGCTGCGAACTTGGCCCCCAAGCGCTTGGCCGTTTCCGCCAGCCCCAGCGCGTTGCGTCCACCGACAACGGCCTCGACACGAAACGCATCCCGATGCGCCAGAACCACATCCGCCGTGGAGCGGCCAATGGAGCCTGTGGCCCCGAGGATCGTGAGGGAGCGGACCATGAAAGACTATGCAACTCCGGACGCAACGAGAAGAACAAGACCGGCAATGAGGGCGACGGCCCAGAAGCCGTCGAGGCGGTCCATCACGCCGCCGTGCCCAGGAATGAGATGGCTCGAATCCTTCACATCGCAATGGCGCTTGAGCGCCGACTCGCCCAGGTCACCGATCTGGCTTGCAATGGAAGCGACCATGGAAAGTGCTATCGTACCCCACGGATGAAAGGAATGCGTCACGCCGAAGCGCTCGCCTACCCACACGACCAGAAAGCCGGCAAGAGTCGCAGCAAAGAGCCCCCCAAAGAACCCCGACCAAGTTTTCTTCGGGCTGATGGCCGGGCACAGCTTCGGTCCTCCAATAGCGCGGCCGGTGAAATAAGCGGTGATATCCGTCGCCCAGACCACCGCGAACATCCAGATGAGCCCAAGGACGCCGACGCCCGGATAGGCCCGGATCATGGGCGGCACGAGGACAATTACAATGGCATAGGCAAAGCCAGAGGCTGCCCAGAGCTTGCTGTCGGAACCCTTCGTGAGCAGCGTGCCGAGAACCAGGGCGGTGACTGCTGTCAGGGCTCCGACCGCGAAGCTCGCGCCGGACAGAAAGAGCACCGTCAGAGCCAGAGCTCCCAAACCGAAAACCGTCTGCACAGCCCGGCGCGGCTCGACCCCGGTCATGTCCGTCCACTCGACCATGATGGCGATGCCCGCTGCCAGCCAGAACAGGGCAAAAGGCCAGCCGCCCCAATAGGCGGTTCCCAGGGCCAGCACGATCATCACGATCGCGGACAGAACCCGGATCTTCAACTCGCTCCTCGGGGGCTTGCTCGTGCTCGGCGTCAAGGCAGGGCCTTCGTGAGAAGCCATCGTCAGCTGGCCTTGGCGCTCAGGCCGCCAAAGCGCCGGTCACGGCGGGAATATTCGTCGATGGCGGCCCTGAAGATCGCCTCGTCGAAATCCGGCCAGAAGTCAGGCAGGAAAACGAACTCGGAATAGGCCGTTTGCCACGTAAGGAAGTTCGATACCCGCTGCTCGCCGGACGTGCGGATGACGAGATCCGGATCGGGGATGCCGCGCGTGTCGAGCGCCTCGCTGATTATGTCCATGTCGATGGCGGACGGATCAAGCGTGCCCTCCTTGACCTTCCGGGCCAGAGCGCGCACTGCGCTCACGATCTCCTGGCGGCCTCCGTAATTGAAGGCGATCACCAGGGTCAGACCCGTATTGTTGCGGGTCAGCTGCTCGGCCTCATCCAGCAGAAGGCGGATGTCGGAGGGCAAGCCCTCTCGTTCGCCGATGATCCGAACGCACACATTGCTGGAGTGGAGCTCGGCCAAGTCGTGGCGCACGAAGCGCTTGAGAAGCCCCATGAGAAAGGAAACCTCCTCCTCGGGGCGGCGCCAATTCTCAGCGGAGAAGCTGTAGACGGTCAGATACCGAATGCCGAGATCGGTGGCTGTGCGCACGGCACGGCGGATCGCCTCAATGCCTTTTCTGTGGCCCTCGAAGCGTGGCAGGCCCCTCTGAGCGGCCCAACGGCCGTTTCCATCCATGATGATGGCAATATGGGTCGGCATCCCCTCGCCCGTTCCTTCACGGGCAAGAATGGGAGCCGACCGCTTGGCTTCGCCGCTCATGATGCGTTTCCAATGCAAGTCTGAAGTGGATCAGATCTGAAGTGGATCAGACTTGCATGATTTCCTTTTCCTTGGCCACCAGGAGGTGGTCGATTTCGGCAACGAACTGATCCGTGGCCTTCTGGACTTGGTCACCATCGCGCTTGGCATCGTCCTCGCTGATGACCGAGTCCTTCTCGAGCTTCTTGAGCAGGTCGAGACCGTCGCGGCGCACGTGGCGGACGGCAATGCGCGCCTCCTCGGCATATTTGTGCGCGACCTTCACCATCTCTTTGCGGCGCTGCTCGTTCATCTCGGGGATGCGCAGGCGGATGACCTGGCCTTCGGTCTGCGGATTGAGGCCGAGATCCGACTCGCGGATCGCCTTTTCCACTGCGGAGACCATGCCGCGATCCCACACCTGCACGCTGAGCAGGCGCGGCTCCGGCACGTTGACGGTGGCGACCTGCGAGATCGGCAGCAGCGAGCCGTAGGCATCGACCTGAATCGGATCGAGAAGGTTCGGCGAAGCGCGGCCCGTACGCAGGCTGGCGAGGTCGTTCTTGAAAGCATTGATGGCGCCCTGCATGCGGCGCTTCACATCGGCGAGGTCAAAGGTCGTAGCCATGGAGATCTTTTCCTTACGCGAACTCTCTAGAAACGGGCTTACGCTGCCCAAGGTCCCGCATCAAGGCCCTTGCCTTACGGGACCACAATTGTCGACGGTACATTTCCGAGCAAGAGATCGGTTACGGAGCTCGGCGCATGAACCGAGCCGACGATGATCGAGAGCTTGCTCTCCCGCGCCAGGGCGAAGGCAGCCGTGTCCATCACCTTCAGATCCTTGGCGATGGCCTCGTCATGGGTGAGGCGATCAAAACGGACGGCGCTGGGATCCTTCTTCGGGTCAGCGGAATAGACACCATCCACCTGGGTGGCTTTCAGCACCGCATCACACCTGAGTTCCGCCGCACGCAGCACCGCCGAGGTGTCGGTGGTGAAGAACGGGTTGCCGGTGCCGCCCGCGAGCACGATCACCTGTCCCTTATCCAAGTGATGTAGAGCAGGCTGGCGGGCATAGGTTTCACAGATCGTCGGCATGGATACCGCCGACATGGTGCGGGCCGGAACGCCGGCAGCGTTCAGGGCCGTCTCGATGGCGAGGGAGTTCATGACCGTGCCGAGCATGCCCATGGAATCGGCGGTGGGACGGTCGATCCAGCCGGCAGCGCTCATGCGCGCGCCGCGAATGATGTTGCCGCCGCCGATCACGACAGCGATCTCGAATCCGGCTTTGGTGGCTCTCGCGAGATCCCGGGCCAAGCGGGAGAGGACTTCGGAATCGAGCCAATACCCGTCGGGAGCCATCAAGGCCTCTCCCGAGAGCTTCACCAGAATGCGCCGGAATTGTGCCACTGTTGGTCTCCCTTCTTTTCGCGATCATTTCAGCATGGCTCACCGGAAGCCATTATCCTGATGAGGGCTCCGAGCCGTCTCAAAGGATAGGATTCAGGAGAGTTGCCCGGATTTATAGCCTTCTCATGAAAACGGCGGCTGAGAAGCCGCCGTTTTTGTATTTCTTGTTTTAGGCCTTGAGACCGGCCTGTGCCGCGACTTCCGCCGCGAAGTCAGGGGCCTCTTCCTTCTCGATGCCTTCTCCGAGAGCGTAACGGACGAAGGCTTTCAGAGCCACCGGCTTGCCGGCCTTGGATTCGGCTTCCTTGAGCACCTGCGTCACGGTCTTGGACGGATCGTGCACGAACGGCTGCTCGAGGAGCGTGACTTCCTTGAAGTAGCTCTTCAGGCCGCTCTCGACGATCTTCTGCATGACGTTGTCCGGCTTGCCGGCGTTCTTGTCGCGCAGGATCGCGGTCTCGCGGTCAATGGTGGCCTTGTCGACGCCCGAAGCGTCGAGAGCAACCGGGTTGGTCGCAGCCACGTGCATGGCGATCTGACGGCCGAGCGTGCTCAGAGCCTCAACGTCGCCCTCGGACTCAAGCGCAACGAGCACGCCGATCTTGCCGAGGCCTTCGGTGACAGCGTTGTGCACGTAAGTTGCGATCACGCCCTTCGAGACTTCGAGCTTCGCGACGCGGCGCAGGGTCATGTTCTCGCCGATGGTGGCGATGAGCTCCTGCAGGCGATCCTTCACGGTTGTGGACGAACCGGGGAACGTAGCGGCTTCAAGCGACTCGATGGTGCCGTTGCCGTTCAGGCCGATCTTGGCGGCCTCGCGGACGAAAGCCTGGAACTGATCGTTGCGGGCAACGAAGTCCGTCTCCGAGTTGACCTCGAGGATGGTGGCGGTGTGACCGGACGACTCGACGGCGACGAGGCCCTCGGCAGCGACGCGGCCAGCCTTCTTGGCAGCCTTGGACAGGCCCTTCTTGCGGAGCCAGTCGATGGCGGCTTCCATGTCGCCGTTGGTCTCGGCGAGAGCAGCCTTGCAGTCCATCATGCCCGCGCTGGTCGTCTCGCGCAGCTCCTTCACCATCGCAGCGGTGATATTCGCCATGGCTTATCCTTTCACAGGTTCTTGCATAGAGGGAGCCCGGCGCTCATGGAACGCCGGGCTCAATCATTCGTTCAAGCGCCGCCGCTTTTTAGGCGGCGCCGAGAGAGTTACGCCGCAGCGGCTTCGATCATCGCGCGGGCCTGATCGATCCAGCCGTCACGCTCGAGGCGGCCGTTGAGCTTCAGGTCCTTGTCGAGCTGGGCGATGTCGCCCGGCTGCATGGCGGCCAGCTGCCAGTAGTGGAAGATGCCGGCTTCGTTCAGCTTCTTCTCGAGCTGCGGGCCAACGCCGTTGAGCTTGGTCAGATCGTCCGGAGCGCCGCGGGGAGCGGCCAGACGCTCGAACTGCTCGCCTTCATAGGCGGCGGTGTCGTTCGCCGGGAGCTCTTCAGCGAGCGGATGCTCGGACTCGCCGATGTCGATGCCCATGGCGCCAGCGCCACGGGAGATGCCGTCCAGAGCGGCGCGGGCAACGAGGTCGCAGTAGAGCGAGATCGCGCGGCCGGCGTCGTCGTTAGCCGGGACCGGGAACGCAATGCCGTCCGGATCGCAGTTCGTGTCGACGATGGCGGCAACCGGGATACCGAGGCGGTTAGCCTCCTTGATCGCCAGCTGTTCCTTGTTGGTGTCGATGACGAAGATCAGGTCGGGCGTGCCGCCCATGTCCTTGATGCCGCCGAGAGCGCGCTCGAGCTTCTCCTTCTCACGAGCGAGCATGAGGCGCTCTTTCTTCGTGAGGCCCTGGCCGCCGCCGGCAAGGATCTCGTCGACCTTGCGCAGGCGCTGGATCGAGCCGGAGATCGTCTTCCAGTTGGTGAGCATGCCGCCGAGCCAGCGGGAGTTCACATAGTACTGAGCCGAGCGCTTGGCAGCATCGGCAACGGCATCGGCAGCCTGACGCTTGGTGCCGACGAAGAGCACGCGACCGCCCTTGGCCACCGTGTCGCTGACGGCCTGGAGGGCGCGGTGCAGCATCGGGACCGACTGAGCGAGGTCGATGATGTGGATGTTGTTGCGGGTGCCGAAGATGTATTGACCCATCTTCGGGTTCCAACGGTGGGCCTGGTGGCCAAAGTGAGCGCCAGCTTCCAGCAGCTGACGCATCGAGAAATCAGGAAGCGCCATAGTTTTTCTCCGGTTAAGCCTCCGCGGAACAGTGAACCGGCCCTGCCGGCCACCGGGATACCTCATGGACTCACGAGGCGGTTTCCGCGTGTGGAATGGGGGCGCATATAGGGGTAAACGGCTCAAAACGCAAGCTGAAATGGCAGGGTACGAGCCGACGGGACAAAGGTCTGCGGAAGGCCCCGAATGTCTGGCCTATTCCTGGGTTCTTAAGGCTCTGCCGCCCCTAGAGCCTTGCGTTTTGGCCCCCATCCTTCGGGGATCTCGTCAGCAGCTCCCCTCTCCAGATGCCCCGACTCACATGCTCCACCATGATGCCGGTGAGAGATTCGCCCGCAAGCTGCGCCGCCCGAGAGACCGGCCGGTCGGTTGGATACGACAGCACAAGCTGGCGGGTTGGCGAAGGATTGGAGATCGGCACGGGAACAAGACGACCGGCAGTGACGTCCTCATAGATGGGAGCGAGAGGCAGGATCGTATAACCGTGGCCGTGGCGCACGAGATCCTTCATGGCCGCATAGCTGTCCATCTCCACCGTCACGTTGAGGGAGACGCCGGCCTCGTCGGCAAACCGGTCCAGGATGCTGCGCAACCCATGCCGTCGGCTCGGCAGCAGGAGCGGCATGCGCGCCATCTCGGCGAAGGACACGCCGCTCTCGCCAAACGCTTCCATGTCGGCGGGCCCTATCAGGAAGAGACTCTCCTGCATCAGCGGCTCGGATCGGAGCGAGCGGGTCACCTTGGGATCATAGAGCACTGCCAGATCGATCTCGCCTCGGTACAGCGAGTCCAGGAGATACCCCGTATACGCGCTGACCAACTGCACCATGATGCCGGGATATTGCGTCCGGAAGGCTGTCACGAACGGGACCGAAATCACGTCAGCCACAGTCGGCGAAATTCCGATGGCCACATGCCCGCTCAAGGGAGCCTCGGAGCCGGCAGCGCTGGCTTTGAGTTCGTCCAGTTCGGCAAGGACACGAGTTGCATGCTGGAGCACGCCCCGCCCCTGCTCCGTGATGATCATGCCTCGGCCATGACGTTCGAAGAGGCGAACACCAAGCTCCTCCTCCAGCATTCGAATCTGACGGCTGAGAGCGGGTTGCGCGATGCGGAGCCGTCCCGCCGCCTTGCTGAGGCTGCCGAGTTCGGCCACGTGGGTGAAAGTCCGAAGCTGTGCGATTTCCATAGCGCCTATATAATTTCGATATAGCTGATCCAAGTAAATTGCTGATGTTGAATAGCCAGCAAGGCGGTAGGAATTTTCAGCGTTGAAATCTCAGACCTGTCTCTTCGAGCCCCGCTATGACCGTCGCACAGACCCGTCCCAGGTCAGACCGTGACGCGAGTGCCCCTCCGGACATTCGCACGGCCGGAGATGCTGGACCTCACGTTCCGCAATGGACAAAGCGTGGGACGTCGGCTTACCGGCGGATCAGCCTGGCCCTCTTTTTGGCAGGCTTTGCGACCTTCTCCTTGATTTACGCGATACAGCCGCTCCTGCCTCATTTGGTGGACGAGTTTGGTGTCAGCCCCTCCGCTAGTTCGCTCGCTCTGTCTCTCACAACAGGCTTTTTGGCTTTTGCTATTCTGTGCGCGGGAGCCCTGTCGGAAGCGATGAGCCGGCGCGGACTGATGTTCGCCTCAATGTGCGGCGCAGCGGTTCTTCATATCGGGAGCGCCGTTGCACCGGACTGGCATGTGCTGCTGGTCCTCCGTGCTCTTGAAGGCCTTGTGCTCGGAGGAGTGCCAGCCGTTGCCATGGCATACCTCGCCGAAGAGATCCATCCGAAGGCGCTCGGCACGGCCATGGGCCTCTATGTCGGCGGAACAGCCTTCGGTGCCATGCTCGGGCGGATCAGTGCCGGAGTGGTGACCGAGTATTTCTCCTGGCGCGCTGCATCCGGCGGCATCGGAGTCTTGGGGCTCATGGCTTCACTGGGATTTTTTGTTCTCCTGCCGCCGTCGCGAAACTTCTTTCCACGGTCCAGAGGAACAATGGCTCATCACCGGGATGCCTGGTTCAGGCATCTGCGCACGCCAGGCCTGCCGCTGCTCTTCTTGATGGGTTTTCTTGGGCTCGGGATCAACGTCACCATGTTCAATTATCTGACGTTCCGATTGAGCGCCGCTCCCTTCAACCTCACGCCTGCGCAAATCGGTGCGATCTTTCTGGTTTACCTGCTCGGTGCGATCGCATCGACGGTCGCAGGAAATCTGGCGGATCGGCTCGGGCGCTCTCCTGTTCTGTTCGCGGGACTTGTCATGATGGCCGTCGGGATCGCCCTGACACTCTTCTCGACGCTTGCTGGCGTGATCGCCGGAGTGATCGCCAGTACAGTCGGTTTCTTCGTCACTCACTCCGTGGCGAGCGGTTGGGTCGGACGCATGGCCGCCGGATCCAAAGGCCATGCCTCGTCCCTTTACCTCCTCGCCTACTATGTCGGCTCGAGCGTGTTGGGCTCGGCTGGAGGCTGGTTCTGGGCGGGCGGTGGTTGGAGCGCAGTCGCAGGGTTCGTCGTGCTTATGCTCGCCGTTGCGTTCATCACCGCACTCCGCCTGCGAAAGATCGAGCAGAGCAAGCCGTGATCTTCAACTCGACCGCCTCCCTGCCGTCCTGCCTCGTTTCCACTTCCATCACCGGCAGTCGCGGAACTATGACTTAGTGATAGAGGCAGTTTCTCTCCCCAGACCTGACAGAATGAGAATGATCGGGCCCAGAAGAACGAAGGAGGCAATCATCGCCCAGGTCTCGTTCGTTGCCGCGGCCAGTCCCGCGCGCTCGAGCAGCGGTCGCACATAGGCCTGAACCATAGGACTGTCGGGAGACGGCAACGGTCCGGACAGGAAGGTTTCGGGGATGCCGATAGCACGTGCCGCATCAAGATCTCCTCTCATGAGACGAGCCAGCAGGATCCGCGAATGCTCGGGAGCACGGGTCCAGATCACCGTGTCGATCAGGGCAAGACCAATCGCACCGCCAAGATTGCGCATGAGATTGAACAGGCTGCTCGCATTGGGCACGCGCTCTGGAGGAAGATGCCCCAGCGCGACGCGCGTCGGCGGCAGAAGGCAGAGCATGATCGCAATGCCGCGGACCACCTGCGGCCAGAACATCTCATCGAAATCGGCATCGCGCGGCTGAAACGCGCTCAGGCCGAGGCCGAGCCCGAAGAGAATGAATCCGATGACCGTGAGGACGACTGCGTTGATCCGGCGTTCTGCCCGAATGACGAGAGGGGCGGTCACGAGCTGTGCGACGCCGGTGACCAACATGATCTCACCGATACGCAGCGCCCCATGGCCGCGTACGAAGGAGAGAAAGACCGGCATGAGATAGACAGAACCATAAAGCCCGATGCCGGTGAGAAAGCTCAATGTGCACCCGACGACAAGACGCCGATCGAGGAGAGCCGACAGGTCCACAATAGGCTCTGATGCCCGCGATGTACGAGAAATAAAAAGGCCTCCTGAAGCGACGCAGAGGGCGAAGACCGCAAAGACACTCGGCGACAGCCATCCACGATGGGGAGCCTCCTTCAACCCGATCTCCAAGGCGGCAAGGCATAAAGCGATGCTGACCAATGCGATCCAGTCGAATGCACGTGCCAAGCCAAAGTTCGAATGGTCCCGCGGCAGGCAGAACAGGCCGACCAAGCCGGCGGCAAGACCTGGAACGACGTTGATCAGGAACAGCCAATGCCAGGAATAGGTCTGCGTAATCCAGCCGCCGACAACGGGACCCAGTGTCGGCGCCAGCACGGCAAGAACGCCCGCGATGGTGGTCGCAACCGGCTCGACGTTTTTCGGAAACAGCAGGAAGACCGCCGAGAAGACCAAAGGGATCAACGTCCCTCCCGCGAATCCTTGCAACACCCGCCATGTCGTCAGCGAAGCGAAACCGGTGCTGGCGGCACAGCCGACAGACGCCGTCGTGAAGATGGCGACGGCAATCGTGAACAGACCGCGCATCGTCAGCATACGGGTCAGCCAACCGGTCAGCGGAATCGAGATCACCTCGGCAATGAGATAGGCAGTCTGCACCCAGCTCATCTGGTCTGGCGGAATATCGAGGGCAGAACGGATTTCGGGCAAGGACGTGGTCACCACCTGGATGTCCAGGATTGCCATGAACATGCCGAGCCCCATGGCGCAGAAACCTGCCCAGGTGCGAGAAGAAACGAATTGGTCTGACACGATGCCCGCCGTCATCGCCCTACGTGGCCTGAGGTTGAGAGAGTTCATTGAGGGCCCGCGTCTCTGCGCGAATCCGGATTGCCAGCACGGTAGCGTTCAAAAGGGAAAACAGGATGGCATATCCGACAAGCCCGAAGGCGAGCGGCAGAACGGCGATCTCAGCGGCGACGAGGAGATAATTCGGGTGGTTCATGAACCGGTATGGTCCCGTACGAACCAGCGGGGTCCTCGGCAGGACGATGATCCGTGTGGTCCAGCGCTCGCCCAGGGATACCAGAACCCAGATACGCGCGACCTGCAGGGCGACATACACTCCCGCCCACCCAAGCACCAAAGGACGATCCCAGGCCAGGATCCAGAGGCCAAGAAGCCATGCAGCGTGCATGAGGACGATCAGACAGTAATGCCTCGACGCGACCTCGACAGCCCCGCGCGCCTTGAGACGCCGCGTATTGCGTCGCGCCCAAGCAAGCTCGCCCACCCTTTGCAGCGTTACCAGGATCAGGAGAGCAAGGCCCAGACTCATGAGCAGCGTTCCAGGACAAGGCATGAGGCCGTGAATCCCGGTCCCATGGCAATCAGGAGGCAACGCTGCGGCAGACCAGCGCGCAGGACCCTCTCCAGCACGAACAGAACTGTCGGGGCGGACATGTTGCCATGCGTCGCGAGAATTTCCCGCTCATGGTCGAGCGTGCCTTGATTAAGACGGAGGACCTGCTCAAGCGCGGTAATGATTTTTGGTCCGCCGGGATGGCACACGAAGCGGTCGATGGACGACATCGGGGTGCCGAGCCGTTGGAGGATGCCGGTGATGGCGGGCCCGAGATGGGTTTCAGCGAATGGCGGCAGCGCCCGCGCGAGGACGACGCCGAACCCGTCCGGGTCGATATCCCACCCCATGATGTCGAGGGTGTCGCGCCAGGTATGCTCGCCGGAACCCTGCGCCGTGGCGAAGCCGCCCACTCCCGCCCTGACGACGAGGGCTGCGGCGCCATCGGCGAAGAGAGCCGTGGAGACCACGTTCGCAGCGGTCAGCTTGTCGGGTCTGACCGCCAGCGTGGACAACTCGACGGTGACGAACAGAATGACGGTTCCCGGTGAGGCTGCCGCCAGGCGTGTAGCGACCGCCAGCCCGGTCACGCCAGCAGCGCAGCCGAGACCGAAGAGGGGGATGCGCGTCACATCTTCACGAAAGCCGAGACGGTCGAGCAGATATGCATCGAGACTTGGTGTTGCGACCCCCGTCGAGGATGCGGTGATGACCGTGTCGACATCGGAGCCATTCAATCCGGCGGCGGCGAGAGCCTTGCGCGCAGCCTCCTCGAAGAGATCCGCACCGCTCTGCAGGTAGACCTCCGTCCGATCAGGCCAGCCATGCGGCTCCAGGTACCATTCGAGCGGTCGTACGGCGTGGCGCTGAACGACACCCGCCGTTTCAAAGACCTGCACAACTTTATCGAAATCGCCGAATTGGTCGCCAAAAACCTGCCGGGCAGCCACTGCGATATCCCTCTGTGTCAGGATATAAGGCGGAACGGCGGTCGCGAGCGACAGAAGGGCGGGGCGAGGTGCCATAGGGCATTCTCACGCTTCCGCGGCAGCGATCGCTATCCTCGGAAGTTCAACAAACCGATTTCTATCATTATACCAACAATATACCAAGAATTCCAGCGAGAGGAACCGCGCAAGACGTTGGGCCGATTGAGCAGATTGCCTTGGAACTTTCGCTTTGAGGTCCGCCGATCCGGCTCCTGCCGGATCGGGTTTGGCGCTAGCTCATCTGCACATCCACCACCCCAGGAACGGCGCGGAGAGCGCCTGCGATCTGCGGGGTCGCCATGTACTTGCCGGGGAGCTTCACCTCAACCTCTCGGTCGCCCTGGTCAAGGATGAGGACCAGCGAGACCTCGCCCTCGCCTTTCGCCCTCAGGCGCTCGTAGACGCTGGAGATGGGGCGCTCGTCGCGCAGGAAGATGCGCATGCCCTTCTGGTGCTTGGCGATGGCCTCTTCCAAGGGCTCGGCAGTGCCGATGCGCGCCCTCACCTCTTCGCCCTCGACACCCGCCTGGAGCATGAGCAACACGGCGGTGCCGGGCTCGAGCGTATCGCGATAGCGCATCAAGCCCTCGGAGAAGATGATGGCCTCGAACTGCCCGGTCTGATCGGAGAGGGTGAGAATGCCCATCTTGTTGCCGGTCTTGGTGCGCCGCTCCTGCCGGTCGAGCACGGTGGCCGCGACCTTACCGACCGAGTTGCCCGCCTTCACGGAGCGGCAGAAATCGACCCAGGTCTGCACGCGCAGTTTCTGCAGAAGATCGCCGTACTCATCGAGCGGATGACCGGAGAGGAAGAAGCCGACGGCATCGTATTCCCGCTGCAGGCGCTCGGCCGAGGGCCAGGGCTCGTAAGCGGGAATGCGCAGCTGCACATCCGCCGCGTTCATGCCGCCGAACATATCGATCATGCCGCCGTTGGCCGCCTCATGAGCCTGCTGGGCGAGGCTCATCATGGCGTCGATGGAGGCGCAGGCCTTCGCCCGGTCCGGCTCCAGTTCGTCAAAAGCACCGGCGGCGATCAGGTTTTCGATGGTACGCTTGTTCAGCGCTCGCGGATTGATGCGGCGCGCGAAATCCGCGAGGTCCTTGAAGGGCTCATCCCCCCGCGCCTCCACCACAGCCTCGATGGCTTGGCGGCCCACACCTTTCACGGCGGCGAGCGCATAAAGGATCGAGCCCTTGCCCTCCTCGTCGTAGACCACGTCGAACACCACGCCCGAGCGGTTGATGGAAGGCGGGATCACCTTGAAGCCGAGGCGCTGGGCCTCGCGGCGGAATTCGGAGAGCTTGTCGGTGTTGTCAAGATCAAGCGTCATTGACGCGGCGATGAACTCGACCGGGAAGTTCGCCTTCAGATAAGCGGTCTGGAACGCGACGAGAGCGTAGGCCGCCGCGTGACTCTTGTTGAAGCCGTAATCCGCGAACTTCGCGAGCAGGTCGAAGATCTCGTTGGCCTTCGCCTTCTCAAGGCCGCCCTTAGCCGCGCCCGATACGAAGCGCTCGCGCTGCGCGTCCATCTCGGCCTTGATCTTCTTACCCATGGCACGGCGCAGAAGATCTGCATCGCCAAGCGAGTAGCCGGCGAGGACTTTGGCCACCTCCATCACCTGCTCTTGGTAGACGATGATGCCGAAGGTTTCGCGTAAGATCGGCTCCAGCTTGTCGTGGGGATACCAATCCTTCTTGTTGTGCTCGTCCTTACCGAGCTTGCGCGCGCAATAGACCGGGATGTTCGCCATCGGGCCCGGCCGGTAGAGCGCCACGAGGGCGATGATGTCCTCGAAACGGTCAGTTTCCATTTCGACGAGCGCTTTTCGCATGCCGACCGATTCCACCTGGAACACGCCGACCGTTTCGCCGCGCCGGAGCATCTCGTAGGTTTTACGGTCATCGAGCGGCAGCGCCGACAGATCGATGTGGATGCCTTTGCGCTTGATTAGATCAACCGCCGTGCGCAGCACGGTGAGCGTTTTCAGACCCAGGAAGTCGAACTTCACAAGGCCGGCCTGCTCGACCCACTTCATGTTGAACTGGGTCACGCGCATGCCGGTTTTCGGGTCTCGGTAGAGCGGCACCAGCTCCTGCAGCGGGCGATCGCCGATCACGACGCCTGCGGCGTGTGTCGACGCATGGCGGTGGAGGCCTTCGAGCTTCTGCGCGATGTCAAGCATGCGCTTGACGACGGGCTCTTCCTCGATGGCGGCCTGCAGCTTCGGCTCGCCTTCGATGGCCTGCGCCAGTGTGACGGGATTGGCTGGATTCTGCGGCACGAGCTTCGTGAGCTTGTCCACCTGGCCGTAGGGCATTTCGAGCACGCGGCCCACGTCGCGCATGACGCCGCGCGCGAGAAGCGTACCGAAGGTGATGATCTGCGCGACCTGCTCCTCACCGTAGCGCTTCTGCACGTACTCGATCACGCGTTCGCGGTTATCGACGCAGAAGTCGATATCGAAGTCGGGCATCGACACGCGTTCGGGATTCAGGAAACGCTCGAACAGCAGGCTGAATCGCAGCGGATCGAGATCGGTGATGGTGAGCGCGTAAGCGACCAATGAGCCCGCGCCCGAGCCACGGCCCGGGCCAACCGGAATGTCGTGATCCTTCGCCCATTTGATGAAGTCCGACACGATCAGGAAGTAGCCGGGGAACTTCATCTTGCGGATGATGCTGATTTCGAACGCAAGACGGTCGTGATAGTCCTGCTCGGTCAGGCCCGGCGCGGGGCCGTGCGCGGCGAGGCGCTTGGCGAGCCCCTCCTCGGCCTGACGCTGCAGCTCCGCACCTTCGTCGAGAGCCGCAGCATCGGGACCCGTGCCGAAATTCGGCAGGATGGGCTTGCGGGTTCGTACGCGCGTTGCGCAACGCATGGCGATTTCAACACTGGCATTCAGCGCATCCGGCAGATCGAAGAACAGCTCCATCATCTGCTGACGTGTTTTGAAGTAATGGTCCGGCGAGAGACGGCGGCGGTCATCGTTGGAGACGATCTGGCCTTCCGCAATGGCGAGCAGCGCGTCATGCGCCTCGTAATCTTTCGGCGAGGCGAAGAACGGCTCGTTGGCGGCGACGATCGGCAGACCGTTGCGGTCGGCAAGCCCAATCAGCTCGCCCTCCACCATCCGCTGCTCATCAAGGTCGTGGCGCTGGATCTCCACATAAAGCTGGTGGCCGAAGGCGTTCTTCAGAATATTGAGGCGCGCCTGCGCCAATTCTTGGCGACCGCCGTTGCGAAGCGCGCAATCGAGCGGCCCTGTGAAGCCGCCGGTGAGCGCGATGAGGCCCTCGCTATGCTTTTCAAGAATGGGCGCGGCGACGCGCGGCTCTTCGCCGAGCGGCACGCCGAAATAGGCCTGGCTCACCAAGCGCATGAGGTTGCGGTAGCCCTCCTCCGTCTGCGCGAGCAGCACGATATTGGAAGGCACCGGCACCACTCGGGCGACGGGGTCGGCCTCCTCGAAGCAGACCGAGAGCTGCACGCCGGCAATCGGTTGAATGCCGGAACCGGCCATCTTCTCCGAGAACTCGAGCGCGCCGAAAAGGTTGTTGGTGTCCGTGAGCGCCAGCGCGGGCTGCTTGTCGGCAGCGGCGAGCTTCTGCAACTGCGCGATCTTCAGCGCTCCCTCAAGCAGCGAGTACGAGGAGTGCACGTGAAGGTGGACGAAGCCGATGTCTTGAAGAATGCGCGCCATGAAACTCTACTCAACGAATGGCGCGCATACTGCCACGATTCTTGCCCCTGGATGTCTAACGGGGCTTGGGAAGGACTACCTTCCTGTGAATCCCGTGGATCTTTGTGGATTGCGGGGTATCAGGCGACCGGTGCGAGAACCAGAGCCCAGATTGCCACGGCCGATCCGAACATGACGAGAGAGGTGATTTCAGCGGCGGTTTCGAGGATGATGCGAAGCATGTTTGATCTCCGTGTTCTCTATGTGTTCAATTATGTTCGTTGGTTGTTCCCTGTAAAGCGGCTGTGAATAGGTCCGTTAGGACGGAGTCAACAAAGCCTTAAGGCACGCGAAGGCGTGCCCTCGGATGGCCTAGGGTCCGTCAGGCTGTGGGAAGCTGTGAAGAACCGCTTAAGGGAGCTGGACGATCAGCCCGTCGCGGATGGTCACGCGCCGGTCCATGCGGGCGGCCAAGTCCATGTTGTGCGTGGCGATGAGTGCCGCCAGTCGTGAAGCCCGCACGATGGCGACGAGCGTCTGGAACACCCGATCCGAGGTGTGCGGGTCGAGATTGCCGGTGGGCTCGTCGGCCAGAAGGAGGCGCGGCGCATTGGCAACCGCACGGGCAATCGCCACGCGCTGCTGCTCACCGCCTGAAAGTTCACCAGGACGGTGCTTGAGGCGCTTGCCCAATCCAAGGAAGGTCAGGAGCTGGCTCGCCCGGTCTTCGGCCTCCGGCTTCGACAGGCCGCGAATGAGCTGTGGGATCACCACATTCTCGAGGGCCGACAGCTCGGGCAGCAGGTGATGGAACTGATAAACGAAGCCGAGCTCCTCACGGCGGATGCGCGTGCGCTCCTGATCGTTCATGTGCGATGTGGGCTTGCCGCCCACATAGACCTCGCCGCCATCAGGCTTCTCGAGAAGGCCCGCCACATGCAGAAGCGTCGATTTACCCGTGCCGGAAGGCGCGATGAGGGCCACGATTTCGCCCGGCCAGATGGCAAGCTCCGCCCCGCGCAGCACCTCCAGGAAGGTGTCTCCCTGGGGATAGCGACGTTCGACTTGGGACAGGTGGAGAGCGGGCTGAGTTTGTCCGGACGCCATATCTAACCGTAACGCAACGCTTCGACGGGATCGAGCTTCGCAGCCCGCCATGAGGGATAGAGGGTCGCCAAGAGCGATAGAACCATCGCCATGATGAGAATGGTGGCGACTTCGGTCGGATTCACTTCGGCCGGCAGGCGGCTCAGGAAATAGAGTTCCGCAGGGAAGAGATTGGTGTTCGTGAGCGTCGAGATGAAATCGCGGATGGTCTCGACATTGAGTGCCAGAAGCAGTCCCAGCCCGAAACCCGCAATCGTGCCGACAATACCGATCGATGCGCCCGTGATCAGGAAGATGCGCATGATCGCGCCGCGTGTCGCACCCATGGTGCGCAGGATCGCGATGTCGCTCGACTTGTCCTTCACGAGCATGATGAGCCCGGAGATGATGTTCAGCGCCGCCACCAGCACGATCAGCGTAAGGATCAGGAACATCACGTTCCGCTCCACCTCCAGCGCGCCGAAGAAGGTGCGGTTGCGCTGCCGCCAATCGGTCATCAGAACAGGCCGGCCTGCGGCCTCTTCGATGGCGGCGCGAGCTTCGTCCACCTTGTCGGCGTCGTTGAGATAGACCTCGATCAGCTGCACGTCGCCCTGGCGGTTGAAGTAATTCTGCGCCTCGGTGAGCGGCATGAAGACGAAGGTGGAGTCGAACTCCGACATGCCGATCTCGAACACGGCCTTGACCGGATAGCCCTTCACGCGTGGCGCGGTGCCGAAAGGCGTCGCGGCGCCCCGCGGGGTGATCAGCGTCAGCGTATCGCCCGCCTGGATGGACAAGGCCTCCGCAAGGCGACGGCCGATAGCGACGCCCTCGCCTTCGTCGAAATTGTCGAGCGAGCCCTGGCGGAGATTGCCGGCGATATGCTCGATCTGGCGCAGGTCGTTCGAGCGAATGCCGCGCACCAGCACACCGCTGCCGTTGTATTGCGAGGAGCCGAAGGCCTGGCCTTCCACGAGCGGGATCGCCCGCTTCACGCCGGGAACGGCGGCAATACGCGCCGACACTTCCGGATAATCGGTCAACGGCCTTTCGATGGGCGCCACGAAGATGTGGCCGTTGATGCCCACGATCTTGTCGAGCAGCTCCTTGCGGAACCCGTTCATGACCGAGAGCACCACGATGAGCGTCGCGACACCCAGCATGATGCCGAGGAACGAGAAGCCCGCGATAACCGAAACAAACCCTTCCCGCCGCCGCGTGCGTAGGTAACGCCCGGCGAGCATCCACTCGAAGAGCGAGAAAGGCTTGGTTCCGGTCGGTGCTTCTTTGGCCATGGACGCTTATTTATGTGCCGTCAGCCGCGCCGCCACATCATCGACTGACAAAAGCTCACGCTCGCCGGTAGCGCGGTTTTTCAGCTCCACCTTGCCCTCGGCGAGGCTCTTCGGGCCGATCAGCACCTGCCACGGAACGCCGATGAGGTCGGCGGTGGCGAACTTTCCGCCCGGACGCTCGTCGCGATCATCGTAGAGGACGTCGCGACCGGCGGCGGAGAGTTCGCGGTAGAGCCGCTCGCTTGCCGCATCCGTGCCGGAATCGCCGACCTTCAGGTTCAGGATCGCCACATCGAACGGCGCCACGGCCTCCGGCCAGATGATGCCGTTCTCGTCGTGGCTCGCCTCGATGATGGCGGCGATGAGACGGCTCGGGCCGATGCCGTATGAACCCATATGGACCGACTTCTCCTGCCCGTCCGGCCCCATCACCTTCGCGCCCATTGGCTCGGAATACTTGGTGCCGAAATAGAAGATGTGGCCCACCTCGATGCCGCGCGCGGACATCTTCTTGTCAGCGGGAACGGCATCGAAGGCCGCCGCATCGTGCATTTCCGAAGTCGCGGCATAGAGCGACGTCCACTTGTCGACGGTGCTCTGGAGACCCGGAATGTCGTCGAAATTCGTGTCGGCCGGCGGGATCTCGTAGTTGAGATAATCCGAGTGGCAGAACACCTCGCTCTCGCCGGTGGAGGCGAGAATGATGAACTCGTGACTCAGGTTGCCGCCGATAGGGCCGGTATCGGCGCGCATCGGAATCGCCTTCAGGCCCATGCGGGCGAAGGTGCGAAGATAGGCGACGAACATCTTGTTGTAGGAATGGACGGCTCCGGCCTGATCCAGGTCGAAGGAGTATGCGTCCTTCATCAGGAACTCGCGCGAGCGCATGACGCCGAAGCGCGGGCGCACCTCGTCACGGAACTTCCACTGGATGTGATAAAGGTTCAGCGGCAGGTCCTTGTAGGAACGCACGTAGCCCCGGAAGATCTCGGTGATCATTTCCTCATTCGTTGGACCGAAGAGCATCTCGCGCTCGTGGCGGTCCTGGATGCGCAGCATCTCCTTGCCATAGGCATCGTAGCGGCCCGACTCACGCCACAGGTCCGCCGACTGAATTGTGGGCATCAACAGTTCGATGGCACCGGAGCGGTTCTGCTCCTCGCGAACAATGGCGTTGACCTTGTTGAGCACTTTCAGACCTAGCGGCAGCCAGGCATAGATGCCTGCGGCCTCCTGGCGGATCAGGCCAGCCCGCAGCATCAGGCGGTGGGAGACGATCTCCGCCTCTTTCGGCGTCTCGCGGAGAATGGGGAGGAAATAGCGGCTCAAACGCATAGGACGCCTTCAGTCTCGGTCAGGAATGGGACAGTGAGTCACGACTCGTTTCCAGCACACAACACAGGCCATGGCGAAAAGACAAGCGGCCATTGCCTGTCCTGGCCTGCGACGCAATGGATTAGACCAAAGATTGATACAACAAGTGTCGCAAAATGCATCACAGGGTGCCTAAAAAAGATGACAACGTAAGGTAAGTCACTTATAAACGAGCAGCTAACGTCTCAGACCTTCAAAGAGGCAGAGGCTGCGGTCCGAGTTTCGGGAGGAACGCGATCCCCTAGCGCCAAGCCGGCGCCAAAAAGCCAGGGATCTAAACAACGCCAAAAGGCAGTTCAGGCAAGGCGAAAGCCTTGCTTTTTCTTTTTGTTTCGCTCCTTTTCAAGGGCTCTATGCCGTCATGACCGCACCTGTTGCGGCCATTCACGTTCTCTTCCCATCATGCACCAGAAGCGTTGATGCCCGGGACAGGCCCGGGCATGACGAGGAAAACCCTGAGAGCTGGAATTTTTAAAGTCCCGCCAACGGGAACACGGCCGCCACGATCACCAGGACCACGGAGGCAACCAGGGTGGTCCAAATCGCCTTTTCCTGAAGGCCGGGGGCCGAGGGAGCACCCGGCTCGGTGCCGGTGGTCACCTCCCCGCTTTCCACTTGGCTGCGGACGCCGAAGGGCAGCACGGCGAAGAGCAGGATCCACCAGATCACGAAGTAAATAGCGAGCCCTCCGGTCACGCGCAGGCCGAAGGCGTTCACGACGATGGCGACGGCAATGGCCGAAATGACCACCACCACGGCGAGCGTGGACCAGAACGAGGCCGCGAGAGCTTTTACAAGTCTTATCAACAGTTGATCCTCAGGCTTGCTCAAGTTCGATGAGGGTTCCGTTGAAGTCCTTCGGATGAAGGAAAAGCACCGGCTTGCCATGGGCCCCGATCTTTGGCGCGCCCGAACCCAGCACCCTGGCCCCGGAATTCAAAAGCCGGTCCCGCGCAGCGAGAATATCCTCCACCTCATAACAGATATGATGGATGCCACCGTCGGGGTTCTTCTCCAGGAACTTGGCGATCGGCGAATCTGGGCCGAGGGGCTCCAGAAGCTCGATCTTGGTGTTTGGCAGTGTGATGAACACGACCGTTACCCCGTGCTCCGCAAGCGCCTCCGGCTCGGACACCTCGGCCCCGAGCGTGCCGCGATAGAGCTTTGAGGCCGCCGCGATATCGCGGACAGCAATGGCGACGTGGTTCAAGCGACCGAGCATGTTGCCCCCTTTCCTAAGGAATTAACCTTGGCCGCCTTATACTTCGATCACGAGGACATGACAGGCCGGCTTCTTGCCCCATTCCTGGTTCACGGCAGCGCGCACGGCCCGGTGGACAGCGTTCTCGACAGCATCCGGATCGCGGCGCTTGGCTTTCGAGAGCCCATCGAGCGTATTAGCCACCGTGTCGGCAATGATATCGGTCAGATCGCGGCCCTGTCGGTTCTTCTCAGGAAGCCCCATGGCATCCACCACAGGATCGCCCGCGATCTCGCCTCGGTCATCAATGGCAATCGCCACTGTCACGATACCCGCGAAGGCGAGCTTGCGGCGCTCCGGCAAGGCGCGCTCGCCGGACGGGATGACGATGTTGCCGTCCTTGTAGACGCGGCCCGCCGGAATATTGTCGACGATCTCCGCCTTCCCGGGAGCCAGGCGCACGAGAGTGCCGTTCTTCGCGCGCACCACTTCCGGCACGCCCTGCTGGCGCGCGAACTTGGCGTGCTCGGCCAGATGCAGCGGCTCGCCATGGGCGGGGATAGCGATGCGCGGCCTTGTCCATTCATACATCTGGACAAGCTCACCTCGGCGCGGATGGCCCGAGACATGAACCAGTTCCGTGCGGTCGGTGATAACCTCGATGCCCTGCTCGATCAGGCTGTTGATGATGGAGCCGACAGCCTTTTCGTTGCCGGGAATGGCGCGGGACGAGAAAATCACGCGGTCGCCCGCGGACAACGCAATGTCCGGGTGCTCGTCGAAGGCAATCCGCGCGAGCGCTGCGCGCGGCTCGCCCTGTGAGCCCGTGAGAACGGCCACCACCTTGTCGCGGGGCATGTAGCCGAAGTTTTCAGCCGAATGGAATTCCGGCAGATCGTCGAGATAGCCGCATTCACGCGCCACATCGACGACGCGATCCATGGCGCGGCCAACCACCACCACGTCACGCCCGCACTCGCGCGCCGCTTCCGCCACCGAGCGGATGCGGGCGACGTTGGAGGCGAAGGTCGTGATGGCGACGCGATGCGGCGCGTCCTTGATGAGAGCGGCGAGGTTCCTGGCCACATCGGCTTCGCTCGGGCTCGTGCCCTCGCGCACCACGTTGGTGGAATCACAGACGAGGGCGAGGACGCCCTCCTCACCTAGCTTGCGGAAGGTCTCTTCCGAGGTGAGACTGCCGAGATAGGGCGTCGGATCGAGCTTCCAGTCGCCGGTGTGCACGACGAGACCGTGTGGTGTGCGGATGGCGAGCGCATTCGATTCCGGAATCGAGTGGGCGACGGGCACGTACTCGATGTCGAAGGCGCCGAGCTTCAGGCGCTGGCCGGGCGCGATCTCGTTGAGTTCGATCTTCGGCGCATCGGGTTCAGACAGGCGACGGGTTTCCAGAAGGCCGATGGCGAACTTCGTGGCATAGACCGGCACGCGCAGGCGCGGCCACATCTCGACCAGCGCGCCGATGTGATCCTCATGCGCATGGGTGATGAAGATGCCCAGCAGGTTATGACGCTCTTCCTCGATGAAGCGAAGGTCGGGATAGACGAGGTCGATCCCTGGAAGCTGCTCCTCGCCGCCGAAGCCCATGCCGCAATCGACAAGGATCCACTGCCGGTCCGTCTCTGGTCCGAAGCCGTAGAGGGCGGCGTTCATGCCGATTTCGCCGAGCCCGCCGAGGGGCAGAAACACCAAATCGTCCTGGGAGGATGCCATACCTGATTGAGACCTTGTCATGCCAGCTCTAGGGCTTGGCTATATCATGCAGCAAATGAGGAAAATAAAGGTCGCCTGCATCGATGAGTTCCACGCCTGAGACTGATTTCAGCTGCAGGCGGCCGAACCGATCGAGTCCTTCGAAGATACCGCGCCTCTCGCCGGATGGAAGGCGAAGGGTCACCTCCTGCCCTAACCCTGCCGCCCGCTCCAGCCAGAGCCGCCGGATGGGCCCAAACGGGTCGGCGGCGTTCATGCGCGCCGCATTGCGCCAAGCAGAAAAGGTTTGGGCAAAGCTTGCGGACAGAGCCCGGAACACATGCTGACGTGTCAATCCGGGCCTCACGCTTTGCAAGGCTTTGGCCGGATACGGCGTGCCGGTTGGGGCAAAGGCCACGTTCACGCCCATGCCGATGATGATCGCAAGCGGCCCATTGCCCTGGAGCCTGTGGCCTTCGAGGAGCAGGCCGGACACCTTTGCTCTGTCGAGCAACAGATCGTTCGGCCACTTGAGAGAAAGACGCAGTGCGCCCACGCCCGTCACCGCCTCGATCGCCTCGTGCAAGGCGAGCCCGGCGACGAAGCCGAGCTGAGGCGCGTGCTGCGGCTCGCAGGGGTCGATCAGCAGAAGGCTGGTGTAGAGATTGCCCGGGGGCGACGACCATTGCCGGCCATGCCGCCCCCTGCCCGCGTGCTGCTCCCCCGCCACGATCCAAAGCTGCCCAGGATCGCCGGAGCGCGCAGCCCGGAGCGCGTCGTCGTTGGTCGATTCTGTCGCCTCGAGCGCGATCAGCCGATAACCGGCGGCCTCGGCTTCCGGCGACAGATTCACCATCAGAAGAGGGAGCGCGCAGCGGCGCCCGCAGCCGCAACAAGCGGAGCCGGAACGATGCCGAACAGCACCACGAAGATGCTGGAGAGGGCCAGCACCAGCTTCACTCCGGCAGGCATCGTGTCATAGGCCGCAGCGGGCTCATCGAAGTACATGACCTTCACAATGCGAAGGTAATAGTAAGCGCCGATCACGCTGGTCACGACGCCGATGATGGCAAGCGCCACGAGGTTGGCGTTGATGGCCGCGTTGAACACCGCGAACTTCGCGAAGAAGCCGGCGAGGGGCGGAATGCCCGCGAGCGAGAACATCATCATCGCGAGGCAGAAGGCCAGGACCGGATGCGTGCGGGCAAGGCCCGACAGATCCTCGATGTTCTCGAACATCACCTTGCCGCGGCGAAGGCCGAGGATGACGGCAAAGGCGCCGAGCGTCATGGCGAGATAGATCGCCATATAGACGACGACGCCCTGAATTCCCTCGACCGTTCCAGCGGCAAGGCCGATCAGCGCATAGCCCACGTTGCCGATGGACGAATAGGCCATCAGTCGCTTGAGGTTGCGCTGGCCGATGGCGGCGAACGAACCCAGCGCCATTGAGGCGATGGAGATGAAGACGATGATCTGCTGCCACTGGCCGACGATGTTCGGGAAGGCATCGATGAACACGCGGGTGGCCATGGCCATGCCGGCCATCTTGGGAGCGGCGGCGAAGAAGGCGGTCACCGGGGTCGGCGAGCCTTCGTACACGTCCGGCGTCCACATGTGGAACGGCACGGCAGAGATCTTGAACGCGATACCGGCAGCGACGAACACAATGCCGATGACTGCGCCAATGCCTACTTGACCCTGCAGCACGCCGGCAATCGCCGGGAACGACACGTTGCCGGTGAAGCCATAGACCAGCGACGCACCATAGAGCAGCATGCCCGAGGACAGCGAGCCCAGCACGAAATACTTCAGGCCCGCTTCCGTCGAACGCACGTTGTCGCGGTCGAAGGCTGCGATCACGTACGACGAGAGGCTGAGCAACTCGAGGCCGAGATAGAGGGCGATCAGGTCGTTCGCCGAGATCACCATCAGCATGCCGAGTGTCGAGAGCACGATCAGGATCGGGTACTCGAAGCGGCTGATGCCCTCGCGGCGCATGTAATCCATGGAGAGGATGACACCACCTGCCGAGGCGACAAGGGTAAGCGACTTCATGAATTTGGCGAAGCCGTCGATCACGAAGGAGCCGTTCATGGTCTCGACGCGCTCGCCGGGCAGCATCAGCACCGCCACGAAGGCGACAGCCAGAAGCGCGAGGGCGATGATGTTCATGCCCTCCCCGGAGCGCTCTCCGCGGATCGCACCGAAGAGAACCAGGACGAGAGCGCCCGCTGCCAGGATGATCTCCGGCAGCACGGGGCCGAAAGCGGGAATGGTGAGGACGGGGTTCATCATGACCTCAGTGTGCGGTGAGAGCCGCCGTTTTAACGGTGGAGAGCGCGGCTTGGACGCCCTTCAGGAGCTGATCCGTCGGCACCGCGAAGGCGTCGAGGATCGGGCCGGGCTGCACGCCATAATAGATGATCAGCAGGATGAGCGGCGCGAAGATGATCATCTCGCGACGGTTCAGATCCGTAATGGTCTGGAGCGCGGGCTTGTCCAGCTCTCCGTAGACGACGCGGCGGTAGAGCCAGAGCGCATAGGCCGCCGAGAGGATCACGCCCGTAGCGGCGAAGAACGCCACCCAGGTGTTGGAGCGGAACGCGCCCATGAGGGTCAGGAACTCGCCGATGAAGCCCGAAGTGCCCGGAAGCGCCACATTGGCCATGGTGAGGATCATGAACACCACCGCATACATGGGCATGCGGTTCACGAGGCCGCCATAGGCCTTGATCTCACGGGTGTGCATCCGGTCGTAAATCACGCCGACGCCAAGGAACAGCGCGCCGGAGACCAGGCCGTGGGAGATCATAGTGAACATGGCGCCCTGGATGCCCTGCTCGTTCATACTGAACAGACCCATGGTCACGAAGCCCATATGCGCCACCGACGAATAGGCGATGAGCTTCTTGATGTCCTCCTGCATCAGGGCGACCAGCGAGGTATAGACGATCGCGATGATCGAGAGGGCGAAGACCAGGGCTGAGAAATACACCGAGGCGTCGGGGAACATCGGCAGCGACACTCGGATGAAGCCGTAGCCGCCCATCTTCAGGAGCACGCCTGCCAGGATCACGGAACCGGCCGTCGGCGCTTCCACGTGCGCGTCAGGCAGCCAGGTATGGACCGGCCACATGGGCATCTTCACTGCGAAGGAGGCGAAGAAGGCCAGCCACAGCCAGATCTGCAGGTTGTACGGGAACTTGAACGCGAGCAGCGTCGGGATGTCCGTGGTGCCCGCCTGCCAGTACATGGCCATGATGGCGAGCAGCATCAGCACGGAGCCGAGCAGCGTATAGAGGAAGAACTTGAAGCTGGCGTAGATGCGCCGCTTGCCGCCCCAGATGCCGATGATGAGGAACATCGGAATGAGGCCCGCCTCGAAGAACAGGTAGAAGAGCACGAGATCGAGCGCGCAGAACACGCCGATCATAGTGGTCTCGAGGACGAGGAAAGCGACGTAGTATTCCTTCACCCGGTGCCCGATGGATTCCCACGAAGCGAGGATGCAGAACGGCATCAGGAACGTGGTGAGCAGGATGAGCGGCATGGAGAAGCCGTCGACGCCGAGCTTGTAGCGGATGGTTTCCGTCAGCCAGGCGTGGCTCTCGACCAGCTGGAAGCTGGCGGTCGCCGTGTCGAAGCGGCCCCAGGCCACGAGCGAGAGGACGAAGGTCGCGAGCGTGGTGGCAAGCGCCGCCCAGCGTGCGTTGGAGCGGGTCGCCTCGCTGTCGCCGCGCAGCGTCAGGATAAAGGCCGCACCGACCAGCGGGAGGATGAGAAGACCGGAGAGGATGCCGAAGCCGAGCATTAGTGGGCTCCCCTGAAGAGATAGAAGGTCACGAGAGCCGCAACGCCGATCAGCATTGCGAACGCGTAGTGATAGACGTAGCCGGACTGCAACCGCACTGCGCCGCGCGTCACGTCGAGCACCCGGGCCGAGATCCCGTCAGGCCCCAGCCCGTCGATGATCTTCTGATCGCCCGTGCGCCAGAAGAAGCGGCCGATGGCCATGGCGGGACGCACGAAGATCGCGTCGTAGAGTTCGTCGAAGTACCACTTGTTGAGCAGGAAGCGGTACAGGATCGGATGATCCGCCGCGAGACGCGCCGGCTGCTTGGCGTCGACGATGTACATGTAATACGCGAGCACGAAGCCGAGGATCATCATCACGGTCGGGAGCAACGGCACCCAGCCCGGCAGATGATGCATCTCCTCGAGGATGTGGTTGTTCGGGCCCGTGAAGAGCGCACCCTTCCAGAACTCCTGATGGCCCTCGCCTAGGAACGCATCGTGGAAGACGATACCGGCAACGACGGCACCGATAGCCAGCACGATGAGCGGCAGCACCATCACCAGCGGGCTCTCGTGGGGGGTGTGAGCCCCATGGCCGTGGTGGCCGTGCTCGTGATCCGCGTGGCCGGCGGGCTCCACGTCATGGCCGCGCTCGTCGTGCTCAACGCCCTCGTGGTCGCTCGGAGCATGATGATGCGAGGCACCCCAACGCGCATTGCCCTCAAAGGTCATGAAGAACAGGCGCCAGGAATAGAACGAGGTCATGAAGGCTGCGATCACCGTCGCCAGGAAGGCGAAGGAGCCGGCCGCGCTATGGGAGGCGTAAGCCGCTTCGATGATCGCGTCCTTGGAGTAGTAGCCTGCCGTGAACGGGAAGCCGGTGAGCGCGAGCGTACCGATCGCCATCATCGCCGTGGTGAGCGGGATGTAGCGGCGCAGGTTGCCCATGTTCCTCATGTCCTGCTCGTGGTGCATGGCATGGATCACCGAGCCCGCGCCCAAGAAGAGAAGCGCCTTGAAGAAGGCGTGTGTGAAGAGATGGAACATACCGGCGCTGTACGCGCCGACGCCGAGCGCCACGAACATGTAGCCGAGCTGCGAGCAGGTCGAATACGCGATCACGCGCTTGATGTCGTTCTGCACGAGACCCACAGTCGCGGCGAAAAAGGCCGTGATGCCGCCGATCACGGTCACGACCGTCAGGGCGGCAGGCGCATATTCGAAGACCGGTGACAGGCGCGCGACCATGAATACGCCGGCGGTCACCATGGTGGCAGCGTGGATGAGTGCGGAGACCGGCGTCGGGCCTTCCATCGCGTCCGGCAGCCAAGTGTGCAGCAGGAACTGCGCCGACTTACCCATGGCGCCCATGAAGAGCAGCAGGCAGGTGATCGTCAGAGCGTGCCACTCGATGCCGAGGAAGGTGAAGCGGGCATTGGCGAACTCGCCAACGCGCGGGAAGATAGCATCGAAAGTGACGCCGTTGAACAGTACGAAGATCGTGAAGATGCCGAGCAGGAACCCGAAGTCACCGACGCGGTTGACGATGAAGGCCTTCATGGCCGCCGCGTTGGCCGAGTCCTTCTTGTACCAGAAGCCGATGAGCAGATAGCTCGCCAGGCCCACGCCTTCCCAGCCGAAGAACATCTGGACCAGGTTGTCCGCCGTCACCAGCATGAGCATGGCGAAGGTGAAGAGCGACAGATAGGCAAAGAAGCGCGGACGGTGCGGATCCTCGTGCATGTAGCCGATGGAGTAGAGGTGCACGAGCGCCGATACAGTGTTGACCACCACAAGCATCATGGCGGTGAGCGTGTCGATCCGGAACGCCCAATCGACCTGAAGGTCACCGACGGACATCCACTGGGCCACCTGCACACGGATCATCGGCTCTTCGCCGAAGCCAACATGGATGAAGGCCACCCAGGAGAGAACCGCCGACACGAATAGCAGAGCCGTGGTGATGATCTCGCTCGGACGGGCGCCGATGACGCGTCCTAGGAGGCCTGCGATGAGGAAGCCGACGAGCGGCAGGAAAACGATTGCGTGGTACATTGTCGTCTACTTTGCCGTTAGGGCTTAGCCCTTCATCATGTTCACGTCTTCAACCGCGATGGAGCCGCGGTTGCGGAAGAAGACCACCAGAATGGCAAGGCCGATGGCCGCCTCCGCTGCGGCGACCGTGAGGATCAGCAGCGCGAAGACCTGGCCCACGATGTCGTTCAGATGGGTCGAGAAAGCCACCATGTTGATGTTCACCGAGAGCAGGATGAGTTCGATGGACATCAGGATGACGATGACGTTCTTCCGATTGATGAAGATGCCGAACACGCCGAGCGTGAAGAGCACAGCGGCGACGGTGAGATAGTGGCCCAGTCCGATAACCATCGCGTGTCTCCTTAGATGCCCTGGCGGAAGGGAACCTTCCGAACCTCGACGGCGGTTTCCTGTGTGCGGGCGTTCTGCTTCGAGATGTCCTGGCGGCGTACGCCGACGCGTTCGCGAAGCGTCAGCACGATAGCGCCGATCATGGCCACCAGCAGGATCAGGCCGGCGGCCTGGAAGAAGTAGAAGTAGCGGGTGTAGAGCACCTGACCGAGCGCCTCGGTGTTGGTCATCACGTCAGCGGCCGGAATTGGAACGGCCGGCGCGCGGACAAGGCCCGGGTCGATCACGTAAGCACTCACCACGAAGATCAACTCGATCAGGAGCACGATGCCGATCAGGGCGCCGAAGGGCAGATACTGCAGGAAGCCCTGGCGGAGCGCCGCGAAGTCCACGTCGAGCATCATGACGACGAAGAGGAAGAGCACCGCGACCGCGCCCACATAGACGATGACCAGGATCATCGCGAGGAATTCGGCTCCCATCATCAGGAACAGGCCCGCCGCATTGACGAAGGCCAGGATGAGGAAGAGCACCGACTGCACGGGATTGCGCGAGGCGATCACCATGAAACCGGATGCGATCGTAATCGTCGCGAACAGATAGAAGAAGGCGGCGGTAACCGTCATGCTCAAACACAAGCCGCCCCAAGAGCGGCCCCTTCCGACGTGGCCCCGGAGAATCCAGTGGCCTGTCTATAAATTCCGAACCCGACAGGAACAACCCGCCGGACATGCTTGCCCCCTGCCCTTTCCGGGCAGGAAGCGATTGTCAGCGGTAAGGCGCGGTCTTCGCGATGTTGCGCGCGATTTCCCGCTCCCAACGCTCGCCGTTCGCGAGCAGCTTGGCCTTGTCGTAGAGAAGCTCCTCGCGGGTCTCCACCGAGAACTCGAAGTTCGGGCCTTCCACGATGGCGTCCACCGGACAGGCTTCCTGGCACATGCCGCAATAGATGCACTTCACCATGTCGATGTCGTAGCGCGTCGTGCGGCGGGTGCCGTCGTTGCGGCGCGGACCTGCCTCAATGGTGATGGCCTGGGCCGGGCAGATCGCCTCACAGAGCTTGCAGGCGATGCAGCGCTCTTCCCCGTTGGGGTAGCGGCGAAGCGCGTGCTCACCACGGAAGCGCGGACCGCGGTGGCCCATCTCGAACGGGTAGTTGAGCGTTGCCTTCGGCTTGAAGAAGTACCTCGTGGTCAGGATGAAGCCGGCCACGAATTCCTTCAGCAGAAGGGCGTTGAAGAACTGAGCGATCTTCATGTCGCCGAACTCCTTTAGCGCATGCCCGGCGCGAGGCCGGTTGCCATCAGTACGCCCGCCACGATGACGACCATGGCGAGAGACAGCGGAAGGAAGACCTTCCAGCCCAGGCGCATGAGCTGATCGTAGCGATAGCGCGGCACCAGGGCCTTCACCATGGCGATGAGAATGAAGAGGAAGCTCGCCTTCAGCACGAACCAGATCACGCCGGGCACCCAGGTGAAGGGCGCGAACGGGATCGGGGAAAGCCAACCGCCGAGGAACAGGATCGTGCCGAACGCGCACATGGTCATGATGGCCACGTATTCGCCGAGCATGAACAGCAGGTACGGGGTGGAGGAGTATTCCACCATGTAGCCGGCCACAAGCTCCGACTCGGCTTCCGGCAGGTCGAAGGGCGGGCGGTTCGTCTCGGCCATGGCCGAGATGAAGAACACCACGAACATCGGGAACAGCGGCAGCCAGTACCAGCCGAGGATGCCGAGGCTGGTGTTCTGCGCCTCGACGATCTGCGAGAGGTTCAGGCTGCCGGCGCACATGAGCACCGTCACGATGACGAAGCCGATGGAGACCTCGTATGACACCATCTGCGCCGCCGAGCGCAACGCGCCGAGGAACGGATACTTCGAGTTGGAGGCCCAGCCGCCCATGATGACGCCGTAAACGCCGAGCGACGAGATCGCGAAGATGTAGAGGATGCCGACGTTAATGTCCGCGATCGCCCAGCCGGCGTTGAGCGGAATGACCGCCCAGGCCGCGAGCGAGAGCGTGCACATCACCAGCGGCGCCAGCAGGAACATGCCCTTGTTGGCCGAGGACGGGATCACCGGCTCCTTCAGCACGAACTTGAGCAGGTCGGCGAAGGACTGCAGCAGGCCCCAGGGGCCGACGACGTTCGGACCGCGCCGCAGCTGAACCGCGGCCCAGACCTTGCGGTCGGCATAGAGCGCATAGGCGATGAAGATGAGAAGCGCGACGAGCATGAGCAGGCTCTTGCCCAGCATGATCGCGACGGCGAGGAGGATATCTCCAAATTCCATGGTTCTCTCCTCTCTTACTCGGCCGCTTCGAGCTTCAGCTCACGGGCGAGCGCGGAGCACTCGGCCATGACGCCGGAGGCGCGGGCGATCGGATTCGTCAGGTAGAAATCCTTCACGGGGCTCACGAAAGCCTCGCGGCCGGCTGTGCCGCCGATGCCGACGAGCGCCTGGATAGCAGCAGCGCTGTCAGCAGGCTGCACGGTCTCGATAGCCGCAAAATGCGGGTAAGCCGCATAGAGCTTGGCGCGCAGCGCGTTGAGCGAGTCGAACGGCAGGCGGTGGCCCAGCACGTCGGACAGAGCGCGCAGGATCGCCCAATCCTCACGGGCCTCGCCGGGCGCGAAGGCCGCGCGGTTCGCCATCTGCACCCGGCCTTCCGTGTTCACGTACGTTCCGGACTTTTCCGTGTAGGTGGCCGCCGGCAGGATCACGTCGGCGCGGTGCGCGCCACGATCGCCGTGGGTGCCCTGATAGATGACGAAGGCGCCAGGGGCGATATCGATCTCGTCGGCGCCGAGGTTGAATAGCACCTCGACACCGCCCTGGGCCATCTGCTCGGCTGTCAGGCCGCCCTCGCCCGGCACGAGGCCAAGATCGAGCGCACCAACGCGCGAAGCTGCAGTGTGCAGAACAGAGAAGCCGTTCCAGCCGTCCTTCACTGCACCGACGTCGCGGGCAAGCTGGGCGACGGCGGAGAGAATCGCGAGACCGTCCGGACGCGAGAGTGCGCCCTGCCCCACGATGATCAGCGGACGCTCGGCGCTGCGGAGCTTCTCGATGAAGCTGTTCCGGCCCGCGGCCAACTCGGCGAGGGTGTCGGGACCTGCGCCGAGGTATTCGTAAGGATAGGTCAGGTCCGCGTTCTCACCGATGATAGCGATCGGCGGCGGAGCCACGCGCCAGCGCTTGCGGATACGCACGTTGACGAGCGAAGCCTCGATGCGTGGGTTGGAGCCCACGATCAGGATCGCGTCCGCATCTTCAATGCCAGCGATAGTGGTGTTGAAGAGATACGAGCCGCGGCCATAAGCCGGCGACAGCACCGTGCCGTCCTGACGGGCGTCGATGTTCGTGACGCCGAGGCTCTGCATGAGGAGCTTGAGCGCAAACATCTCTTCGACGGCTGCAAGATCGCCGATGATGGCGCCGATCTTCTTGACGTCCGTGTCCTTTACCTTGGCAGCAATGGTGGCGAAAGCCTCCTGCCAGGAAGCCGGACGCAGGCGGCCGCTTTCCCGAACGAACGGCCGGTCGAGGCGCTGCAGGCGCAGGCCGTCGACGATCTGGCGGGTCTTGTCGGAGATCCATTCCTCGTTCACCGCTTCGTTCACGCGCGGCAGGATGCGCATGACCTCGCGGCCACGGGAATCAACGCGGATCGAGGAGCCGACCGCATCCATCACGTCGACGGAATCGGTCTTGGTGAGCTCCCACGGACGGAAGTGGAAGGACTCAGGCTTATGGGTGAGTGCGCCAACCGGGCAGAGATCCGCGATGTTGGCCTGCAGCTCGGAGCCGAGCGCCTTTTCGAGATAGCTCGTGATCTCCATGTCCTCGCCGCGCCACAGAGCCCCCATGTCCGGCACGCCCGCCACCTCGGCGGTGAAGCGCACGCAGCGGGTGCAGTGAATGCAGCGGTTCATGGAGGTGCGAACGAGCGGGCCGAGATACTTGTCGGTGACCGCGCGCTTGTTCTCGTGGAAGCGGCTGGTGTCGACGCCGTAGGCCATCGCCTGGTCCTGCAGGTCGCACTGGCCACCCTGGTCGCAGATTGGGCAATCGAGCGGGTGGTTGATCAGGAGGAACTCCATCACACCCTCGCGCGCCTTCTTGACGGTCGGCGACTTGGTCGAAATTTCCGGCGGCTCCCCGTTCGGGCCCGGGCGGCAATCGCGCACGCCCCAGGCACAGGAGGCGACCGGCTTCGGCGCGCCCTTCACCTCAACGAGGCACATGCGGCAGTTGCCGGCGATCGAGAGCCGCTCGTGGAAGCAGAAGCGCGGAACTTCCGCACCCGCGGCCTCGGCGGCCTGGAGCAGCGTGTATTCGGCGGGGACGTCGACTTCGACGCCATCAACGATGATTTTAGCCATCTTAAGTTCTCACTCCGCCGCGATCATGACGGATTCTGAATGCGGGTTCGCCGCGTAGTCGTCGATCCGCTTCTCGATCTCATGACGGAAGTGACGGATCAGACCCTGAACCGGCCAGGCCGCCGCGTCGCCGAGCGCGCAGATGGTGTGACCTTCGATCTGGGTCGAGACTTCGAGCAGCATGTCGATTTCGCGTTTCTGGGCGCGGCCCTCGGCCATGCGGTTGAGCACGCGCCACATCCAACCGGTGCCCTCGCGGCACGGCGTGCACTGGCCGCAGCTCTCATGCTTGTAGAAGTAAGAGATGCGGGCGATGGCGCGGACGATGTCGGTGGACTTGTCCATGACGATCACGGCGGCAGTGCCGAGACCCGAGCGCAGGCCGCGCAGGGTATCGAAGTCCATCGGCGCGTCGATGATCTGATCGGCTGGCACGACCGGAACGGACGAGCCGCCGGGGATCACGGCGAGCAGGTTGTCCCAGCCGCCACGAATGCCGCCGCAATGCGTGTCGATCAGTTCGCGGAAGGTGAGGCCCATGGCCTCTTCCACATTGCAGGGCTTGTTCACGTGGCCGGACACGCAGAAGAGCTTCGTGCCAACGTTGTTCGGACGGCCGATGCTGGAAAACCAGGACGCGCCGCGACGCAGGATCGTGCCGGCGACCGCAATCGACTCCACGTTGTTCACCGTGGTCGGGCAACCATAGAGGCCCATATTGGCCGGGAACGGAGGCTTCAGGCGCGGCATGCCCTTCTTGCCTTCCAGGCTCTCGATGAGCGCCGTCTCCTCACCACAGATGTAAGCACCTGCGCCGTGGTGGACGTAGACGTCGAAGGGATAGCCGTGGGCGTTGTCCTTGCCGATGAGCTTTGCGGCATAGGCCTCATCCACCGCGCGCTGAAGCGCATGCTTCTCGGCGACGTACTCGCCGCGGATGTAGATGTAGGCCGCGTGCGCGCCCATGGCGAAGGAGGCGATAAGGCAGCCTTCGATGAGAAGATGCGGATCGTTCCGCATGATCTCACGGTCCTTACAGGTGCCCGGCTCCGACTCGTCGGCATTGACGACGAGATAGTGCGGACGCCCATCCGACTGCTTGGGCATGAAGGACCATTTCAGGCCCGTGGGGAAGCCTGCGCCGCCGCGGCCACGCAGCCCCGAGGCCTTCATCTCGTCGACGATCCAGTCGCGACCCTTCTCGAGGAGGAACTTGGTTCCGTCCCACGCACCGCGCATCTTCGCAGCGTCGAGGCTCGCCGAATGGAAGCCGTAGAGGTTGGTGAAAATGCGATCTCTATCGTGAAGCATCTCAGTTCACTCCCCCTCAGGACGTTTTGTTGTCTTTGTCGACGACAACACCCGGCTTGCTTTCGCTGCCGTCGCGACGCGTCTCGGACTGGCCCGGAGGCGTACCAGCATTCGGCGTCGTGGGGCTTGTCGGTGTCGCGCCCCCGCCCGGCGAGGCCACATAGGACTTGCCGCTCTGCGGAGCAGGCTTGGCGGCGTCTTCCGTGCGCGGCTCGACCTTGGTCGCGCGAGACGGGTCGGCTGCTTCCTTCTGGTCGACCGGATTCACGGGCGCCTCGCCTTTCTTGGCGCGCTCAGCCGGCGTATCGGCTACCTCGCTCTCGATAGGGCGACCAGCCGTGGGCTTCGCGGCCTTGGCTTCCTGCGGAACGGATGCGACGGCAGCCGCAGCCTCGCCCGTGCCGGCAGGCTGAGCCTGCTCCTCGAAGCGTTTGCGCCAAGTGCCGATCTGGGAGCCGTCGTAGAGCGAGGGATCCTGCAGGGTGTTGACAGCCTCGAACGGTTCGGAGGTGTTGCGGCCGATCTGGGACCCCTTCTTCACCGGGCGGCCTGCCGCGAGATCGTCGAGAAGCTTCTCGAAGTTTTCAGGGGTCAGGTCTTCGTAATAGTCGTCGTTGATCTGCACCATCGGGGCGTTGCAGCACGCGCCCAAGCACTCGACCTCGAGCCAGGAGAAATTCCCGTCGGCGGTGACGTGGTTCTGGTCGCCGATGCGCTTCTCAAGCACTTGTCTGATGTCGCCAGCCCCCCGCAGCACGCAAGGCGTGGTGCCGCAGAATTGGATGAAATACTTTCCAACGGGCTCTAGGTTGAACATCGTGTAGAAGGTCGCCACTTCCATCACGCGGATGAAAGGCATGTCGAGCCGGGTGGCCACGGCCTCGATGGCCTTGCGCGGCAGCCAGCCACCGGCCTGTTCCTGCGCCTTCCACAGCAGCGGGATTACCGCCGAGGCCTGGCGGCCGGGCGGATACTTGGCGATCTGCTGCTCAGCAAAAGCTTCCGTGTCGGGCGAGAACACGAAGCTCTCGGGCTGCAATTCTTCAGGCGCGAGCTTACGAACGGCCATTTTGACTCTTCTCCTCATCGTCATGGCCGGGCTTGAACCCGGCCATTCACGACTTGAACTCTTCCATCACGCTTTTTCAGAGCGTGGCGCCGGGCCCGAAATCGAGTCCGGATTTTTACTTACCGGTCCACTTCACCGAACACGATGTCGATGGAACCGAGAACGCCTGCGACGTCGGCCAGCATGTGACCGCGGCACATGAAATCCATGCCCTGAAGGTGGGCGTATCCGGGAGCGCGCACCTTGCAGCGATACGGCTTGTTGGTGCCATCCGACACGAGATAGACGCCGAACTCTCCCTTCGGAGCCTCCACGGCGACATAGACCTCGCCCGCGGGGACGTGGAAGCCTTCCGTATACAGCTTGAAGTGATGGATCAGCGCTTCCATGGAGCGCTTCATGTCCTTGCGCGAGGGCGGAGCGACCTTGCCGTCAAGGGTCGCGACAGGTCCCTGCCCGTCCGGAGCCCGCAGCTTGTTCAGGCACTGACGCATGATGCGCACAGACTGGCGCATCTCTTCCATGCGGATGATCTGACGGTCATAGTTGTCGCCGTTCTTGCCCACAGGGATATCGAATTCCATCTCCTCGTAGAGCGAATAGGGCTGCGCCTTGCGCAGGTCCCAGGCGACGCCGCAGCTGCGAACCAGAGGGCCCGAGAAGCCCCACTTCCAGCAATCGTCAAGCGTCAGGACACCGATGTCCACGTTACGCTGCTTGAAGATGCGGCTGCCCATGACGAGCGTATCGAGATCGTCGAGCACCTTCAGGAACGGATCGCAGAAGGCTTCGATGTCGTCGATCAGCTCGGGCTGGATATCCATGTTCACGCCGCCCGGCCGGAAATAGTTGGCGTGCATGCGCGAGCCGGAAATCCGCTCGTAGAAGATCATGAGCTTTTCGCGCTCCTCGAAGCCCCAGAGGGGCGGCGTGAGCGCTCCGACGTCCATGGCCTGCGTGGTCACGTTGAGGAGGTGAGAGAGCAAACGCCCGATCTCGGAATAGAGGACGCGGATCAACTCGGCGCGGCGCGGCACCTGGATGCCGAGCAGCTTCTCGACAGCCATGCAATAGGCGTGTTCCTGATTCAGAGGCGCAACGTAGTCGAGCCGGTCGAAATACGGATTGGCCTGAACGTAGGTCTTGTACTCGATCAGCTTCTCGGTGCCGCGATGGAGCAGCCCGATATGCGGATCGACACGCTCGACTACCTCGCCATCGAGCTCCAGCACGAGGCGGAGCACGCCGTGCGCAGCCGGGTGCTGAGGACCGAAGTTGATCGTGAAGTTGCGGATATTATGCTCGCCCATGGGTGGCCCCTTCCGCCTTTATGCCTTGGCCTTCTCGTCGCCGGGCAGCACGTAGTCCGTGCCCTCCCAGGGAGAGAGGAAGTCGAAGTTGCGGAATTCCTGGCTGAGCTTCACCGGCTCGTAGACCACGCGGCCCTGGCCATCGTCGTAGCGAACCTCGACATAGCCCGTGAGCGGGAAGTCCTTGCGGAGCGGATGACCCTCGAAACCGTAATCGGTCAGAATACGGCGCAGGTCCGGATGGCCCGAGAACAGGATGCCATAGAGGTCATAGGCCTCGCGCTCGAACCAGTTCGCTGCCGGGAACACCTCGACCAGCGAGGGAACCGGGGTCACCTCGTCCGTCTCCACTTTCACACGGATGCGGCGGTTCTGATATGGCGACAGGAGGTGGTAGACCACGTCG
This sequence comes from Microvirga vignae, assembly GCF_001017175.1. Lineage (GTDB taxonomy): Bacteria > Pseudomonadota > Alphaproteobacteria > Rhizobiales > Beijerinckiaceae > Microvirga > Microvirga vignae. The sequence goes on along the minus strand of NZ_LCYG01000004.1, from coordinate 96,809 downwards.
AAACGCTTCTCGCGGGCTGGATAATCCACGCCGCAGATGTCAACGAAGCAGACGAAGCGGCATTGCGGATCGTCTCGCAGGAACGTCACCACACGCACGATGTCCTCGCGGCGGGCGACGATCGTCAGCTCGTTGTAAGCGACGGCGCGATCCCCGATCGCCTCGCCGAGGGACGAGGCGATGTGGTCGCTCAGGGCTTGGAGCTCAGCATTCATGAAGATGACCTTTGCTCAGCGCTCGATGGTGCCGGTGCGGCGGATCTTCTTCTGGAGAAGCAGAACGCCGTAAAGGAGCGCCTCCGCAGTCGGGGGGCAGCCAGGCACGTAGATGTCGACCGGCACGATACGGTCGCAGCCACGAACCACCGAGTAGGAATAATGATAGTAGCCGCCACCATTGGCACAGGAGCCCATGGAGATGACGTAACGCGGCTCCGGCATCTGGTCGTAGACCTTACGGAGGGCGGGGGCCATCTTGTTGGTGAGCGTACCGGCGACGATCATCACGTCCGACTGGCGCGGTGAGGCGCGGGGCGCGAATCCGAAGCGCTCGGCATCGTACCGAGGCATGGACATCTGCATCATCTCGACGGCGCAGCAGGCCAGGCCGAAGGTCATCCACATGAGCGAGCCGGTGCGCGCCCAGGTGATGAGGTCCTCGGTCGATGTCACAAGGAAACCCTTGTCAGACAGCTCGTCGTTGATGGAGACGAAATAGGGATCGGTCGAACCCACCGGCTTGCCGGTATTGGGATCGATGATGCCGCGTGGGGCGGGGGCCACCAGGGTGGACTGGTTATCGGAGATCAATCCCATTCCAGGGCTCCCTTCTTCCACTCATAGACGAAGCCGACAGTCAGGACGCCGAGGAAGATCATCATCGAGACGAAGCCGAACCAGCCCAGATTCCCGAACACGATGGCCCAGGGGAACAGGAAGGCGACTTCCAGGTCGAAAATGATGAAGAGAATGGCGACCAGATAGAACCGCACGTCGAATTTCATGCGTGCGTCATCGAAGGCATTGAACCCGCACTCGTAAGCGGACAGCTTTTCCGTATCGGGCTTGCTGTAGGCGACGATGAACGGCGCCACGAGCAGCGCCACCCCGATCAGGAGCGACACGCCGATGAAGATCACGAGAGGCAGGTAGTCGGCGAGGAGATTCGTCATACGACACCCAGAAGGAACGGAGCGCGGCCGGAAGGCCGGCGACATGCCACGCATTTAAGCCACAGAAAGGCCTGAATAAAGGTCCTGCGACAAACGGCGGTTGTGGCGGGAGGCTTATCCGAGATCCCCTTCCCTGACAAGTGTTTGCGGTGCCGTAAAAAGAACCATTCCAAACTAAGATGTGGCTTGTTCCGCAGCCTGGGCCGCCTTGCGGTTAGCCCTGTGTTCTGCCTGATTTGCGGCGGTTTCAGCCTTGGCCTTGGCCATGCATTTGGCCCGAATCTCGTCGAGTTCCTCCTGGGTCAGCTGTTCAATCCCGATGAACACGTTTTGGGCAGCGCTCGCCCGGATCAGTTCGTCGAGCTTGGCCTGGATCGCCGCCCCGTCCCTGTTCTGGGTGTTCTGAATCAGGAACACCATCAGGAAGGTCACGATCGTGGTCCCGGTATTCACCACGAGCTGCCACGTATCGGAAAATCCAAAGATCGGACCACTCAAGGCCCAGAGAAGAATGACGATGAGGCTGATGGCGAAGGTCGTCGGGCGCCCGGAGACCTGCGCCACCCAGTTGGAAAAGCTCGTAAAATGCCTTGAGATCATCAATGCGACCCTGCCCTGCACTTTCTCCGAATGGCTCAGGTTATGAGCGGCCAGAAACTCTGGGGAAATGCTCAAAGCCCACAAAAGTGCCACGCTTCGGGCCCTTGGGCGGCAATGCAGATGCAGAGCAACCGCCTTGAGCTGAGGCTCGGAACGTTCGTTTTGATCGAATTGTCGTGGGGAGAAGTGGCGCGGGCGACGGGGCTCGAACCCGCGACCTCCGGCGTGACAGGCCGGCACTCTAACCGACTGAGCTACGCCCGCGCATCGGACCGCCGAAGCGGTGCGTGGGGTGCGGTTTAAGGGCCGCCCTGCCCCCTGTCAAGCGTTCCCTGCACGCATTTTTGGCTCGATGACAAAAACCTGCACGATGCATCCAAGCCTTCCGACTCCTTAGCGAAGTCAGGCACGAAAAAGAGCCCTGGCCTATTCAGACCCGAGCGTTTCAGTCGAGACCTTCAGGGATCTCAGAACACGATCGCATTCGACCAATTCATCCAGGGCCGCTCGCAGCTTCCGCAAGGTATCGTCCGACAGGAGAGATTCGGAGGCTACGATAACGGGACCAGAACTCTCAGGAGCGAGAAACTCCTCATCGTCCTCGGCAACCGTCTCCCCGGGCTCCGAACGGGGCGCTGCCACGCTCTCCTCGCCACGCCCGACAGCCTGGACAAAGCGGACACCCTCCTCCTTGAGGATGCGCTGCACGCCCTTGATGGTGTAGCCCTCGCCATAGAGGAGATGGCGGATGCCCTTGAGAAGATCGACGTCATCCGGGCGGTAATAGCGACGCCCGCCGCCGCGTTTCAGAGGCTTGATATGGGTGAAGCGGGTTTCCCAGAACCGCAGCACATGCTGCGGCAGGTCAAGATCCTCGGCCACCTCGCTGATGGTGCGGAACGCGTCAGGGCTCTTGTCCATGGAGCCGCCCGCCACGAGGCCTTAATCCTCACCCTCGACGGTTTCGCCGTTGATATAGGCCTTCAGCACGTTGGACGGCTTGAAGACCATGACCCGGCGTGGATCGATCGGCACCTCGACCCCCGTCTTCGGGTTGCGGCCGACGCGCTCGCCTTTGCTGCGCACGACGAAAGAGCCGAAGGACGAGAGCTTGACGGTCTCACCGGCGGCCAAGCTGTCGCAGATCTCCGCCAGGACCCTCTCGACCAGCTCGGCTGATTCGGTCCTTGAGAGGCCCACCTTCTGGTAGACGGCCTCGCTCAGATCCGCTCTCGTCACAGTTTTGCCAGCCATTGAGCTCCCCAGCAAGAATGAGTTCTTTGGTCTTTCAATCGGTTAAGACGCTATGCAGATGGCTCCGTATGGTCAACCTTAGAGTTGTCGTCAAGCGGTTACCATTTAGGCCAGATGGTCTATATTCCTACCAGCGAATGAGCGCACTGCCCCACGTGAAGCCTCCGCCGATGGCCTCGATCATGACGAGGTCGCCATCCTTGATCCGCCCGTCCTTGCGGGCGACATCGAGAGCCAGTGGAATCGAGGCCGCCGAGGTATTGCCGTGCCTGTCGACGGTGATCACCACCTTCTCGGGCGCAATGCCGAGCTTGTCGGCACTGGCGGTGATGATGCGCTTGTTGGCCTGATGCGGCACGAACCACTTCAGCTCTTCGGGCGTCGTGCCGCTGGCCTTGAAGGCGTCCTGCACAACATCGGTGACCATACCGACGGCGAACTTGAAGACCTCCCTGCCCTCCATCTTCAGGATACCGGTGGTCTTCGTGGAGCCCGGGCCGCCATCGACATAAAGCTTCTCGCGGTAGCGGCCGTCCGAGCGCAGCTGCGAGGTCAGAATGCCCCGGTCGGCAGAGTTTCCCTCGCCTTCCTGGGCTTCGAGAACGAGTGCACCGGCGCCGTCGCCGAAGAGAACGCAGGTGGTGCGATCGTTCCAGTCGAGGATGCGCGAAAAGGTCTCCGCGCCGATCACGAGCGCGCGCTTGTGCGAGCCGGACTGGAGGAACTTGTCAGCGGTGGCGACCGCATAGACAAAGCCGGTGCAGACCGCCTGCAGGTCAAACGCCGCGCCGTGCGTGATCCCTAGACCATTCTGAATCATCGTCGCGGTGGACGGGAAGGTATGGTCCGGCGTCGAAGTGGCGCAGACGATGAGGTCGATATCCTGCGCCGTCAGCCCCGCATCGGCGAGCGCGGCTTCGGCAGCCCTGATGCCGAGGACCGATGTGGTCTCACTGTCATCCGCGATGTAGCGCTGCTCGATGCCGGTCCGCTGCACGATCCACTCGTGCGTGGTGTCCACGATCTTCTCGAGCTCCTGGTTGGTCAGCTTTCGCTTCGGCAGGTAGGACCCGATGCCGCGTACGATGGAACGGATACGTTTCAAGGTAATACTTTCCTCAGGCCGAGTGCCCGACCGGATCATGCTCCAGCATGCCCCGAATTGTGTTCATCAATTCAAAATGCGCCATGTCGTAGGCCACGTCGATGGCACTGGCGAAGCCTAGATCGTCCGTGCCGCCGTGGCTCTTCACGACCACGCCTTCGAGTCCAAGAAAGACACCGCCATTGACCTTGCGCGGGTCCATCTTGTCCTTGAGAGCGTTAAAGGCTTGTTTCGCGAACAGATAGCCGATCTTAGCCATCAGCGTGCGGCTCATGGCGGAGCGCAGGTACTGGCCGATTTGCTTGGCCGTGCCCTCGGCGGTCTTCAAGGCAATGTTGCCCGTAAAGCCTTCGGTCACCACCACGTCGACGGTTCCCTTGCCGATATCGTCGCCCTCCACGAAGCCGCGATAATCCAGATAAGGAGCATCCATGTCCTTCAGAATGCGGCCAGCTTCCTTGACGGCCTCGATCCCCTTAATTTCTTCCGTGCCCACATTGAGCAGACCCACGGTGGGGCGCTCCAGATCGAACACGATGCGAGCCATGGCGGCGCCCATGATGGCCATATCGACGAGGTGCCCCGCATCCGCACCGATGGTGGCGCCGACATCGAGCACGATACTCTCGCTCCGCATGGTCGGCCACATGGCGGCAATCGCCGGGCGCTCGATATGGGCCATGGTCTTTAGACAGATCTTGGCCGTCGCCATGAGGGCACCGGTATTGCCCGCGGAGACGCAGGCATCCGCCTCCCCGTCCCGGACGGCCTGCACCGCCTTCCACATGGATGATTTGCCGCGGCCCATGCGGATCGCCTGGCTCGGCTTCTCGTCCATGGCAATGGCGATGTCGGTGTGACGAAGCTCGGTCGCTGCCTTCAGCTTGGGATGGGCATTCAGGAGAGGCGTGATGACCGCCTCGTTGCCGAACATGAGAAAACGGATATGGGGATGCCGCTCGAGGGCCAGGGCCGCACCAGGGATGACGATGGACGGGCCATGATCCCCCCCCATCGCATCGAGCGAAATACGCACTGGCTTCGACATAACCGCTTTTTCTTTCTTTCGGCTTGAACAGGGGGCGGAAAATACCGGTTTGCGTTGGCATCGCAACCGAATTCTGTAGCCCTCAGCACAACAGGGCTCAGAGGCTGGGAGCCTCTGAAACCCATCATTTCCGAGAGATCGTTTTACTTGTCCGTCCTCAGCTTGCCCAGAGCAGCGAAGGGCGAATCCTTCTCGTCCCGCGGATCGCGGTAATCGAAATCGACCCCCGGCTTGCGCGGATACGGGTCGAGACCGAGGGCCAGGAACTCGGCGGTGAGTGTTCCCAGGTCGATCTGGCCGTTGATGATCTCGTCCGGCGGCTCGTATTCGTTGATATCGGTCGGCGGTTCCGCGGGCATCCCTGAGGACTCCGCGAAGTCCACCTCGACCTCCTCCTCGATGTCGGAATCGAACGAATCCAGGGTCACGACACAGACCTGGGTGATCGAGGCCTTCACCAGGCCCGTCACGTGGATGCCCTTGGCCGAAGTGGTCAGCTTGAAGTCACCAGAGAGAGCCTGAATGCCGGGAAGCCCAAAATCCTTGGCCAAAGCGGCGCGCTCCTCGCCGCTCGCCTCTACATGGACCTCCTGCCCCCGAGGCGGAATGTTCATGACGTCCACGAGGCGCGACAGGGGACCTACGGTTTCAGGGGTCATCGGCTTCCCTCCTCTGTGAAGGCCTCGGGCACGGGGAAAGCGGGCCCGGATTCGAGTAACACGTCAAGCGTGACGGCCTTAAGACCCTTGTCCGCCGCCAGGGCATAACGCGCCAGAGAAGCGGCAGGTGCATCGCCCCCTAAGGCGTTCCGTCCGAGTGCCTCGGCCAATGCGCTCTCGTCCCCGGCATTGAGGGCCGGATCATAGGCCTGGGCCCGACCATAGAACGCCGCAGCCACCTTCTTCATGCGCTTAGGCACAACCGTGTCGCCGACGCCCATTTCCCTCAAAGAGGCGTCCATATCCCGGAAAAAGGCATCCGTCAGGTCCTTGGCAACATCATCCGCAGGGGGCGGAAGTTGCCTCAGAGCCCGCAAGGCAATGATCATGTGGAGAGAGAGGGATTCGAACCGCCCCTCAAGAGTATCCGGGATGCCGAGTGCCGCGTAGAGACCCGGATGGCGGGAGGCATTGGCGATTCTCGCATAGAGAGTCGCGATGGCCGTGCGCCGGGGATCCTTGCGGAAGAGACTGAAGATCACAGCCTTTCCCTTCTAAAGCTTGTCAAATTCGAACCTTCGGGTTACGCCATCCCGATCCACAGGCGCAAGTATCCGCGCCGCATTCCTGGAAGAACCGTACGATGCGTCGATATCATACCCTTTTGGTACGCCTGGCTACTGCGACTTTCCTGGCCACCTCCGTTGCCGCCTGCACCATGGGCGAGGAGTATGCCCGCGGATACCAGCTGGACGAGAACGCCGTGGCCCAGGTCAAGAAGGGCATGAGCGGCGAGCAGGTCCTCCAGACCCTCGGCACGCCCTCGACGGTGTCAACGGTCGGCAACAAGAACTGGTACTACATCAGCCAGAAATCCCGCCGCCCCCTCCGGTTCATGGGCGAAACAGTCGTGGATCAGCGGGTCACCGCGGTCTATTTCGACAACAACCTGCGTGTCGAGCGCGTGGCCCTCTACGGTCTCCAGGACGGTCAGGTGTTCGACTTCATCAGCCGCACCACCCCGTCCGGCGGCCAGGAGACGAGCTTCCTCGGACAAATCCTGCGCGGTACGAACAACTTCAATCCGTTCGGTTCGTAAGAAAACTTTCCATCCCGACAGGAAAAGGCCGGGACATGTCCCGGCCTTTTCCTTTTTCCGTCCCATTCACAAAAACCCGCAGCGTAAGCCGCGGGTTTGGAGGGGTTCGCTTTTTGCAGCGTTACGAATGCGCCAGGATCGCCAGCAGCAGCAGAGCGATAATGTTGGTGATCTTGATCGCGGGGTTCACGGCAGGGCCTGCCGTATCCTTGTAGGGATCGCCGACGGTGTCGCCCGTTACGGATGCCTTGTGAGCCTCGGAACCTTTGTGGTGCGTCGTTCCGGAAGCATCCGTGAAGCCGTCCTCGAAGGACTTCTTCGCGTTGTCCCAGGCGCCGCCGCCGGAGGTCATGGAGATCGCGACGAAGAGACCCGTCACGATCACGCCGAGGAGCATCGCGCCCACGGCCGAGAAGGCCTGCGACTTGCCGGCGATCCAGAAGACCACGAAGTAAGTTACGATCGGCGCCAGCACTGGCAGGAGCGACGGCACGATCATTTCCTTGATCGCGGCGCGGGTGAGCATGTCCACCGCGCGACCGTAATCGGGACGGTCGGTGCCCTGCATGATGCCCGGCTTCTCGCGGAACTGACGGCGCACCTCTTCCACGACGGAGCCTGCCGCACGGCCCACCGCCGTCATGGCGATGCCACCGAATAGAAATGGGATCAGGCCGCCGAAGAGGAGGCCAACGACCACGTACGGATTCGCCAGAGAGAAGTCCGGCTTCACGTCTTGGAAGTACGGATACTGGGCCGCATTCTGCGTGAAGTGGTTGAGGTCGGAGGTGTAGGCCGCGAAGAGCACGAGAGCGCCAAGGCCTGCGGAGCCGATGGCATAGCCTTTGGTAACGGCCTTCGTGGTGTTGCCGACAGCATCGAGCGCGTCCGTGGACTTGCGCACTTCCTTCGGAAGACCCGCCATTTCGGCGATGCCACCCGCATTATCGGTCACCGGACCGAAAGCATCGAGCGCCACGATCATGCCTGCGAGCGCCAGCATGGCGGTCACCGCAATCGCGATGCCGAAGAGGCCCGCGAGCTTAAAGGCCACGATGATCCCCGCGATGATCACGATGGTCGGCAGCGCCGTCGATTCGAGCGACACCGCGAGGCCCTGGATCACGTTCGTGCCATGCCCCGTCACGGAGGACTGGGCGATGGAGCGCACGGGACGGAAACCGACACCGGTATAGTACTCGGTGATCACGACGATGAACGCCGTGACCGCGAGACCGATGACGGCACACCAGAACAGCGACTGGCCCGTGTATTCGGTGCCCGCAATTGGGCCGAAGCCGATCATCTGCCAGGTCACGACGCCGATGGCGATGATGGAGAGAATGCCCGTCACGATGAGGCCCTTGTAGAGCGCGCCCATGATGGACTCGTTCTGACCGAGCTTCACGAAGAAGGTGCCGATGATCGAGGTGAGAATGCAGACCGCGCCGATGCCGAGCGGGTAGAGCAGCATCGAATCCAGGACCGGCTGACCGGCGAAGAAGATCGCAGCCAACACCATGGTGGCGACCACGGTCACCGCATAGGTCTCGAAGAGGTCGGCGGCCATGCCGGCGCAGTCGCCGACATTGTCGCCCACGTTGTCAGCAATCGTTGCGGGATTGCGCGGATCGTCCTCCGGAATGCCCGCCTCCACCTTGCCCACGAGATCACCGCCGACATCCGCACCCTTGGTGAAGATGCCGCCGCCGAGACGGGCGAAAATCGAAATGAGCGAAGCGCCGAAGCCGAGAGCCACGAGGCTGTCGATCACCACGCGGTCGGCGGAGTTGAGGCCAGCGATGCGGGTGAGATAACCGAAGTAGAGCGCAACACCGAGAAGCGCGAGCCCCGCCACCAGCATGCCCGTGACGGCGCCTGCCTTGAAAGCCACGTCGAGGCCGCCGCCGAGCGATTGCGTGGCGGCCTGAGCGGTGCGGACATTGGCCCGAACGGAAACGTTCATGCCGATGAAGCCTGCAGCGGCCGAAAGGATCGCGCCGATGGCGAAGCCGATCGCGACGCGGATCCCGAGGAAGTAGGCGATGATGGCAAAGAGCACCACGCCCACAATCGCGATCGTTGTATATTGCCTGCGGAGATAGGCTTTCGCGCCCTCAGCGACCGCGCCTGCAATTTCCTGCATGCGCTGAGAACCGGCGTCCCGCTTCATCACGTCGCTGATGGCCCAGAGGCCATACGCAATCGAGAGAAGCCCGCCCAAGATAATTAGGGTGAGTGCCATCATGCCATCCTTGTTATGGGAAGGCAGAAAGCCGGTTCTCAAAGCCTGAATTTTAGCCTTGAACGGCCTCCACCCCCTGCGAACTTTATATTTGGTGGCAAAAAAGGAGGCAGTTCGCAACGATACCTGCCTTTTTACTCACAGGAACCCTGTAAGACTTTAAGCGGGTACAGTTGCTCGTGCCTTATGCTGCCAAGCTAGCAGAAGTAGAGCGATGACGACCGGCGGGAAGACCGTCCAGTTCACGGTGTCCCAACCGCCCGCATTGAGGAGCTTGCCGGAAGAGAAGGATGCAGCGGCGACCGAGCCGAAGACCAGGAAGTCGTTGGCTGCCTGAACCTTTGTGCGCTCCTCGGGACGGTAGCAATCGATGACCATGGCGGTTGCGCCGATGAAGCCAAAGTTCCAGCCGATGCCGAGGAGGATGAGAGTCGCCCAGAAATGGGCAATCTCGATGCCGGACAAACCGACCGCCGATGAGAGCGCGATCAGGAACAACCCCGCAGCCGCCACCTGCTCCTTGCCGAACCGGGTGATCAGGCGGCCGGTGAAGAAGCTCGGGCCGAACATGGCCAGGATATGCCATTGAATGCCGAGCGCCGCCGCCTCGATAGGCAGGCCGCAGCCGACCATAGCCATGGGAGCGGCAGTCATGAGGAAGCTCATGAGGGCGTAGGAAACGAGGCCGGCCACCGCAGCGACGATGAAGCGGGGCTGCCGGACGATTTCGCTGAGCGGCCTGCCGCTACCAGCCTTCGGCGCGATGCCGACCGGCACGGGCCTCAAGAACGAGACGACCACCATGGACATCAGAGCCAGGGCCGCCTGTCCCAGAAAGGCGCCGGAGAACGGCGCAGTCTGAACCGCATCCCGCAGCCAGATCACCGTCTGAGGGCCCAGGACGCCCGCCACGAGACCGCCGGTCATGACCCAGGCAATCGCCCGTGGCTTGAAGGAATCGGAGGCCGCATCGGTCGCGGCGAAGCGATAGCTCTGGTTGAACGAGCCGTACATACCGATGATCGTGGTGCCGAGGCAGAAGAGCACGAAGCTGAAAGAGGCGATGCCCAACGCCGCGAGGCACCCACCCAGCAGACCGACCCCGGCACCCACGATGTAGCCGATACGCCGGCCCGCCCGACGCATCAGCATGGCGGCGGGAATGGTGCCGAGCGCCAGTCCCAGATTGAGAAGGCTGACAGGAAGCGTGGCGAGTTCTTTGTTTTCGGCGAGGTTCTGTCCGACGAGACCGCCGAGCGACACCACGATGGCCGGGCTCGATCCTCCGAGCGCCTGGGCGCAGGCGAGCACGAGTGCATTGCGCTTGGCGAGACCGTCAGAAGTGTGAGAATGAACCTGCATCGTAGCGTCTTTCAGAACCGCGCATCCGAAAGACCGGGATCTCGTGCCCTTGAACGATTCGGCCTATGGCGGACAACATTACGCCCACGCTATCGGCCTCTTTCATGAAGCTGTCGAGCTTCTTTTCCGGAACCGTGCAGAGAATCTCGTAATCGTCGCCGCCCGTGACAGCCAGATCGTAGAGGCCTGGATCGACCTTGATGGCTTTCTGAACCCCTGGAGAGAGCGGCACCGTGTCGGCCTCTACAACAGCCGACACGCCATTCACCCGCACCATCTTGGCGAGATCGCCCGCAAGCCCGTCGGAGACGTCCATGGCTGCATGAGCATGGGTTCTCAACGCGCGAGCAAGGTGATGACGCGGCTGGGGATGGAGATAGCGGTCGGCGAGATGCGCCCTTTCCCCCGGCGACAGGCTCTCAGCCCAAGCGGGAGCCTTGCGAAGCTTTAGGCCCAACGCCGCATCGCCGATGGTGCCGGTGACGCAGATGACGTCTCCGACTTGTGCCGTGGTGCGGCGAACCATGCGTCCTGTCGGCACTTCGCCGATGGCCGTCACGCAAAGCGTGAGAGCCCCCCTCGCCTTCACGGTATCGCCCCCGAGCAGCGGACAGGCAAAATCGCGCGCTGCCTCTCCGAGACCAGCAGCGAACGCAGCCAGCCATTCCTCGGTCCAGGTTTCGGGAAGTGCGAGGCTTAAGAGAAAACCTGCCGGATCGGCGCCTTTGGCCGCAAGATCCGAGACATTAACGCCCAGCGCCTTCCGGGCGATGGAGGCAGGCAAATCCTCGGGCAGAAAATGAACCGTCTCGACCAGCGCGTCCGTCGTGAGCAAAAGATCATGCCCCGGTTTGGGAGACACGCAGGCGACGTCGTCCTTCAGGCCAAATGCGCCCTCGCCCGCCAGAGGCGCGAAGAAACGGGCAATAAGCCCGTCCTCATTGGGACGCTCCCGGGAGGTCATGGCCTGGCGATCCCTACCATGTGAAGGCTCAGCGCTTCGCCTGCCCAGCCGCCTTCTTCTCCAGTTCGCCAGGGCGAACGTCGCGGGTGAGCGTATCGAGAACGGCGTTCACGAGACCCGGCTCGTCCTCGCCGTAGAAGCCGTGGGTCACGTCCACATACTCGGTAATGACGACGCGGGCGGGCACGTCCTTGCGGAACATCAGTTCATAGCCGCCGGCGCGCAGGATGGCACGCAGCACGGCCTCGACGCGGCGCAGGGGCCAGCCTTCGGCGAGAGCCTTGTCGATCTTCACGTCGATGGCGCGTTGATTCTGCACCACGCCGGAGATCACATTGCGGAAGAACTCGATGTCGGACGGCTTGAACTCGACGCCCTCGACCTCGCGGCCGATCCAGAAGGCTTCGAACTCGGCCAACGCATCGACGACGGTCTTGCCGGAGAGATCCATCTGGTAGAGGGCCTGGACGGCGGCAAGACGAGCGGCGGAGCGCTCTGCAGGCTTTGCCATGATGATCAGGCCTCCAGCTTCTTCTTGATGTGCAGAACGGCGAGCGCCGCTTCCACCGCACCCCCGCCCTTATTCAATTCATTCACGCTCGCCCGGGTCCAGGCCTGCTGCTCATTCTCTACGGTCAGGATGCCGTTGGCGAGCGGGATCTTGCGGGCGACCGACAGATCCATGAGGGCGCGGGCGCTCTCGCCCGCCACGATGTCGTAATGCCCCGTCTCGCCACGGATCACGCAGCCAAGCGCCACGACGGCGTCATAGGGCCTGCCCGCCTTCTCGGCGGCATCGAGGGCGATGGCGATGGTTGCCGGGATTTCGAGGGCGCCGTCCAGAGTCAGAACCTCCATGGTCGCCTGGGCGGCCTCGACGGCGGCTTGCACCCCCCGCAACAGTTCGTTGGCGATATCGTCATAGAACCGAGCCTCGACGACGAGGATGCGTGCGCCGGGAACCGGCGGGCGGGAGCTTTGCGGCTTAGCGGAATGCGAGACCATGGGAGTTCTCAGGACCTTTTATCAGTGTCACCCCTCATCCTGAGGATCAGCCATTAGGCTGCGTCTCGAAGGAGGGTCCGGAGAGCACGGGAGACGTCTCGATCCTTCGAGACGGCCTTTCAGGCCTCCTCAGGATGAGGGCTGCGGGCTGATCCGGGAAGATGTTGGGCGTTCCCTACCCCGGCCGGCGAGCATCCGCAAGGCGTGCGGCGTAGCGGGCCATGAGATCGACCTCGATGTTCAGCTTGTCTCCCTCCTTGCGCTCGCCCCAGGTGGTCACGGCCAGCGTGTGGGGGATGATGAGCACCGAGAAGAGATCGCCATCGACGGAGTTCACGGTCAGCGACGTGCCGTCGAGGCAGACGGAGCCCTTTTCGGCGATGAAGGGGGCCAGATTGGACGGAGCCTTGATGGTGAAACGGGCAGTCGGCCCCCAAGGATCGTCGCCTGCCGTGATCGCCTCCACCTTCACGATGGTGGCCAAGCCATCCACGTGGCCGGTGACGATGTGGCCGCCGAGTTCATCGCCGATCTTGAGTGAGCGTTCCAAATTGATCTTCGTGCCGGACTCCCACTCGCCGACCGTGGTGCGCTCAAGCGTTTCGGCGGCGGCATCCACATCGAACCAGCAACCGCCCTCACGCGGACCAACGGCAACAACCGTGAGACAGGGCCCACCGCAGGCGATGGAAGCACCGAGCGCGATCGTCGCGGGATCGTAGGACGAGCGGATGCGCAGGCGCTTCAGGGCTCCCTGCGATCCCTCTGCGGACACGACCTCGCCAATATCGGTGATGATACCCGTAAACATCAGGGCTTCTCCCAAAACATGAAAAGATCGGGGCCGACCTGCTCGTCGGCATAAAGGTCAAGAGCGTCCATTCGATCCTGCAGCGCAAGCCCGAGGGCCGGCACATCGCCCTGGCCCCGCGCGGAACGACCTGTGATCAGGATCAGCTCGTCGATGAGATCGGCTTGCGCCAGCGCATCCGCCAGCCCCGGTCCGCCCTCACAGAACACGCGGGTCAGGCCTCGCGTGCCGAGTAGCTGAAGAGTATGGGGCAAGGACACATGCCCCGCCTCATCCGCCGAGACGCGCAGAACCTCGACACCCTGCGCGACCAGCGCATGCTCGGCCGCGATGGGCGCCTCGATAGTCGTGACGATCCAGGTCGGGATGTCACGTGCGCCTGTCACAAGGCGAGACACTGGCGGCGTGCGCAGATGCGTGTCGAGAACGATGCGGATCGGCGAATGGCTTTCGAGGCCCGGCAGACGCACGTTCAGCAGCGGATCGTCGGCCAGAACCGTGCCGACACCCACCATGACGGCATCCGCATGCGCACGCATCAGGTGCACTTTGGCGTTCGCAATCTCGCCCGTGATCATCAGTCGCGGTCCCTGGCGCGAACCGGCGAGCCCCTCCGTCGTGCGGGCGAGCTTGACGGTGACGAAGGGACGCCCCTTCGTCACGCGGGTGATGTGCCCGCGATGGGCGCGACGGGCCAGCGACTGAAGGCAACCCGTCACCACTTCCATTCCAGCCGCACGAAGGCGGGCATGGCCGAGGCCGGCAACGCGCGCATCAGGGTCTTCGATGGCGGAGACGACGCGTGCAATGCCTGCCTCCACCACCGCATCGGCGCAGGGTGGCGTCCTGCCATGATGGGAGCATGGCTCCAGCGAGACATAGAGCGTCGCGCCCTTCGCGCGCTCTCCGGCTGCGGCGAGCGCGACACGTTCGGCGTGCGGACGGCCTCCCGGCTGTGTCGCGCCTTGGGCGATGATGATGGGAGCCTCTCCGCTCTCGTCGACCACGACGGAGCCGACGGAAGGGTTGGGCCAAGTCAGACCGAGATTGCGCTCACCGAGGGCAACGGCGAGGCGCATGAAGCGCTCGTCCTGGCGAGGTCGGTCGGCGTTCATTGCTCGGACTGCGCTGGCTTCTTCTTCAGGCGCGGAGTTTCCTCCGGTTCCGGCTCTTCCGCCAACTTACCAAGGATTTCCTCGAAGTCCTTGGCCTCACGGAAGTTTTTATATACCGAGGCGAAGCGGACATAGGCCACGTCGTCGAGGCCCTTCAGGCCTTCCATGACGAGTTCGCCCACGGTTTCACTCGGCACCTCGCCGTCGCCCATGCTCTCAAGCTGGCGCACAATGCCGTTGATCATGCGCTCCACGCGCTCGGGATCCACCGAGCGCTTTCGCAGGGCCACTTCCACCGATTGCTGGAGCTTGTCGCGGTCGAACGGCACGCGGCGGCCCGAACGCTTCACCACCGTCAGCTCGCGTAGTTGCACACGCTCGAACGTCGTGAAACGACCGCCGCAATCCGGGCAGATTCGGCGGCGGCGGATGGATGAAGAATCGTCCGTCGGCCGGGAGTCCTTCACCTGAGTGTCGAGACTCCCGCAATAGGGACAGCGCATCGATCAGTCCGAGTGTTAAGCGTAGATCGGGAAGCGGCGGGTCAGCTCGTGAACACGGGTCTTCACCGATTCCTCGACCGCGGCATTACCTTCTTCACCATGCCTGGCGAGACCATCGAGCGTCTCGACGATCAGCTCGCCGACCTTCCGGAACTCGGCCACGCCGAAGCCGCGTGAGGTGGCGGCGGGAGTGCCGAGGCGAATGCCGGAGGTAACCATCGGCTTCTCGGGATCGAAGGGCACGCCGTTCTTGTTGCAGGTGATGTGGGCACGGCCCAGAGCCGCCTCGGCAGCCTTGCCGGTGAGCTTCTTCGGGCGCAGGTCCACAAGCATGAGGTGGTTATCCGTGCCGCCGGCGACAATGGCATAGCCGTTTTCGAGCATCGTGTCGGCCAGCACCTTGGCGTTCTCGACGACGGAGCGGGCATAGAGCTTGAACTCGGGGCGCAACGCCTCGCCGAAGGCCACGGCCTTCGCAGCGATCACGTGCATGAGCGGGCCGCCCTGGAGACCGGGGAAGATCGCGGAGTTGATCTTCTTGGCGAGGTCCTCGTCGTTGGTGAGGATCATGCCGCCGCGCGGACCGCGAAGGGTCTTGTGAGTGGTGGTGGTGACCACGTGAGCGTGGGGGAACGGAGACGGATGCGCGCCACCGGCCACGAGGCCCGCGAAATGCGCGATGTCGACCATGAAGAAAGCACCGACCTCATCCGCGATCTCGCGGAAGCGGGCGAAGTCCCAGAAGCGGGAATAGGCCGAGCCGCCGGCCACGATCACCTTCGGCTTGTGCTCACGAGCCAAGCGGGCGACCTCATCCATGTCGATGATCTGGTCGCTCTCGCGGACCCTGTAGCTCACGACGTTGAACCACTTGCCGGACATGTTGACCGGCGAACCGTGGGTCAGGTGGCCGCCGCAGGCGAGGTCCAGGCCCATGAAGGTGTCGCCCGGCTTCATGAGCGCCATGAACACGGCCTGGTTGGCCTGGGAGCCGGAATTGGGCTGCACGTTCGCGAATTTGCAGTCGAAGAGGCGCTTGGCGCGCTCGATGGCGAGTTCCTCGGCCATATCCACGAACTGGCAACCGCCGTAGTAGCGGCGGCCTGGATAGCCTTCCGCATACTTGTTCGTCATCACCGAGCCTTGAGCCTCGAGGACGGCGCGGGAAACAATGTTTTCGGAGGCAATCAGCTCGATCTCGTCGCGCTGGCGGCCAAGCTCGAGTCCGATGGCGCGAGCGATCTCGGGATCGCTGTCGGCGAGGCTGGCCGAGAAAAAGCTGTTGGACAGGTGATTTTTTGCTGCTTCGCTCGCGCTCATGGTCATTCTCGCCTTGCTGTGAGCCCCGCCTGGCCGGCGCTCAGTTCCCGATGGCCTTGGCCTTTATCATGCGCACCCCAAGCACGCCAACCCGCTCTGGAGACATGTTGATCCAGCTTCTGCAAAGACAACAGCCCGCCTTGAGGGCGGGCTGCCGTCGTTACAGGCCTGTGGCGTTAGTTCTGGAGGAACATTTCCTCATCCGGCTCGGTCGGGGTGCGGCTCGCCACCGGAATGGAGCTGCCGAGACCGTCCTTGTTGTAGATGTCGTCGCGGAACTGCACGAGGCCGTCCGGGGTGGCCCAGGCGGTCATGTAGATCCAGTGGATCGGAACCGGCTGGGACAGGCGTGCATCGATCCGCTCGCCGGACTTGAAGGCCGCGTCGATCTGCTCGCGGCTCCAGCCGGGCGTGTCCTTCAGGAGAAACTCGATGTAGTCGCGCACGTTCTGCACGCGGATGCAGCCCGAGGAGACGAAACGGAAATCGTCGCCGAAGATGCCCTTCGAGGGCGTGTCATGCATGTACACGCCGTGCTGGTTCGGAATGTTGATGCGCACAAAGCCCATGGAGTTCAGCTCGCCGCCCGGATCTTGGCGGAAGCGATAGCGGGTCGCCTCGTCCGAGAACCAGTTCACTTGAGACGGAGAGAGTTCCTGATTGCCGTTGAAGATGCGGATCTTGTTGTCCGTCAGGTAGTTCGGCTCCTTCTGCATCTTCGGGATCAAGTCCTTCTTGATGATCGAAGCAGGCACGGTCCAGAACGGGTTGAAGTTGACTTCGACCACCTTGGAGTTCAGGAGCGGCGACTGACGGTCGATCTTGCCGACACCGGCAGCGTGGCGGGTATGGACCATGCCACCCTCGACCGTCTCGACGAGCGCGGCAGGGATGTTGGCGACCACATAACGGTTCGGCATGCCGCCGGCCACAAGGCTGCGCAGGCGCGCCACGTTGATCTCGAGCTGGCGGATACGGATGTCGACCGGCACGTTCATGGCGGTCACCGTGGTCGCCGTCATGGTGCCGGTAGAGCTGATTCCGTGGCGGGCCTGGAAACGGCGCACACCTGCCTCGACATACGAATCGAAAATCGGCGACTCGCCGGCGGCCGGGTCGAGGTCACCCGTGATGATGAGGCGCTGACGCAAAGCAACGACCGCGGGGCTCTTGGAGCCGACGCGCAGGCCCTGCACGCCCTGAACCGGCTGCCATCCGCCGCGGGCGGCGATGTTGCGGTAGTACTCGATCATCTGCTCGGTGGCGGCGAGAGATTCAGCCGAAAGCATCGGAGTCGAGGTCCGCTGCACCCGGGTGCGGGAGACAGCCTCGTAATTCTGCGACCACTCGGCCTGGGTCTGCGCCATGGTAACGGTGGCGGGGGTCAGGATAAGGGCGAGCGATCCTGTCAGGAGGGCACGGCGGGACAACATGAGCGCAGGCTCTTCTGGTTAGTTGTGGGTCGGCTTCGGAAACTGCCGGGATTGGATTAACGAACAGTATCGAAAACCAAGAACATCGGGGCCGTTTTGTGGCAAAATGTTTCTTGATTGCATTTTTCAGCCTCTGAAACCGGGCTGAATGAGGATGTAGCTCTGAACTGTGTTCTTGAGGATACACTTCTCTGTGAGGAGCTTGGCCTTAAGCGCATGGCAGAGCTGCCCGCGCCTCAACAAAAATCTCTGCGCGCCCTAACAAGACCTTGATCCTTAAGAAATTTCCTACTCTTCCTGAGCCGCCAGCCAGGACACCGCAATGTAGATGGCGATCAGGGTTAGGAAGAACAGGATCGTCAGAAAGCCGCTCGCGACAATGGTCGGAAAGAAGGCCGCGAGAATCAGGTGGCTCATGACGGCGAGCAGCCACATGATCCCACCCCAGGTGCTCGCCATCCATAAGCCTATGGCTGCGACGAGGTCGATCAGGGCAAAATAGATGATGGTGGTCTGATAGCCCATGGAGCGGGCCTCGAACTGGCCGACGGGCGTCCAGATGCCGAGGATCACGGCCCAGGAACTCAACCCCTTCATGATCCAGAGGATCGCGAGCACCCGCATGAACCAAGTGAGAATGAAGCTCCAGCGCATGGCGGCCGGAGTCGACGGGCGTTCCTCGATCCTGTCGGAGAGATAATCCCGGGCTGCGTCGTGCGGTGCGCCATGGTTGCCGTTGCGGGGCATCAAGCGGTCTCCAGTTCGTACGGACCAAGGTTCCCGAAGTGATGGTCGATGGTCTCACGCTTCACAGAATCGAGAGAGGCCGGCTCCCAGCGGGGCTGATTGTCCTTGTCGAGCAGAACCGCGCGAACGCCCTCGAAGAAGTCCTTACCGTCACCGATGCGGGAGACGATGCGGAACTCCGTCTTCATGGCCTCCTCGAAATCGAGGGACGCGCCCCGGCGCACCTGCTCGAAGGCAATGCACATGCTCGTCGGCGACTTCGTGCGCATGCCCG
This sequence comes from Microvirga vignae, assembly GCF_001017175.1. Classification (GTDB taxonomy): domain Bacteria; phylum Pseudomonadota; class Alphaproteobacteria; order Rhizobiales; family Beijerinckiaceae; genus Microvirga; species Microvirga vignae. The sequence goes on along the minus strand of NZ_LCYG01000004.1, from coordinate 78,094 downwards.
CTGCCGTCTTGGCAGCGAATTCCGAGCCCTTGCCCGCCTCCTCGTCGAGGCGCTGAAGCACGGCGGCCACGCTCTCGGCGGAGAAGCAGGAATCGATGACGGCGCGATGCTCGTCCAGAGGCGCAGGACCTGGATCGCTTGCGGCCTTCGCCAGCGCCTCGTCAACCGGCTCGCCGGCGATCAGCGCCTGACGCAGAGAGCCAATGGCTTCGCTCGCGACCGAATGGGTGGCAAGCCCCAGAATCGCGGCATCGGCGCGCTTCACCCGCTCGCCGGTGAGCGCGAGATACATGCCCGTCTGGCCCGGAAGGCGTGGCAGGGCGTAAGTCGCGCCCACGTCGGGGAAGAAGCCGATGCCGACCTCGGGCATGGCGAAGAGATAGCGCTCACCCGCGACCCGGTATGAACCATGCAGGGATATGCCGACGCCGCCGCCCATCACGATGCCGTCGATGAGGGAGATATACGGCTTCGGGTAGCGCTTGATGAGTATGTTGAGCTGGTACTCCTCGCGCCAGAACGCGAGCGCCTCGTCACGCTCACCCGCCTGCAGGAGATCGGTTAGGCGGCGGATGTCGCCACCCGCGCAGAAAGCCTTCTCGCCCGCGCCCTGCACGATCACGCGCGTGACTTGCGGATCCTTGGCCCAGGCGTCCAGAGCTTGGTGCATCTCCCGAACCATGGTGAGGGTCAGGGCATTGAGCGCCTGCGGACGATTGAGGGTGATGACACCAGCCTGGCCTTGCTTTTCGCAAATGACTTCTGCGGTCTCGTCCATGGAGCGCCCCCTTGCCTGTCTCTCTAAAGCCTGCCTCCGGATTAAACAGGGCTCAAGGTTACCGTCAATGCATGGCTGCCCTGAGCCGGTTTTCCCTCCGTATTGTCCCTGATGCGACGCCGAACCCTTTTTTAGAGCGTTTTAAATGTGCTACCCCTCTTTTCGCACTCGTCGGCGCAGCGAAGCCGACGCCGGATGAGGATCATGTCGAAACTGTCGCCGTTCCCCCGCCCCTCCGCACAGGAAGCCGCGTCTTCCCTGAACTTGACCCACCGCCCGCGACGCAATCGCAAGGCCGAGTGGTCGAGGCGGCTGGTGCGCGAGAACGTGCTGACGACGAGTGATCTGATCTGGCCGCTTTTCGTGGTCGAGGGCACGAGCGGCAGCCAGCCGGTTGCCTCCATGCCGGGTGTGGAGCGCCTGACCATCGCCGGGGTGGCGAAGGAAGCCGAGCGGGCAGCAAGCCTCAACATTCCCGCCATCGCGCTCTTCCCCTATACCGACCCAGTGCTCCGCGATCATACCGGCTCCGAGTCCCTCAACCCCCGAAACCTCGTCAATCGCGCGGTGCGCGAGATCAAGCGCGTTGCGCCTGGGATCGGCGTGATCACGGACATCGCTCTCGATCCGTACACCAGCCACGGCCATGACGGCCTTCTGGAGGGCGAGAAGATCCTCAATGACGAGACGGTAGCGCTTCTTGCCAGGCAAGCCGTTCTGCAGGCGGAAGCCGGCTCCGACATCATCGCGCCCTCCGACATGATGGACGGGCGCGTGGGCGCTATCCGCGCCGCGCTCGACGATGCAGGTTTCGAGGACGTGCAGATCATGTCCTATGCGGCGAAATACGCCTCGGCCTTCTATGGCCCGTTCCGCGATGCCATTGGCACCAATGCCACGCTCATCGGCGACAAGCGCACCTATCAGATGGACCCGGCCAACACGGACGAGGCCCTGCGCGAAGTGGCGCTGGATCTCGAGGAAGGCGCGGACATGATCATGGTCAAGCCGGGGATGCCCTATCTCGACATCGTGCAGCGGGTGAAGGAGACGTTCGCGGTCCCAACCTTCGCCTATCAGGTCTCCGGCGAGTACGCGATGATCCAGGCAGCTGCCCAGAACGGTTGGATCGACGGGGAGCGCGCCATGATAGAGAGCCTGCTCGCCTTCAAGCGTGCTGGCGCCGACGGCATCCTCACCTATTTCGCGCCGCGGGTGGCGGAGAAGCTGAAGGCTCAAGCCTGATCGCCGGCAAGGCCGCTGCATGAAGGGGGTACGCTTTCTTAAGGCATGGCGACTGATTGCCTGTCTTGGGGGCCTGAGCCTGCTTTCGGCCTGCGGCTTGTCCATCGATGCGGATCAGGCGCGCGTGTGCCGGTCCGCCTTGCCTGCGCTCAATCCGGGTGCAGCGATCATCGTGCACCGCCTTCAGGAGGGCCCCACGCCGCGGAGCTTGAGGGTCCTTTACACGGCCCAATATCCGGATCGCCCGCCGCTCGACCGCTTTGTCGTCTGCACCTTCGCCGCCGCGGGACTGTCGCTCAACAAATCGGAGCTGACCGGCCTTGCCACAGAGGAAGGGCCGGTCTCGGGCGCGAGCCTCTATCTCCTGAAACAGTACTATCTCAATACGCCGGAAGGTGTTGCTGCCGATCCCGGGAGCCCTCCTGCTGCGGATGTGATCGAGCTTCCCCCCGGCCTTGCCTACTGGATGCAGCAGATCCTGGTCAGTCTGCCGCGCACCGCCATCTATGCCCTGCTCTCGGTGGCTTTCGCTCTCGTTTTCGGGCTGAGTGGACGAGTCAATCTGGCGTTTGGCGAGTTGGCGGCCGTCGGTTCGGCGGCCACGGTCGCGGGAGCCTCTCTGGTTCTGGCATCTGGCTTGAACTCCCCGCTTCTTGGCATCGCAATCGGCTTCGTCGGCGCATTGTTTGCAGGCGCCATGCACAGTGCCGTCGGCGGACATTTCACGATCAGCCGCATCACCAGTGCCAGCACTCAGCCGAGCCTCATCGCCACCGTCGGCCTGTCCCTCGCGCTGATGGAATACCTGCGCCTTGTGCAGAGCCCCGTAACGGTCTGGCTGCCTCCGATCTGGTCGGAAGCCCTGCCCCTTGCCCGCTCGGAGGAGTTTCTAGTCAGCCTTACGCCGATCAGCCTCCTCACATCGGGTCTGGGCCTTGCAGCCGCACTCACCCTTCTTTGGCTGATGAAGGCAACGGGCTTCGGGCGGGCGTGGCGCGCCTATGCGGATGATGCCAAAGCCGCGGCCCTCATGGGTGTCAACGGTCCTCGCCTTCTCACCAAGACGCTAGCGCTGGCAGGCGGAATGGCCGGTCTCTCCGGCATGCTGATCGTGGTGCAATACGGAGGCCTGGGTTTCGCCGGCGGCTTCCAATATGGACTCAAAGCCCTCATCGGCGCGATCATTGGAGGCATAGGCTCGGTTTCCGGTGCCCTGTTAGGAGGTTTCATAATAGGATTGTTCGAAACCGTCTGGTCGGCTTATCTACCTATCGAAGCCCGTGACATCGCTCTCTATGCCGCGCTTGTCGTCTTTCTCATCTTCCGGCCCGGCGGCCTGCTGGGCTTTCAAGAACCAACACCAAGACCCGTTTAAGGGCTATAATAAGGATCTGGAGGAAACCTTGGCCGATTACGCCATCAACCTGCAGGATGTGGAGCGCGCAGCCAGCACCATCCATGGTCAGGTTCTGCGCACTCCGCTCGTGCCCGCTCCGCGACTGTCCCAGATCACCGGCGCCAACGTCTGCGTGAAGCACGAGAACATGCAACCCACCGGCTCCTTCAAGGAGCGCGGCGCGGTGAACAAGCTTGAGAGCCTCACTCCTGACGAGCGCAAGCGCGGGGTCATCGCCATGTCGGCCGGCAACCATGCTCAGGCTGTGGCCTACCACGCTCGCCGCCTCGGCATCCCGGCCACCATCGTCATGCCGGAAAGCGCCCCCCTGGTGAAGGCAGAGAACACCCGCTCTTATGGCGCGCGCGTGATCCTTTACGGCGAAACACTCTATGAATCCGCACACCGCGTTCGCGAGATCATCGAGGCGGAAGGCCTCGTCCTCGTTCATCCGTATGACGACCCGAAGGTCATGGCGGGCCAGGGCACCATCGCCATGGAGATGCTGGCGGATGCGCCCGATCTCGACCAGATCGTCGTACCGATCGGCGGCGGTGGGCTGATCTCCGGTATCACCATCGCGGCAAAGGCCTTGAAGCCCTCCATCGAAATCGTCGGCGTGGAAGCGGCACTCTACCCGTCCTTCACCAACGCGATCCGAGGCGAGAACCGGCCCATCGGCGGCGCGACGCTGGCTGAAGGCATCGCGGTGAAAACTGTGGGTCAGCTGCCTCTGCCCATCGTGCGAGATCTCGTCTCCGATATGATCCTCGTCGAGGAGCCGCTGATCGAGCGCGCGGTCAACGCCTATGCTACCTTGCAGCGGACCATGGCCGAAGGCGCGGGCGCGGCGGGCCTTGCCGCGATGCTTGCCGAGCCCAAGCGCTTCGAGGGCAAGCGGGTGGGTCTCGTGCTTTGCGGCGGCAATATCGATGCGCGCATCCTCGCTTCCGTCATGGTGCGCGAGCTGGAGCGCGACGACCGTATCGCCTCCTTCCGCATCACCTCCCATGACAGGCCAGGACTGCTCGGCCGCGTCGCGAGCCTCCTCGGCAGCCTCGGCGCGAACATCCTCGAGGTTTCGCATGGCCGTCTCTTCCTTGATGTGCCTGCGAAGGGTGTTTCGATCGACATCACTATCGAAACTCGCGACAGGCAACATACATTGGAGGTGTTCGATGCCCTGAAGGCGGAGGGGCTCGCTCCGCAGCGGATCGACTCCCGCTGTCTGTCGGAGACCGCCTATTGAGGATTTAAGACAATGGTCAATCGGCCCTACCCGCCGACTGTCGAGTACAACACTTATCAGGTTGATACCCGCCTGACGGAAGGCGTCATCGCGCGCCGTTTCTGGGCCTATCTCATCGACCTGTTCGTGATCGCGCTCTGGGTGGTGCTGATTTCAATCGGCATCTTCTTCCTCGGGCTCATCACCCTGGGACTCGGATGGGGATTGTTCTTCGCCCTGCCCCTCACTGCGCTCATCTTCATCGTCTACAACGCGGTGACCATCGGCAGTCCCAATCAGGCGACGGTGGGAATGCGCACCATGGGTCTTCGTGTCATCGATCCAGCGACGGGACGAGGCGTCTCCATGCTTGCCGCGGCTGTGCACGCCCTGTTCTTCTACGTCGCGATCTCGACCTTCCTGCTCTGGCTCTGCGACGTGCTCGTCGGCTTCCTGCGCAATGACGGGCGCTTCATCCGTGATCTGCTCACGGGCATGATGATCATTCGCGTCGACTAAGGAGACTGCGACATCCCTCCTCTTTTCCTGGACGGGGCGGGCACCAATGTTATTCTTTGAGCGTTGAATCAGCGCTCAAGGTTTCTCCACAAGGCTTTCCGGCTTGACGAGTCACTCCCGCGACGCACCGCAATTCTATCTCACCTCGCCCTCGGCGTGCCCTTATCTGCCGGGCAAGGAGGAGCGGAAGGTCTTCACGCATATCGTCGGCCGGCGCGGCCGCGAGCTGAACGAGATCCTCACGCAAGGTGGATTCCGTCGTTCGCAGACGATCGCCTATCGCCCCGCCTGCGACACCTGCCGCGCCTGCGTGTCGGTTCGGGTTCTCGTGGATGAATTCGAGCCGTCGGGGAATCTGAAGCGTGTTCTGAAAAACAATGCCGACCTTATCGGGTACGAGATTCCTAACCGCCCATCCTCGGAGCAATACGCGCTCTTCCGCCACTACGTGGACGCGCGCCACGCTGATGGCGGTATGGCGGACATGTCGGTGCTCGACTACTCCATGATGGTCGAGGACAGCCATGTGGACACGAAGCTCATCGAGTATCGTCGGCGTGGCATCGACAGCGCCATCACGGGCAGAGGCGAAGGCGATCTCATCGCCGTCAGCCTGATGGACGTGATGAGCGATGGCCTGTCGATGGTCTATTCCTTCTATGACCCGGACCATCAGGATCGAAGCCTCGGCACCTTTATGATTCTTGATCATATCCGCCGCGCGCGGATGATGGGCTTGCCCTATCTCTATCTCGGCTACTGGGTCGAAGGTTCGAAGAAGATGGGCTACAAGGCCCGCTTCACCCCGCAAGAGCGCTTAGGAAGTCACGGCTGGGTGCGGGTGGACTAAGCCACCCGCTACGAAGAATCGATGGCGGGAGCTGTCTCAGCCGTTATCGTCCGAGGGTCCGCCGTGGTAGCGAGGGCGATTGTTGCGCGGCACGTCGTACTGCGGTGGTGGCGCGCCGACTTTCGACTTACCGCCTGGTTTTTCTCCTCGGGCCCGCGTCGGCTTCTTGGCCTGGACCTGGGGCTGCTGGGCTTGCATTCCAGGTTGCGGAGCCGGCTGAGAGGCGTGCACTGCATTCATGAGCGAGCCAAGGGGCACATACTGAGCCATGGCCGGAGAGACGGCAATCAGCGATCCGCTCGCAGCTCCAGCAAGCAACAAAGAACGAACGATCATCAGATCACCCTTTCGCGAGAACGTGTTCGGCCTTTAAGCACAGGAACACGTGTGAGCGGATTCTGCGCCTTGCGGCTAAGCACCTTCCTTAAAGGAATCCATCTGCGATTGAGCCCCCCGAATAGAGAGGATACGACGCAATATATCTTAAACGGCTCAGACTTGCGCATCATACAAGTGCCTCGGCCTAGGACTTCCCCGCCTTTGCGGTCTTCTCGGAACGTGTGGGGGCCACGCCCGAGTTCGTCACGACATCGCTCGAATAGGCAGGTCAATTCGTGAGAGCATCGAGACAACCCTGCCCGCGCCTCGTTTGTTGCTCCCGTAGCCTTCATACGCAAGTACAGGTGCTCCATGGCCAGGATCTTGGTCCTCTACTACTCCTCCTACGGTCATGTTGAGACGATGGCTCAGGCCATTGCGGAAGGCACACGCTCGGTGCCCGGCACCGAGGTCTTCGTCAAGCGTGTTCCGGAACTCGTCCCCGAGGAGATCGCGCGCAATCCGGCATGAAGATCGACCAGGATGCAGGATGCGCCCATTGCAAGCCCGAACGAGCTCGCCGACTACGAAGCCATCATCTTCGGCACACCCACCCGCTACGGCAACATGGCGACACAGATGCGCAACTTCCTTGATCAGACCGGCGGACTTTGGGTGAAGGGCGCGTTTGTCGGGAGGGTCGGCAGCGTGTTCGCCTCCACGGGCACCCGGCACGGCGGCCGGGAAACCAGGACCACCTCGTTCCACACCACGCTCTTGCATCACGGCATAGTCATCGTGGGACCGCCCTATTCCTATCCGGGCCAGACCAAGATGGATGAATTCTCAGGGGCACGCCTTATGCCGCGACGACGCTCGCAGGTGGCGACGGCTCGCGTCAGCCGAGCGAGAACGAACTAGGCGGCGCACGCTTCCAGGGACGCCACGTGGCGGAAATCGCCTCGAAACTCGAACGCGGCGCCGGCGAGAGCGGCCCTGTGCCGGCAGATATGCAGAACCCGACGGAGACGATCGGCGGAACGGCCGATCAGGGCTAGGATACGTCATCACCGGCCTTGTGCCGGTGATCTCGATTACGAGAAGCGCAGCACTCTTCTAAACCGAGATGACCGGGACAAGCCCGGCCGTGACGTGGAGAATGTCAGTCATCCGATCCCGGATCGGCGCACGCCGTCCGGGATGGCTCATTGCTGACCTTCAGAAAGAGACGCAGGAATGCCGCTCACTCCCCGAACTTGTTCGATTTCGGGAAGCCTTTCGGCGGCAGGCGGCCGGCTTCGGTGCGGTCACCCATCCAGTCGCGCAGGTCTTCCTTGGCTACCGTCCAGGTGCGGCCGGACGTATCCTTCCAGGTCAGGCCTTCCTTCAACGTGAAGACCTTGGCGTCGGAGACGCCGCCGTCCTTGTAGCGCTGGAGGCGCACGCCCTTGCCGCGCGTCATCTCCGGCACCTGCTTTGCGGGGAAGATCAGGAGCTTGCGGTTCTCGCCGATGACTGCGACGTGATCGCCCTTAGCATCGGTGCAGACGACCATGTTCGCCGGCGCGTCAAGGTTGAGGATCTGCTTGCCCTTACGTGTATTCGCCGTGACCTCGTCGGTGGGCACGATGAAGCCGCGTCCATCGGAGCTCACGACAAGCAGCTTCGAGCCCGCCTTGTACGGGAAGGCGGCAATGAAGTCCGCACCTTCTTCCAGATCCACCATCAGGCGGATCGGATCGCCGAAACCGCGACCGCCGGGGAGCTTCGACGCATCCAGCGTGAAGAAGCGGCCGTTGTTCGCCGCCACGATGATCTTGGACGTGGTTTCGGCGAAGAAGGCGGTCTTGAGCTTGTCGTCGCCTCTGAACTGCAATGAGGAGAGATCCTCCTGATGCCCCTTCATGGCGCGGACCCAGCCCTTCTCGGAGACGATGACCGTAATCGGCTCGCGCTCGATCATGGCCTCCGCGAAGTCGATGTCGGAGGTGTCCGGCGCCTCGGCGAAGGTGGTACGGCGCTTGCCGAGAGTCGTGTCAGGACCGAAGGTCTTGCGAACCTCCTTGATATCAGTGGCAACGGCCTTCCACTGAATCTTCTCGGAGCCGAGCAGCTCCTCGATCTTGGCTTTCTCGTCCTGCAGGTTCTTCTGCTCGCGCTTGAGCTCCATCTCCTCGAGCTTGCGAAGTGAGCGCAGGCGCGTGTCCAGAATGGCGTTGGCTTGAACCTCGGTGAGCTTGAAGACGCGCATCAGCTCCGCCTTCGGCTCGTCCTCCTCGCGGATGATTTTGATCACCCTGTCGAGGTCGAGATAGACGATGAGCAGGCCACCCAAGATCTCCAAGCGCCTGTCGATGGCAGCGAGGCGGAACTTGGAGCGGCGGATCAGCACCTCGCGGCGATGGTCGAGCCATTCGCGCAGGCATTCCGCAAGGCTCAACACCTTCGGCACCTTGCCGCCGGCGAGCACGTTCACGTTCATCGGAATGCGGCTCTCTAACTCGGTGAGCTTGAAGAGCGACTCCATGAGGATGATCGGATCAACGGTCTTCGCGCGGGGCTCAAGAACCACGCGAATATCCTCAGCCGATTCATCGCGAACGTCCGCAAGCAGCGGCAGCTTTTTTTCCTGCAGCAGCTCCGCGATCTTCTCGATCAGGCGGGACTTCGGCACCGCGTACGGGATTTCGGTGACGACGATCTGCCAGTTGCCACGCCCGAGATCCTCCTTGTGCCAACGGGCGCGCACGCGGAACGAACCCCGGCCCGTGCTGTAGGTCTCAGCCATGGAAGCCAGCGTGTCGACGATGATGCCGCCGGTCGGAAGATCCGGCCCCGGCACGAACTGCATCAGTTGCTCGGAGGTCGCATTCGGCTTCGAGATGAGATGCAGCGCTGCGTCGCACAGCTCCGCCGCATTATGCGGCGGAATGGAGGTGGCCATGCCGACCGCGATGCCCTGTGAGCCATTGGCGAGCAGATTCGGGAAGGCGGCGGGCAGCACCACCGGCTCTTCGTTTGCCTGATCGTAGGTTTCGCGGAAATCGACGGCATCCTCATCGATGCCTTCCAGAAGCAGGCGCGCGACCTCCGTCAGCTTGGCTTCGGTGTAGCGCATGGCGGCGGCACCATCGCCATCGATATTGCCGAAATTACCCTGCCCGTCCGCCAGCGGATAGCGCTGGGCGAAATCCTGCGCCATGCGCACCAGGGCGTCATAGATCGATTGGTCGCCGTGCGGGTGGTACTGACCCATCACGTCGCCGACGATGCGGGCGCATTTCTTCGGCGCGGATTTCGGGTCGAGCTTCAACAGCCGCATGGCATGCAGGATGCGGCGGTGGACGGGCTTCAACCCGTCTCGCGCGTCCGGCAGCGCACGGTGCATGATGGTGGAGAGCGCATAGGCCAGATAGCGCTCCTCCAGGGCGTCCTTGAGATTGATGTTCTCGATCTCGCCGCCAGACGGTGGATTGACCGGCTTACCCATTACCTGAATTCCTCAATAGCGAATCGCTTCTTTATCACCTGAAATGAGAACATAACAGAAACATACCTCATTCGTCCCCAGCTGTCGCGAGTGCGACGAAACGCGCCCGTTCCTCCGGTGCCTGCTGCCCCTGAGGGTCGAAGACGTTCTGATGCAGGAAGAAGTCCGTGAGTGCAAATCCGGCTCGGATCTCGCTCTCGCTCGGGCGGTTAGCTTTCGTCTGACCAATCAGGAAGCCGGGGAGTTTGAGAAGGCGATCCTTGTAGGGCTCCCCCGCCGCCGCGCTCACTGCCCGCCCGCTTCTCGGGGACACATAGATGAGATCCCTCTCAGTGCCTGTCGCTGCACAGGAGGATAGGTCCAACCCGAAACCGAGCTCGGATAGCATGGCGAGCTCGAACCGCACGAAGAGCGCCGGGGCAAGGTCCGGGTCGTCCAGATGATCCACCAGAACGGTCAAGGTTTCGTAGAGAGCGAAATGCGGATCGCGTTCGGGTACGAAGCGCAGCAGGTTCGCCAGGGCGGCAAGGCCATAGAGCGCCATGGACGAGTTCATGAGACGAGAGGCTCGCAGGCTCAACCCCTCGACCTGGAAGTTGCCGAGATGCTCATCGAGCCGCGCCCGCCATGTGGCCTGCACGGTATTGCCCGGCTGGAGCACGGCCTGAAGGGCCTTTGAGCGCCCGCCATGGACGAGGCCCGAATGGCGGCCGTGCTCGCGCGTCATCAGCTCGAGGATGACGCTCGTCTCGCCATGTTTACGGACGCCGAGAACGACGCCTTCATCGGTCCAGTGCATCGGGTGCGGGTGCTTTCTTCAGGCTCAATCGGCTGAAGCCGTGATGTAAGCATTCAGCAGGCTTTTTGCCATATTTTCCAACAGCATTGGGCGAAATTGTTAAGATATTCTCCAAGACCGAAGATCGACCCGAAATGGAACCAACGGGGCAGCTTAGCATTCACGATCAGCTTGAATCCCCGAAAGTGAATTGAGTATCATGAAGATCACCAACCTGTTTCTTGCGAGCACAGCTCTCCCGCTGATGATGCTGTCGGCGAACGCTTCTGCGCTCCAGCCGCAGACCTCGGCCCCTGTCACCCTGGCCCAGGCCGAGCCCGGCGACCAGCCCCAATTGCCTCCGAGAGCCCGTCAAAGACCGCAGGGACAGGATGAACAGGCCCCTCCCGGTCAGCAGCGCCGACAGGAGCGGCGCGGAGCGGATGAGGACGGCCAGCGTCCCCAGCGCGGTGGTAGTCAGGGAGCAGCCCCCGAGGCCCCTCGCCCGCCCCGTGCCACGAGCCCCGATGAAGAAACGCGCCCGGCTCAGCGCCCGGGCCGCGAGCAGCGCCAGCCGGCCGAACGCCAAGAGCAGCGCCCTGAGCGTGCGACACCGCCTTCCGGCGCAGAACCGGCTACCCCGACCCGCCCTGGGCAAACTCCTGCCGAGCGGGTTCGTCCGCCAGCCGAGACGCCGGAACGCCCTGCTCGTCCCAGCACTCAGGAGCGTGACCAGCGTCCGGCGGAGCGCCCGCGTCAACGCCAGCAGGAACCGGAAACACCGGTACGTCCTGCAGCGCCTCCGGCCGCGCAGCCTGCGACCCCGCCGGCACCGGCTCAGCCTCGGACCGTGCCGAGCCCCCGCGACGTTCCACAGCCCGAACGTGAGCCGCGCCGCACTCCGCCCGCGGCAACCCAGCCGCGAACCGAGCCTGCACCGCCAGCCCCGGCTCCGACGCAGGCTCCGGCACCCCGCACACAGCCTGCGCCGACTCCGCCTGCTCCGGCTCAGACGGCGCCGGCTCCGGCGGCACCTGGGGCTCCCCGTGCCCAGCCGCCGGCAGCCGCTGCCCCGGCCCCTGCGGCACCCCAGGCGGCCCAACAGCCGCTCGACGCATCGCGTGTACGCATCGAGGATCTGCGCACCCAACGGCGTGAGCGCAGGGAGGGAACCCGCGTCATCATCGAGGAGCCTGGCAACCGCACGATCGTCCGGGAGGGCAACGAGGTCATCATCCGTCACGATGAGTCGGAACGCTTCCGCCGCATCTACGGTGCCGATGATGTTCGCGTGGAACGTCGCGGCGGCAATGAGGAGGTCACCATCGTTCGTCGGCCTGACGGCTCGGAAATCATTTCGGTGCGCGACGAATATGGCAATCTCATTCGTCGCGTGAGGCGCGAGCCTGCCGGTCGTGAGGTCGTCCTCATCGAGAATCGTCGCGGCGGCGTTAATGTCCGTCCGGGCTACGGCTACGTGGAAGAAGAAGTGCTCCGGCTGCCGCCGCCCACGGTGCGCATCCCGCGCGAGGAGTACATCGTGGAAACGGAACGCGCCTCCCCGAGACAGATCGTGGAAGCCTTCACCGCCCCGCCGGTGGAGCGCATCGAACGCGCCTATACCCTCGACGAGATCCGCCGCAGCCAGCCGCTACGTGAGCGGATGCGCCGCGTGGACCTTGACACGATCAACTTTGAGTTCGGTTCCTGGGAGTTGCCGCCGGATCAGGTGAACGCTCTCAGTGTCATCGCCGAAGGTCTGCGTCAGGCCATCTCCCGCAACCCGAACGAGATCTTCCTCGTGGAAGGTCACACCGATGCGGTCGGCTCGGACGAGGACAACCTTACCCTCTCCGATCGCCGTGCGGAAACGGTTGCAACCATCCTGACGCAGCAATTCCAGATCCCCGCCGAGAACCTGACCACGCAGGGCTACGGCGAGCAGTATCTGAAGGTGGACACGCAGGGCCCCGAACAGGAGAACCGCCGCGTCACTCTCCGCCGCATCACGCCGCTGCTGCAGGGTCAGAACCAGCAGTAACACGCGCGGTTGGAGTTCTTGAAACACAATCACCCGGCGATGTGACCTCATCGCCGGGTGATTGTGTTTGTATGCCACCAGCTTCGCGCAGGCTTCCGTCACCACAATGACGTTAGGGAATCAACAATCATAAGAGCGGGACAATGCTCGGTCTTCTGCGACGCCACACGCCTCAAGAAGCCCCTCAAGACGCTGCGGCCTCCGAGCCGTTGGCTGCGGCCACTCCCCCGCCCCTGAGCGACAGGACGCGGGATGTAGAGGTCGTGAACTCGCTGGAAGCGGATGTGCTGAAAGCGATCCAAGGGGTCACCCAAGCCATTGCCGTGGCCGCAGCCGACGTAGCGGCGGTGGAGAAGGATCTGGCCGAGATCCGCACGCATGCTGACGAGCTCGCAGCTTCAGGACGCACGGCTTCGAGCGAAACGCTCTCGCTGGCCTCCTCGACTGAAGAACTCGCCACGACGGCCTCCGAGATCGGCCGGGCGATGGATCACGCGAGCGAGCAGATCGACAGTGCGGTTCAGGCCGCGAAAAGAGCGAGCGCTCTCATTACGCAGCTTTCCGCAGCGACCGCGGAGATCGTCGGCATCGTCGATACGATCTCCGCCGTTGCCCGCCAGACCAATCTTCTCGCACTCAACGCGACCATTGAGGCGGCACGCGCAGGCGAGGCTGGACGCGGCTTTGCCGTCGTCGCCAGCGAGGTGAAAACTCTCTCGACAGAAACCGCCAGGGCCGCCGACAACATCCGCCAGCGTATCGACCATTTGCGCGAAACGGCGGAGGCTTCCACGAGTGCCGTGACATCGGTCGTCGATGTCGTGCAGGGTGTTCGCCCTGTCTTCGATACGGTGCGCCAAGCGGTCGGCGAGCAGAATGCAGCCATCGATGAAGTCTCGCGCCTCGCAAGCGTCACGTCGAGCAGCGTGGGCAGGGTCAGCGACCGCGCGAGCGACGTGGACACCATCTCTCTCGATGCGAGCCAACGTGCACACCAAGCCGATCAGGCCACGAAGACGGCGGATGGTTTGGCCAAGGCCCTGGGGCAGCGTTTCGTCACCGTCATTCGCCAGAGCGAACTCGGTGACAGGCGGCAATCAGATCGCTTCCCTGTCGAACGTCCCGTCACGATCCGCATCGGCGCAAACAGCGCGACCTCACGACTGATCGACATCAGCACCGGTGGCATGCTTCTGGCAGCGACCGACACGGTGCGCATGGCCCCCGGACAGCGTGCTGAGATCGAGACGCAGGAAATGGGCCGCGTTGGCGTTCTGATCGTCGCGGCAAGCCCCATGGGTCTTCATTGCGCCTTCGATCATCCCGCCACTGAGACCCGCAGCCGTATCGAGAGCTTCATCGGACAAGTCGAAGCAGCCTATAAGCCGCGCATCCTGCTGGCGCAGGAAACCGCACGCCGGGTCGAGGCGCTGATCGAGCAAGCTGTGAAGGATGGAAGCGTCTCGCGCGATGCCGTCTTCGATACGGATTACAAGCTCCTCCCCGGCACCGATCCCGCGCAGTACAGCACGGTCTACCTTCCCGTGTTCGAGAAAATCCTGCCGTCCGTGCTCGAACACGTGCTGGCCTCCGACACCACGATGGCATTTTGCCTTCCCATCGACCGCAACGGCTACATCCCGGTTCACAACCGGATCTACTCCCAGCCGCAGCGCGCGAACGATCCCGTCTGGAACGCCGCCAATTGCCGAAACAAGAGAATCTTCGACGATCGCGCCGGCATCACGGCTGCCCGCTCGACACGTCCCTTCATCGTGCAGGCCTATGCCCGTGACATGGGCGGCGGGAAGATCGTGATGATGCAGGAAGTGGACGTGCCGATCCGCATCCTCGGACGTCATTGGGGCGGCTTGAGAACGGCTTATCGCGCTTGATAAGAGCGCGATAAGCATCAAACGAATTAGCCCTTCGGGAATTCCAGTCCCATCTCGCGGTAGCGCTCGGGATCGTCGCTCCAGTTCTCGCGCACCTTCACGAAGATAAAGAGGTGCACGGGAGCCTCCGCGATCTCGGCGATCTCCTTGCGCGCCGCCTGGCCGATGGCCTTGATGGTCTGGCCGCCCTTGCCGAGCACGATCTTGCGCTGACTGTCGCGCTCCACGAACACCGTCTGCTCGATACGCACGGAGCCATCCGGGCGCTGCTGCCACTGGTCTGTTTCGACGGTCGACTGGTACGGCAGCTCCTCGTGCAGGCGCTCGTAGATCTTCTCGCGGGTGATCTCGGCGGCAAGCATGCGCAACGGCGCGTCGGAGATCTGATCCTCCGGATAGAGCCAGGGACCCGCGGGCATCATGGCGGCGAGCTGGCTTCTTAGAGTGTTGATGCCATCGCCGTTCAGGGCCGAGATCATGAAGGTGTGGGCGAAGGGCACCTTCTCGTTGAGCTTAGCGGCAAGTTCCAGGAGCTTCGACCGCTCGATCAGGTCGATCTTGTTGAGGATCAGTACCTTCGGCTGCTTCAACTCGGGCAATTTGTTAAGGATAGCCTCGGCCTCATCGTCGACGCCTTTGCGCACGTCGAGCAGCAGCGCGACGACATCAGCGTCCCCTGCTCCGCCCCAGGCCGAGGTGACCATGGCGCGGTCGAGGCGGCGCTTCGGCTTGAAGATGCCGGGTGTGTCCACGAACACGATCTGCGTATCGCCTTCCATCGCGATGCCGCGCACCAAAGCGCGCGTCGTCTGAACCTTGCGCGAGACTATGGAGACCTTGGAGCCCACAAGCGCATTGAGCAGCGTCGACTTGCCCGCATTGGGTGCACCGATGAGCGCGACGAAACCCGCCTTGGTGTTGGCCGGCTCAGTTTGTTCCATGCTCGTCCTCCGTCCAGATGCCCTCTCTGAGGAGAAGACTACGCGCGGCAGCCTGTTCCGCAATACGCTTCGATGTGCCGAGCCCGAACTCGGTTTCCGTGCCTTTGACCTTCACCATCACGCGGAACTTGGGCGCGTGATCGGGGCCGGTTTGCTCCGCGATAGTGTAGGTCGGAGGCGGCAGGCCTCGTCCTTGCGCCCATTCCTGCAACGCGCTCTTGGGATCGCGCAGGGGACGGCGCGGAGTTTCGAGCAGCGCCTTGAACGAGCGTTCCACTAGAGCTTTTGCAACCTCATAGCCGCCGTCGAGGAATACGGCCCCGATAATCGCTTCGCACACATCCGCCAGGATGGTCTGATTGCGCCTCCCGCCCGAGTGCGCCTCGCCCGCGCCGAGCTTCAGATAGGGCCCGACATCCCAGGCGATGGCGATCTCGGCACAGCTCTCACGACGCACCAGCTCCGCGAGGCGGCGTGAGAGCTCGCCTTCAGGGGCGTTCGGAAACGTCTTGTAGAGCGTCTCGGCAATCGCAAGGCCCAGCACCCGGTCGCCCAAGAACTCGAGACGCTGATAGCTCTTTCCGCTGGCCTTGGGGGCGCTCACATGGGTGAGCGCCTCATCGAGAAGTTCGGGCTTCTGAAACTGGTATTCCAGCTTCTCCAGCAACTCGTCATAGTTCGGCTTGCGACGGACCACGGCTTAACGGATCCGCTCGAACATGCGATCCCAGCGAATGCGCTGCGGCCATTCCCAGAATCGGAACAGGGACGCGCCTTCGTCGATGGAGAAGAAGATGATCTCCGCTCGGCCAACGAGGTTCTCGGCTGGCACCTGACCCACATTCGCCTCGTCGCGGGAATCGGTGGAGTTGTCCCGGTTGTCGCCCATCATGAAGTAATGACCGGGCTTCACCGTGTAGACATCCGTATTGTCCCAATAGGCGCGGTCACCCTTCAGCTCGATCACGAAGTGGCTCGAACCGTCAGGGAAGGTTTCCTTGTAGCGAGGAACGGCGGTGGAACGACCATATTCGTCGGTCGTCTTGTAATCCTCGACACGCTCGCGCTGAACCGGCTGGCCATTGATATGCAAAACGCCAGCGATCACTTGAATGCGATCACCCGGCAGACCCACCACGCGCTTGATGTAGTCGGTCGAATTGTCCTTCGGCAGCTTGAACACCGCGATGTCGCCGCGCTTCGGCTCGGAACCGAAGATGCGGCCTGAGAAGACAGGCGGGCTGAAGGGCATCGAGTGCTTCGAATAACCGTAGGCATACTTGGAGACGAAAAGGTAGTCGCCGATCAGCAGGGTCGGGATCAGAGAGCCCGAGGGAATATTGAAGGGTTGGAACAGGACGGTGCGGACCACCACCGCGATTAAAAGCGCTTGGATGATGACCTTGATGGTTTCCCAAAGGCCTTCTTCTTCCTTCTTCTTCACGGTGCTACCCATGGTTTGCTTGGCGTTGTCGCTCACGTCGATCGACCTATGCTTGAGGAACGTGGCGGCTTGAGGCCGCCTATGTTGTCCAAAATCGAGAACGGTTTGCACTTCAGTGCCCCAAGTGCAAACCGTTCTCGAGAATTCGATCAGCCAGGCACCGGCCTCCGGCGCCTGCCCTTCGCTCCGGGCCATGCTCTAGCCTATGGCGGGGCTTGCCGCAACGCAGACGCCTCCGCAACGGAGAGGGCTTCGATAATCACGAAGGCCTGGGCCAAGGGCGGATCATCGGTCAGGGAGACATGGACGAACGGCTCGTACCCGTCTGGCGTCATCTTCCGCAGCCGCTCCAGGGCCCCGCCGGTCAGCCGCATCGTCGGGCGGCCGCTCGGCAGATTGACCACCTCCATGTCCCGCCAGAATACACCTTGGCTCAGCCCTGTTCCGAGGGCTTTCGCGCAGGCTTCCTTGGCGGCGAAACGCCGGGCGTAAGAAGGCGCTCGGGCGGCGCGGCGATCACTGCGGACCCGCTCGCCCTCCGTATAGACGCGGTGGGTAAAGCGGTCGCCGAAGCGTTCAAGAGAGCGCTCGATCCGGCGAATGTCGCAGAGATCCGATCCGATTCCGAGTATCATACCGCCACCTGTGCCCTGCCCTCGTCCATGGCGGCGCGCATGGCACGGACGGCCTCGTCGAGCCCCATGAAGATGGCGTCGCCGATCAGAGAATGGCCGATATTCAGCTCCACGACCTGCGGAATGGCCGCGACAGGGCGAACGGAGTCGAGGGCAAGCCCATGACCCGCATGGATCTCCAGGCCGATACCCGCTCCATGGGCAGCGGCGCGGCACAGGCGCTCCAGTTCGTAAGCGACCTTGGCCTCATCGCCTGCGGCGACGGCCTCGCAATAGGTGCCGGTGTGGAGCTCGACCACGGGTGCGCCCAGATCGCAGGCGGCGTCCATGACCTCGATCTCCGGCTCGACAAAGAGGGACACCCGGATGCCCTGACCTTTCAGTTGCTGGATCATCGGACGCAGATGGGAAGCGCCACCAATGATGTCGAGCCCCCCTTCGGTGGTCCGCTCCTCGCGCTTTTCCGGCACGAGGCAACAAGCATGGGGGTGGATCCGGGTGGCGATCTCGATCATCTCCGGCGTCGCTGCCATCTCGAAATTGAGCGGCACGAAGAGCTGGCGCTTGAGGCGTTCCATATCCTGGTCGCGAATATGCCGCCGGTCCTCGCGAAGATGGGCCGTGATCCCGTCCGCGCCTGCCAGCACGGCCATATGGGCGGCCCGGATCGGGTCCGGATGGACCCCGCCCCGAGCGTTTCGGACGGTTGCGACGTGATCGATATTGACGCCAAGGCGAAGAGGAGGTGCTTTCATAAGCCTGTTTTAGCTTAGACTGGCCCATTGACCAGTGTCCCGCGGACGCTCGGAGAGGCTATCAACGGTAAAGACACACCTCGTCATGACCGCACTCGTTTTCTTTCGTCATGGCCGGGCTTGACCGGGCCATCCACATCTTGGAAACGCAGCGCCGGAAGGCGTGGATGCCCGGCACAAGGCCAGCCATGACGCGGAGGGCCCGAGGACGACGAAGAGATACGATCAACCCGTTTGCATTTTGCGAACAAATCGACTATAGCCCCCGCTTCGCGTTCGCTCCGGCCGGGGGCTGAACGGACGGTGCGGCTCGCCGCATTGGGTTTTCGGACCCGTCGTCCCGTGTCTCCGCCTTCGACAACCGCTCGGGCCTTGCAGGCTCGAAGGGCTTGGCGCCGATCGGACGCGCGAAACCGGCCTGAACACTTCATATCGTCGTGCTTAGGCCCGAACCTCAAACCTGAGAAAGGCCCACTATGCCTCTCTACGAGCATATCTTCCTGGCTCGCCAGGACGTGACGCCCCAGCAGGTCGAAGCAATGGTCGACCAGTACAAGGGCGTTATCGAGCAGAACGGCGGCAACGTCGAGAAGACCGAGATGTGGGGCGTGAAGTCCCTCGCCTACCGCATCAAGAAGAACCGCAAGGCGCACTTCACGATGTTCAACCTCAACGCTCCCGCTGCTGCGGTGGCCGAGATGGAACGTCAGATGCGCATCAACGAAGACATCCTTCGCTTCATGACCATCAAGGTCGACGAGCTCGAGACCGAGCCGTCCGTGATGATGCAGAAGCGCGACCGTGACGAGCGCAAGGACCGCGAGCGCCGTGAGCGCGATGGCGGCTTCGAAGGCGGCGAAGGCGAGGAGATCTAATCATGGCATTTGGTGCTACTGGTGGCGCTGGCGGCGGCCGTCGTCCCTTCTTCCGTCGTCGTAAGACCTGTCCGTTCTCGGGCCCGAACGCGCCGAAGATCGACTACAAGGACACGAAGCTCCTGTCCCGCTACATCTCGGAGCGCGGCAAGATCGTTCCCTCGCGCATCACGGCCGTGTCGGCCAAGAAGCAGCGTGAGCTCGCCCAGGCGATCAAGCGCGCCCGCTTCCTGGGCCTGCTGCCCTACGTGATCCGCTAATAAGCCTTCAGCGGGCTGCCTCGTGCAGCCCGCTTTTCCACTTTTCGCCCAGCGGTGAAACCCCGCCGGGTCAGTTGGGGCAAAGGGCCCCTAACCCTGCCAGCGAGCAGCGGGACAGCGAGAACCATGAACTTCATTGCGACAGGCATCGGCGCGGGCCTCGTATCGGCCCTTTTGACAGTGGTAGTCGTCAAGGCGACGCCGCTTGCTGCCGTGCTGTACATGCTCGCTCCCGTCCCCGTCCTGATCGTCTCGCTCGGCTGGAACCATCGTTCCGGGCTCGTGGCCACACTCGTCGGCGCGCTTGCGATCGCAGTCTTCACCACCTCGCCTGTCAGCGCCCTTGGCTTTGCGGTCATCACCGGCCTGCCCGCCTGGTGGCTCGCTTATCTCGCCTTGCTGGGACGCCCGACGGCTGAAGGCACGATGGAATGGTACCCGGTCGGAAGTCTCCTGGCCTGGGTTGCGGCTACAGCTGCTCTCACCATCGTGGCTACTGGCATCATCTCGTCCGACGGCGATTACAGCGCCTTCCAGGCCAAGGCGCGCCAGATCTCGGAAGCCTTTGTGGATATGTTCTTCGAAGCCCCCGAGCAAGCCAGCCAAGAGGCCCGCGAAGCCATGATAGATACCTTCGCTACTGCCACGCCTGCGTTGTCCGCGTTCGGCTTCACGATGTTCCTGGCCTTTTATCTCTGGCTCGCGGCGAAGGTCGTCTCCATTTCCAAGCGCCTGCCGCGCCCCTGGCCTCCGATGCCGGAACTCGCGATGCCGCGCTCCGCTCTGCTGGCTCCGGTTCTGGCTTTCGTCCTTGTCCAGTTCGACGGCTTCATCGGCGCCCTCGGCTACGCGATCTTCGGCGCCTTCCTCATGGCGTTCACCCTGCAGGGCCTCGCCGCCATTCATGAGCGCACCCAGGGCAAGCCGGGGCGCGGCTTCATTCTGGCAGGTCTTTACGTGCTGCTCTTCCTGACACAGGGCATCATGGTCGCGGCCCTGTCCCTGTTCGGTCTTGCCGACACGATTTTTGGCCTTCGCCGACGCTTTGGCGGCAACAGGTCGAACCAACCGCCAACCCCTTCAACCTGATCACGAACATTAAAGGAGAAAACCGATGGAAGTGATCCTTCTCGAGCGCGTCGCAAAGCTCGGCCAGATGGGCGAAACCGTTAAGGTTCGCTCGGGCTATGCCCGCAACTTCCTCCTGCCGCGCGGCAAGGCTCTGCGCGCCACCGAGGGCAACAAGAAGCACTTCGAGCAGCAGCGCGCCCAGCTCGAGGCCCGCAACCTTGAGCGCCGCAAGGAAGCCGAGGCCGTGGCCGAGAAGCTGAACGGCCAGAGCTTCGTTCTCCTCCGCCAGTCTGGCGAGACGGGCGTGCTCTACGGTTCGGTCTCGACCCGCGACCTCGCCGAAGTCATGACCCAGGGTGGCTTCACGGTTGATCGCAACCAGATCGTTCTCAACGCTCCGATCAAGACCCTCGGCCTGCACACCGTGCCGGTCGCCCTCCATCCGGAGGTCGAGGTCACGGTGACGGCCAACATCGCCCGCAGCCCTGAGGAAGCTGAGCGTCAGGCTCGCGGCGAAGCGGTCACCGCCCGCGAAGAGACCAGCCTTGATGACCTCGGCCTTGAAGTCGGCGCTGCTCTGGCCGACGCCGGCGACGTGGAGCTCTAAGACTTAGCGCGAACCTGAGCCTTGCTCCGGTTCATGTTTTGTTCCAAAATGGGCGCTCCCCATCGATTCGATGGGGAGCGCTTTCTCGTTGGCCTTTCGACTTGTCCAGGAGTCAAGCCGAGGAGACGGCGAAAAGACATCGGCTTGTGAGAATCGAGGACAGCGAGGACAGCCGGCTCGAAGTCTCAGCC
Source organism: Microvirga vignae (assembly GCF_001017175.1). Lineage (GTDB taxonomy): Bacteria > Pseudomonadota > Alphaproteobacteria > Rhizobiales > Beijerinckiaceae > Microvirga > Microvirga vignae. Next base: position 56,777 of record NZ_LCYG01000004.1, on the reverse strand, counting down.
TGTCCCTGATCAGCAACGGTTAGGACACCAATTGCGGTCTAAGAGCCTCTAAACCTCAATCTAGTTCCCGGAGCGCCAGATGGCCACCGCCAATGCCCTGATCGCCCGCCTCGAGAGTGCCGAGCCGCAGTTTCGTACTCCTCCCAGCAACCTTGAGGCCGAGCAAGCCTTGCTGGGTGCGATCCTGGTCAACAACGACGCCTATTACCGTGTCTCCGACTTCCTCGAGCCGGAGCACTTCATTGAGGATCTCCACCGCCGCATCTATGAGGTCGCCACCAGTCTCATCAAAGCCGGCAAGGTCGCGACCCCGATCACGATGAAGACCTTCCTGGGCGACCAGGACCTGGGCGGCGTCACTGTCTCGCAATATCTCGCCCGCCTCGCGGCTGAGGCCACCACGGTCATCAACGCCGAGGATTACGGCCGCACAATCTACGACCTCGCGATCCGTCGCAGCCTCATCAATATCGGCGAGGACCTCGTCAACACCGCCTTCGACGCCCCTGTCGATAGCTCGCCGCGCGACCAGATCGAGGAGGCGGAGCGGCGTCTTTACGCCATTGCCGAGACGGGCCGCACCGATGGGGGCTTCCAACGCTTTTCCGATGCGCTCACTGCCGCCATCGACATGGCCGCCGCCGCCTACAAGCGTGAGGGCGCGCTGTCAGGCATCTCGACGGGACTCATCGATCTCGACAAGTCTCTCGGTGGCCTTCAGCCCTCCGACTTGATCATCCTCGCGGGCCGACCGGCGATGGGTAAGACCTCTCTCGTGACGAACATCGCATTCAACATCGCCAAGGCCTACAAGGCGGAGAAGCAGCAGGACGGTTCGTTGAAAACCGTGAACGGTGGTATCGTCGGCTTCTTCTCGCTGGAAATGTCGGCGGAGCAGCTCGCCACCCGTGTCATCGCGGAGCAAGCGGGCGTCCCTTCTTACAAGATCCGTCGCGGCGATATGCGCGAGGACGATTTCTACAAGATCACCGAAGCTGCCCGCGAGATGCAGTCGATTCCTTTCTATATCGACCAGACCGGCGGCATCTCCATCGCGCAGCTCACCGCCCGCGCACGGCGTCTCAAGCGCCAGCGCGGCCTCGACCTTCTCATCGTCGACTACCTGCAGCTGCTCTCCGGCTCGTCGAAAAAGGGCGAGAATCGCGTGCAGGAGCTGACAGAGATCACCACCGGCTTGAAGGCGCTCGCTAAGGAGCTTGCGGTTCCGCTGATCGCGCTTTCCCAGCTTTCCCGTCAGGTGGAAGCGCGCGACGACAAGAGGCCGCAGCTCGCCGACCTTCGTGAATCGGGCTCGATCGAGCAGGACGCCGACGTGGTTATGTTCGTTTACCGCGAGGAGTATTATCTAAAGAACAAGGAGCCGAAACCCGGCACCGAAGAATACTTCAAGTGGCAGGCGGAAATGGATCAGGTCCACGGCAAGGCCGAGGTCATCATCGGCAAGCAGCGTCACGGTCCCACGGGCACCGTGCAGCTGGCCTTCCAGGCCGACATCACCCGCTTCACCAACCTCGCAGACGAAGACAAACTTCCCGATCGGATCGGCGATTGACCAAGACTGAACAGACCAGCACCGCCAGCCGTATTCCTAAGGAGACGGCCGGCGGCCTCCTCCACATCGACCTCTCGGCGCTCGCCTCCAACTGGCGCACGTTGCGCGACAACGCAGGCGGCGCGGAAGCCGCCGCCGTCGTCAAGGCGGATGCCTACGGCACCGGCATCGAGCAGGCCGTGCCTGCTTTGGCGCGGGCTGGATGCCGCACGTTCTTCGTTGCGCATTTGAGCGAAGCGATCCGCGTGCGCGCTGTTGGGCCCGATGCCACGATCTACGTGCTCAACGGTCTGTTTCCCGGCACTTCTCCGGTTTACGTGGAGCATAAGCTGCGCCCCGTTCTCGGCTCCTTCGAAGAGATCGAGGAATGGGCGGCGTTCTGCCGCTCTCAAGGCCAGAAGCGTGAGGCTGCCATCCATGTCGATACCGGCATGAACCGCCTCGGTCTCACCGTCGCGCACGGTCTGACGCTGAAGGATCGTGCGGAATGTACGGATTTCGAAGTCGCGCTTCTCATGAGCCATTTCGTGAGCGCGGAAGAAAGCGACAACCCGCTCAACATCCGCCAGATCGAATCCTTCAAGGCCGTTCGCGAGACGCTTCCCGGCGTGCGTGCATCGCTCGCCAACTCCTCCGGGATCTTCCTGAAGGAGAAGCCGCATTTCGATCTCGTACGTCCAGGTTACGCGCTCTATGGCGGCAACCCGACGCCCGATCATGACAACCCGATGAGCGCTGTCGTGAACCTTGAAGCGCGTATCGTGCAGCTGCGTTGGGTCGAGGAGAATGGCACAGTCGGCTACAACGCGCGCTGGCTCGCGCTCGGACGTCGCCGCATCGCTACACTCTCCGTCGGCTACGCGGATGGCTATCCGCGCTCCGCAAGCGCGCGTGGCAAGAGCGGCGAGGAGCTACTGGCCGGCATGGTTGTGGTGGCCGGACGCCTCTGCCCGTTTGCGGGCAACGTCTCGATGGACCTGATCACCGTGGACGTCACCGATGTGCCAGAAAAGGACATCCAGCGCGGCGACACCGTGACGATGATCGGCGGCTCTCTTGACCTTGATGAAGTCGGTCGCCGGGCCGGCACCATCGGCTACGAGATCCTCACCAATCTGGGCCGGCGTTATGCGCGCAGCTATCGCGGAAAGCAGGGCTGATGGCCAAGCGTCACCCCTCTTTCGTCTGCCAGGAATGCGGCGCGGTCTATAATCGCTGGAAAGGGAAGTGCGAGGCGTGCGGCGGCTGGAACAGCATCGTCGAGGAAGCAGGCTCCGCAAGCCCCATGTCGGGCCCTGTCGCCACGCGCCCATCCCGTGCGAAGGGCCGCATCTTCCCGCTCGAAGGTCTCTCCGGCGAAACCAAGGAGGCTCCGCGCACCCCCTCCGGCATCACAGAATTGGACCGTGTCACCGGCGGCGGTTTCGTGCGCGGCTCCATCATCCTGCTCGGCGGAGATCCCGGCATCGGCAAGTCGACGCTTCTGATGCAGGCCTCCGCCGCGCTCGCCAATCGCGGCGAGCGCGTGGTCTATATCTCGGGTGAAGAGGCGGTGGCGCAGGTGCGTCTGCGCGCGGAACGTCTTGGCCTCGGCCAGGCTCCAGTGGAACTCGCCTCCGAGACGAATGTGGAAGACATCATCGCGACCTTGAGCCAGGGACGCCCGCCGGCGCTCGCCATCATCGACTCGATCCAGACCATGTGGACCGAGACGGTGGAATCGGCGCCCGGCACGGTCACGCAGGTGCGCGGCTCGGCACAGGCGCTGATCCGTTTCGCGAAGACGACCGGCACTGCCGTCATTCTCGTCGGCCACGTCACTAAGGACGGGCAGATCGCAGGCCCGCGCGTCGTCGAGCACATGGTCGATGCGGTCGTGTCCTTCGAGGGCGACACGGGCCACCACTTCCGCATCCTGCGCGCGGTGAAAAACCGCTTCGGTCCCACCGACGAGATCGGCGTGTTCGAGATGTCGGACCAAGGCTTGCGCGAGGTTCCGAACCCCTCCGAGCTTTTCCTTGCGGGACGCGATATGGCGACACCTGGGACGGCGGTCTTTGCCGGCATGGAAGGCACGCGCCCGCTTCTCGTGGAAATCCAGGCGCTCGTTGCCCCCTCGTCTCTCGGCACGCCGCGCCGCGCCGTGGTGGGCTGGGACCAGAATCGCCTGTCCATGGTGCTCGCCGTGCTGGAGGCCCATGGCGGCCTGAAACTCGGCATGCATGACGTCTATCTGAATGTGGCTGGTGGCTTACGAATTACGGAACCCGCCGCCGATCTAGCAGCAGCTGCGGCGCTCGTCTCGTCCCTGTCCGGCAATCCGCTTCCGCCCGATACGGTCTATTTCGGCGAAATGGGTCTCTCCGGCGCGATACGTCCCGTGGCTCAGGAGCAAGCACGCCTAAAGGAAGCAGCAAAACTCGGCTTTTCCAGTGCCGTCTCCCCAGCCCCGCGCCTGGACAAGAACAAGCCGGAGAAGCTCCCTCTGGCGACCTCTTCGATCGGCCATATCACTGATCTTGTTGCGGGAATCGCCGCGCGTCGACGCAAGGCCTCTTAACGAACCTCCACCCTCGGCCAAGCCACCTAGACCGTCCAGCCTAATTGATCTCTGCGGGTTATCTTATACCACCTATGCCATAGCTCTATCGGTGTACCTCATCGGTAGATGCGGCGATTGGCCCTCGAATCCACAGAGGAATAAATGGCAACGATCCTACTCTCGAACTTGACTGTCATTGAGAACGCATCAGCCGGTACGGTCATTGGCACACTGAGCGTTGATGGGGGCACGGAGAACGAGACCTTCACCTTCACCCTGGCCGACAGCCTGAGCGAGCGCTTCGAGATCAGGCTCAACACGACCACGGGCCTCCATGAGCTGGTTGTGAAGACCGGCGGCAACACCCTTTTCGACTTCGAGACCGCCGAGCTCAAGGAATTCGCGCTCTCGATCTCCGCAACGGGAGACGTGGGAACGGTCATCAGCGACGCCTCCTTCACGATCTCGGTCACCGACAACACGGCCCCGACCGACATCTCCCTGTCGAACGCCTCCGTTATCGAGCATGCTGCGGCAGGCGCGGAAATCGGCGTGCTTTCCGCAATCGATTCTGATCTGAATGAGACTTTCACCTTCACGCTCACCGATGACGCCGGAGGCGTTTCGAGATCGTCGACGGCAGGCTCGTGGTGAAGGACGGCGCCCTGCTGGACTATCTGACGGCGAGCTCGCATCAGGTCACCATTGAGGTCAAAGATTCGGACAACAACGTTTTCCAGGAGACCCTGACCATCAATGTCGCCGATGCGTCCGAGTTGGTGAACGGCACGGCAAAGAACGACAGGCTTGTCGGCAAGGCCGGCGCCGACATGATCAAAGGCTTCTCCGGCAACGACAGGCTCTACGGCATGGGCGGCAATGACGTGCTCGCCGGCGGCTATGGCAAGGACTTCCTTCACGGCGGTGCCGGCCAGGACACCTTCGTGTTCGATAACCCTATCAAGAAGGGCCATTTCGACCACATTGCCGACTTCACCTCGGTCGATGACACCATCCAGATCAGCCTGTTGGCCCTCAAGGCCTACAAGGTTAAGGTCGCCAAGGAAGAGGTCTACGAGTCGCTCGAAGGCACCCGTGCCGGCAAGCAGAAGGGCTTCTTCAGCCTCGACAAGGTGTTCGACAAGGGCAAGATGGAGAGCAAGTTCTTCGCCAAAGGGCATGCCAAGGACACCTATGACTTTGTCACCTACGACAGCAAGACCGGGTTCGTGTATCTCGACCTCGACGGCTCGGGCGGCAGCAAGGGCTTTGCGATCGCCAAGCTGAAGCCGGGCACCTACGTCCAGGCTGACGACTTCGTCTTCATCTAAAGAAGAGAGCTCCTGTCTCTCCCTCGGCCCCGGCGGCATTCGCCGGGGTTTTTTATTAGCCGCTCCTCAGCACCATCTTCACGGCTCTTCAGGCAGGGGTGACGAGAGCGTCTCTTAAGGCTATACAGCCTGGCCTCAATCCGCGAATGCGGCCCCTGTCCCTGTTTCTGCGTAGGCTCGGCTCATGCCCTTTTCTGTCCTGGACCTCGTTGTCATCGGAATCGTCCTGATCTCGGCCCTCCTGGCTGCCGTACGCGGCTTCACCCGCGAGGTTCTGGCCATCGTGGCCTGGGTCGTGGCCGCCGCTGCGGCGTGGTATCTGCACCCTACTGCCCTGCCCATCGCGCAGCAATATATCAGCAGCGGCACGGTGGCGCTGGTCGCCGCCATCGGCGGCATTTTCGTCATCACCCTGATCATCGTGTCGATCATTACGGTCCAGATCTCCGACCTGATCCTCGATTCCCGCATCGGCGCCCTCGATCGGACGCTGGGCCTGTTCTTCGGTGCGGCCCGCGGCTTCCTGATATGCGTGATCGGCTGGGCCTTCCTGGGCTGGCTGCTCCAGGGCAAGGAGCCCGAATGGGCGACCGCCTCCCGCACCCGCCCGGCCATGGAGAATACCCGCGACAGCATCATCGCCATGCTGCCGGAGAATGCCGAGGCGCTCATTCAGAAGCTCAAGAAGCCCACACCGGAGGGCGAGCCCGCCGAGCCGGCCGAGCCCGATCCGCAGCGCGGCGGCACAACTCCGGCTCCGGCCGCCCCTGCCCCGCAGCCGCAGCCCCCGCAGCGTCGGGGCTGATCCTCCCTCCTGTTCACACTTTCGAAGAGCGACAGGAAAACCCATTGGCGTTTAGCCTTAAGGCGATTACATAGGGCCAGCGCCGGTGGGGGCGCGGATCCCAAGGAAATCATGATGTCTTCCAGGTCTGAGACGTGGCAGGTCACCCCTAAGAAGGTGGACCTCGACCTCGACGGCGATACCCTGCGTGAAGAATGCGGTGTCTTCGGCATCTACGGTCATCCGGATGCAGCTGCTATTACTGCCCTGGGGCTCCACGCCCTGCAGCACCGCGGCCAGGAGGCCGCAGGCATCGTGTCCTTCAATGGCGATGTGTTCCATTCCGAGCGCAAACTGGGCCTCGTGGGCGACAGCTTCTCCGACCGTGCAACCATCGAGCGTCTCGAAGGCCTCTCCGCCATCGGCCATGTGCGCTACTCGACCACCGGCGAGACCGTGTTGCGCAACGTGCAGCCCCTGTTCGCTGAACTCGACGGCGGCGGCTTCGCGGTGGCCCATAACGGCAACCTGACCAACGGCCTCACCCTTCGCCGCAACCTGATCCGTGACGGCGCGATCTGCCAGTCCACCACGGATACGGAAGTGATCGTCCACCTCGTGGCCCGCAGCCGCAAGGATAAGGTGGTGGATCGCTTCGTGGAGGCCATCCAGAAGATCGAAGGCGCCTATGCGCTCGTGGCGCTAACCAACAAGAAGCTGATCGGCGCCCGCGACCCGCTGGGCATCCGCCCGCTGGTGCTGGGCGAGCTCGACGGCCGCTACATTCTCGCCTCCGAGACCTGCGCGCTGGATATCATCGGCGCCCGTTTCGTCCGTGACATCGAGAACGGCGAATGCGTGGTGATCTCGGACGAGGGCATCGAATCCTTCCGGTTCGCGCCGGAGCAGTCTCCCCGCCCCGACATCTTCGAATACATCTACTTCGCCCGTCCCGATTCCGTCGTGAACGGCCGCAGCGTCTACGAGGTCCGCAAAGGCATGGGGCGCGAGCTTGCCCTGGAGTCGCCCGCCGATGCGGATGTGGTCATTCCCGTGCCGGATTCCGGCGTCCCGGCTGCGCTCGGCTTCGCGCAGACCTGCGGGCTTCCCTATGAGCTCGGCATCATCCGCAACCATTATGTCGGCCGTACCTTCATCCAGCCGACGCAGTCGGTGCGCGAGCTCGGCGTACGCATGAAGCACTCTGCCAACCGTTCTGCGATTGCCGGCAAGCGGATCGTGCTCGTGGACGACAGCCTCGTGCGTGGCACCACCTCGGTGAAGATCGTGCGCATGATGCGCGAGGCCGGGGCGAAGGAGGTGCATTTCCGCATCTCCAGCCCGCCGATCACCCATCCCGACTTCTACGGCATCGACACGCCGGAGAAGGAGAAGCTGCTCGCCGCGACCCACGACTTGGAGCAGATGCGCCAGTACATCGGCGCGGATTCGCTGGCCTTTCTCTCCATCGAAGGCGTCTACCGCGCCATGGGCGAGAAGGGCCGCAACCCGGCTCAGCCGCAATTCACAGACCATTGCTTCACGGGCGATTACCCGACACCGCTGACGGATCTTTCCGTTGCCACGCCGCGTCGCCTCGCCCTGCTGGCCGAAGCCGACTAAGGACGCCTCATGGACAAGCCCCTTCTCAACCGCGTCGCGGTCGTTACCGGTGCATCGCGCGGCATTGGCCGAGCGGCGGCTTTGGCCCTCGCGGAAGCAGGCGCGCACATCATAGCGCTCGCCCGTACGCAGGGTGCGCTTGAGAGCCTGGATGACGAGATCCGTGCCAAGGGCTCGTCCGCAACCCTCGTGCCGGTGAACCTCAAGGACCTCGACGCTATCGACCGCCTGGGAGCTGCGATCTACGAGCGCTGGGGCAAGCTCGACATCCTCCTCGGCAATGCGGGCCAGCTCGGCGAGCTCGCGCCGATCGCCCACATCGATCAGCCGGTCTGGGACGAGGTGATGACCGTTAACGTGACGGCGAATTACCGCCTGCTTCGCTCTTTCGACCCGCTGCTGCGCGCCTCCGATGCCGGACGCGCGATCTTCGTGACCTCCGGCGCGGCTCATAAGCACAAGGCCTATTGGGGTGTCTATTCTGTATCGAAGGCTGCCCTCGAAGCGCTCGTGCGTACTTATGCCGCCGAGACGGTGACCACACCGATCCGGGCCATGCTCATCAACCCCGGGCCTCTGCGCACCTCCATGCGCCGCGCCGCCATGCCGGGCGAGGATCCGCTGACACTGAAGACGCCCGAGGATCTCGCGCCTCATATCGTCAAGCTCGCCTTGCCCTCGTGGACCGAGACGGGCAAGATCTACGACTTCACGCAGGACGGCAAGATCATCGAGCCGCAGCCGCCAGCCTAAGGAGAGCTGCCTCTGGTCGAGGACGCTTGCTGAGGGTTACGCGAGTTCTGCAGAGGTTACGACGTGCGTGCCAGGACGCGGCACGACGGCAGCTTCCACCAAAGCCTCGGCAATCTTCGTGGCCGGATTGATGCGCAGACTACGCGGCAGAACCGGTTTCAGGATCCCGAGAGCAACCGAAGCCAGCTTTTCACCGAGGCGAAATTCGTCTCGTTTCCCGCCGATCAGTCCCGGACGCACGAAGGTCAGGGACTGGAAGCCGATAGTGGCGAGGTCCCGCTCCACTTCGCCCTTCACGCGATTGTAGAAAAAGCGCGAAGAGGCATCCGCCCCCATCGCCGAGTTAAGAACGAAAGTCGGCGTGCCGTGTTGCTTGGCCAGACGAGCGACGGCGAGCGGATAATCGTGATCGACACGCCGGAATGCCTCTTGGGACCTGGCCATCCTTATGGTCGTCCCAAGAGTGCAGATAACAGCATCAACTCGCCACCATTCTGCACCTTCAGGTAAATGCTCGAAATTGACGATCGGTGCGATCAGTTTCGGATGCTCTGGCAGACGGCGCCGCACAGGGGTGACAACACCGTAAATGCGTGGATCGGCGAGCGCCCGATTAAGAACGTTGCGACCCACGAGTCCTGTCGCCCCCACAAGAAGCAGCTTCATTTGCCCTCCTTTCGGCCTCCGGCTCGCATCCGCATCATGCCCGGACAATGCTAAAAACGCCATTTTACTCCGCAAGCCAAGCACGTGTTGCAATATTACACTAGCCGCTTCAGCAGAAGTTCATATTGGAAACGATAGTGGTCTTCTTCATCAAGACTTTGTCTCGCCGGCGAATTCTTGAAAGAACGACTTCTTATGACAGGACTATATTCAAAGAACATACAAAGCCTTGTCTGGGCAACCACGCAAATGCGGCGTCCGGATAAGGTCTGAAGCAACACGCCGCGGACGGGGCCTAAAAGAGTTCTGGCGCTGCGGGTTGCGCGGGGCAGACCATGTTTATCCAAGCGGTAGCGTCGGCACCTGCGGCGCAACGAGGGCGGCTGGCTGCTCTCCTTTTTCACCTAACGGGGCGTAACGCCTTCTTCCGTGATGTCTGGAAGATCGCCCGTCCCTATTGGCAATCGGAAGAAAAATCTTACGCGCGGCGCATGTTCGCACTGCTGCTCGCCATCAAGTTCACCACCATCTGGATCTGCGTGCAGCAGAACAACTGGTATGCGAGCTTTTATTCCGCCATCGAGCATCATGAAATAAGGGAGTTCTTCAGGCAGGTCGGCATCTTCGCTCTGATCGCCGGCAGCTTCGTCACCACGCTCGTCTATTCCCACTGGGTTGCGGAGAGCCTGAAACTGCGGTGGCGCGACTGGCTCGTACGCCGCTATACCAAGGACTGGCTTGATAACCGTGCCTATTACCGCCTGCAGATCGGTGATGCGCCAGCCACCAATCCCGATCAGCGGATCGTGGAAGATCTCGGCCTTTTCGCCGGGCAGACGATCAATCTCGTCGTCGGCTTCCTCGATGTGGCGGTGAGCCTTGTCGCCTTCGCCACCATTCTCTGGTCGTTGAGCGGCACGGTCACTATCGCGGGTCACTCGATTGCCGGTTACATGGTCTTTGCAGTGTTCGGTTACACGTTTCTCGCGAGCTGGTTCACGCATCTCATCGGCCATCCGCTCGCGAAGCACCATACCAGGAACCAGAACCTGGAAAGCGATTTCCGCTACAGCCTCGTGCGTCTGCGCGAGAATGCGGAGACCATCGCGTTCTATCGTGGCGAGGAGCGTGAAGCGGCGGTCATCGACGAGCGTTGGGCAAAGGTGGTGCAGAACTTCTGGGGCATCATGCGCCGCGAGCGCGCTATTGGCCTCTTTGCCCATGCACATAGCCAGTTCAGCATTATCCTGCCATTTCTGCTTGCATCACCCCGCTATTTCTACGGACAGATCGGGTTTGCGCAAGTGATGCAGATCGCAGCGGCTTGCGGAGCCGTGCAGGCCTGCCTGAACTTCTTCATCACGAGCTATGGGCAGATCGCGCAATGGCGCGCAACGACTGAGCGCCTCAAGAGCTTCCGCAATCAGCTCGATGCTCTGAAGGCAACGGCCATCTCCTCCATCGAGGCAGAGCGCAAGGGCGAGGCTTTCATCGTGCGCGATCTCGAACTCTCACTTCCCAATCAGCGCATAATCACGACCAATCTGCACATGGAGGCAGCCTCCGGCGAAGCAGTTCTCATCAAGGGACCGTCAGGTGCCGGCAAGAGCACCATGCTGCGCGCCGTGGCAGGCATCTGGCCTCACGCGAAAGGCCAGGTCTCCTTCCCTGAAGGTGAAGTGCTCTTCGTGCCACAAAAGCCTTACATCCCTCTCGGCACTCTGCGTCAGGCGGCGTTCTATCCGGCAGCACCCTCGACAGGCGATGCGGAGATCGTCCGTGTTCTCGAAGCGGTGCGCCTCGGCCATCTCGTCGAGCGTCTCGACGAGCTCGACCAATGGAGCCAGCGCCTCTCCGGCGGTGAGCAGCAGCGCCTCGGCTTTGCCCGCGTGCTACTGGCCAAACCCCGCACGATCTTCCTCGACGAGGCGACCTCCGCGCTCGACGAAGACACCGAGCGGCAGGTCTATACGCTTCTGCGGGAAGCCGAGTGGAAACCCACTATCCTCAGCATCGGCCACCGCTCGACGCTCATGCAGTTCCATGACACGGTGTTCGAAATGGAAACGGCGGCTTGAATGCCTGGTAGCGCGTCATGACCGGGCTCGTCTCGGGAATCCACGCCTTTGGTGCATGAAGGGATGAGGATGTGGACGGCCGCAACAAGTGCGGCCATGACGTGAAGATCACCGGAAAGAAGCGCCCTACTTCCGTTCCTTGTCGTACGGGTTCTGTCCCATGCGCAGCGACACGCGGATCGGGACGCCGGGCAGGTCGAAGGCCTCGCGAATGTTATTGATGAGGTAGCGAGTGTAGCTCTTCGGCAGTGCGTCGAGCTGGTTGCCGAAGATGGCGAAATGCGGCGGGCGCGATTTCACCTGGGTCATGTAGCGGATCTTGATGCGGCGGCCAGAGACGGCGGGTGGCGGGTTGGCATCAATCGCTTCCTGAAGCCACTGGTTGAGCTTCGCGGTCGAGATGCGCCGGTTCCAGGTTTCATAGACCTGGAACACCGCCTTCATGAGCGGATCGATGCCGCTGCCGGCAAGACCTGAGAGCGGCACCACGGGCGCGCCCTTCACCTGCGGCAGCAGGCGGGACGCCTTTTCCTTCAACTCGGACAGCAGGCCAGGCTTGTCGGCCACCAGATCCCACTTGTTGAGGCCGATCACGAGGGCGCGGCCCTCCTGCTCCACCAGATCGACGATGGAGAGGTCCTGTTTCTCGAACGGGATCGTGGCATCGAGCAGCACCACCACCACTTCGGCAAAGCGCACGGCGCGGAGGGCGTCCGCGACGGAGAGCTTTTCGAGCTTGTCCTCAACACGGGCGCGCTTGCGCAGGCCCGCCGTGTCGAACAGCTTCACCGGGCGGCCGCGCCAATCCCAGTCGAGGGAGATCGAGTCGCGGGTGATACCGGCTTCAGGCCCCGTGAGCAGGCGATCCTCACCCACCATGCGGTTGATCAGCGTCGACTTGCCTGCGTTCGGACGGCCGACGATGGCGACCTGAAGCGGCTTGTTGAGGTCTTCCTCCTCCTCTTCCTCATCAGGCTCGGGGAAGAGAGGCATCAGGGCCTCAAAGAGATCGGCCATGCCCTCGCCGTGCTCGGCGGAGAGCGGAACCGGCTCGCCGAGGCCAAGCGAGAAGGCGTCATAGGCGCCGGCCATGCCCGCACCGCCCTCGGCCTTGTTGGCAATGAGGATCACGGGCTTGCCGGAGCGGCGCACCATCTCGGCGAAGGGCCGGTCGGCAGGCAATACGCCTACGCGGGCATCGACCACGAAGAGGATGACATCCGCATCCTCAATGGCCGCTTCCGTCTGCGCGCGCATCCGGCCGAGCAGCGACTCTTCCGTCGCCTCCTCCAGTCCTGCGGTGTCGATGATGCGAAACTCAAGATCGCCGAGACGCGCCTCGCCTTCGCGCCGGTCGCGGGTCACGCCCGGACGGTCGTCGACGAGGGCGAGCTTCTTGCCTACGAGACGATTGAAGAGAGTCGACTTGCCGACATTCGGCCGCCCGACAATGGCGACGGTAGGCGTCATGTCCCTGGTGCTCCGCCTTTACTGAGTGACTTGAACAGGCCCGCCCGCCACGAGAGCGGTGTAAACGGCAAGCCGCTGCCTCAGGGCGGGAGGCGTCTCACGGTCAGCCGCGATCTGGTCGAACCAGCGCCCGGCATAATCCATGTCGCCTGCCTTAAGGCCCGACAACCCCAAGAGTTCCCGAGCCGAATGGCGCCATGCATTCGAGGGTGCGGCCATGGGTTCGAGGGCTTGGCGGATCTTGGCGGGATCGACGGTGTCGAGGCGCAGCCATGCGGCGCGCAGACGGGCCAAGTCGCGCCAGAGCGGCGCAATCCCGGAATCGTTCGCCAGGGCATCATAGGCCGCAGCACCCTGCTCCGCATTCTGCTGGCCGCGCTCGGCAGCGACACGGAAGCGGGCGAGCAGGCTGTAGCCGGTGTCACCTTCCTTAGCGAGAGCCTCAAGGGCAGCGTCGGCCTCCTGGGTCTTGTTTTCGTCGGAGAGCTTCAGAGCCGCCTCGTAGCGCGCGGCGGCAGCCTGTGCGCGGGTCTCCTGCACGTGTTCCCAATAGCGCCAGCCGCCAATGCCACCGACGATGAGGACGACGACGGCAATGATGAGGCCATTATACCGGGCCCAAATCTTCGCCAGCTGGTCGCGGCGGTATTCCTCATCGACTTCGCGAATGAACTCGTCGTTCTGGTTCGTGGCCATCGTCCCTCATGCGGCCCGTGGGCCGCCTCCTTCAATAGAAGTGGGTCGCCTAGCATACCCCCCCGCCTAAGGCGAGAGGTTTCACGCTCTTGTGGGCAGGACGGATACGCCGATCAGCAGCGGATGGAGCCAGAAAACGAAGGCTAGGTAGACAGCAGTGCCGATCACCACGGCCAGGATGTCGTTGCGCCAGCCTGCAGGCGCGGCCGTCCCGCCATGCTGGGCCGCCACGTCCCGGCGCTTCACGCTGATGCGCGCGACCACCGCCCAAGCAAGGATTGAGCCGAAGAGCAGGATGGAGCCGAGATCCCCATTGGCGATCAGATGCGCGAAGGCCCAGATCTTCACGCCCGCCAGCATGGGATGCTTCAGGCGATACTTGATGTGCCCCGGGAGATAAGCCGCCACGACGCAGATGAAGGCGATGAGCACGAGAAGAAGCGAGATATGCCGGGTCCAGACCGGCGGATCCCAGACAGGGATATAGCCATTGGCCCGGTACTGTCCGTAGCCGATGGAGATCAACGCGATTCCGGCAAGCGACAGAAGCGAATAGAGTCCTTTGTAGGGCCCCTCGCCGATCCGTCCGATGAGCCCTGAGCGGCTTTTGCGCGCCATGGTGAAGGAATGGATTCCGAGAAACAGGATCAGGCCCAGAACAAGCAGCGTCACGTTCATTCTCCCAAGGAAATAGGAAACTATAGCTACGCATCTCCTCGCTGGCCACTCGGAGGCCGGTCGAAAGGATGGAACGGCACCTCGAAGCTCGGCTTCCCATGCGGCAAGTTTCAGACTGTTGGCAAGAGCCTGAACTGCCTAAACTTTTAACATTGCGGTATCTTGCAGCACGAAAATTTCCCGGGTAGTGACCCAGGCAAACGTCGCTATAGACTAAGGCGGCATGGCGAAGGGTTTTGAAACTCGGTAGCTAGCCGTCAGATCCGACCAACAACGGTTTTCAAGGGGGAGACGGACAGGTGACGGCGCTCATCAAGCTATCTCGTGTCATCGACTCGATCAACGAACGCATCGGCAAAGTCGCGGCCTGGGCCATCGTGGTGGCCATCGTCGTCTCCGCCGTCAATGCCATCATCCGCCGTATCTTCGGCGTCTCGTCCAATGCCTGGCTCGAGCTGCAATGGTACCTGTTCGGTGCCGTGTTCATGCTTTGCGCTGCCTGGACGCTGAGGGCCAACGAGCATATCCGGATCGACATCATCTCCAGCCGCCTGACGAAGCGCGGGCGTGATCGGATCGACCTGATGGGCCACCTGCTCTTCCTCTTCCCGTTCGTGGCGCTGATGCTGTGGCTCTCCGTTCCCTACTTCGAGAAGTCCTATGCGTCCGGCGAGGTCTCCTCCAATGCCGGCGGCCTGCTGATCTGGCCGGCGAAGGGCCTGATCCTGTTGGGCTTCATCTCCCTGGCCTTCCAATGGCTGAGCGAACTCATCAAGCGCGTGGCCATCATGCAGGGCCAGTTGGCCGACGAGCATGATCACGTCGGTGCGCATGGTGCGGCCGAGGTTGAAGCGGAGCGTCTGATCGCAGAGCTGGCCGATACAAGCACCACCAAGGGCGGCGAGCCCCCTGGCGACGGCATCCGCTAAGCCTCTCGCCCTGATCTGATTTTCGGAGTTCTTCGTCCATGGCTGCATTGATTGCCCAGAACCTCGCGCCGATCATGTTCGCGGCGCTGGTTGTCTTCCTTCTCCTCGGTTACCCGGTCGCCTTCTCGCTGGCGGCGAACGGCCTGCTGTTCTTCTTTATTGCGGTAGAGCTTGCTCCTCTGGCTCCTGAGAACATCAATCTCTCCTGGCCCCTGCTGCAGGCGCTGCCGGACCGTATCTACGGCACCATGTCGAACGAGGTGCTGCTCGCGATTCCGTTCTTCACCTTTATGGGCTACGTCCTTGAACGGTCGGGAATGGCGGAAGACCTTCTCGATACCATCGGCCAGCTCTTCGGCCCCATTCGCGGGGGTCTGGCCTATGCGGTGATCTTCGTGGGCGCACTGCTCGCCGCCACCACCGGCGTCGTGGCCGCGTCAGTGATCTCGATGGGCCTGATCTCCCTGCCGATCATGCTGCGCTACGGCTACGACCGGCGTCTGGCTTCGGGCGTCATCGCGGCCTCGGGTACGCTGGCCCAGATCATCCCGCCGTCGCTCGTTCTCATCGTCATGGCGGACCAGCTTGGCCGCTCGGTCGGCGACATGTACGAGGGCGCGTTCCTCCCAGGCCTTATCCTCTCCGGCCTCTATGCCGGTTACGTGCTGCTGATGTCGATCATCGACCCGAAGTCAGCTCCAGGCCTTCCGCTGGACGCCATCGGCTATCGTGAGCCCAACGGCTCGCGCGGTGTCTGGCAGCTCGGCATCCTGGTGCTCTTCTCCGGTCTCGTCGGCTACTATGTCCTGTCGCAGACGGACACGAAGGGCGGTGCGGACTTCGTCATTCTCACAATCTGCGTGGCGACCGTCGTGGCCCTCATCTGCGCCCTCATGAACAAGATGCTCGGCGCCAAGCGCATCGTGATCTCGGCGGTTCTCGTTGCCGTGCTCATCGGCCTCTACGTCATCCTTCACCAGCAGGGCTACGAGGGCCTCGCGTTGACGATGGAAATGGTCCTCGCCGGTGCGGTCTACGCGCTGGTCGTCGGCATCGTGGAGCGCTTCACGGGCCTTCGCCTCATGTCCAACATGGCGCAGCAGGTTACCTTCGTCATGGTGCCTCCGCTGCTGCTCATCTTCCTCGTGCTCGGCACCATCTTCATCGGCCTTGCGACTCCGACGGAAGGCGGCGCCATGGGCGCGCTCGGCTCGGTGATCCTTGCCGCGATCAAGCGCAAGCTCGACAACAACCCGAACCGCTTCAACTTCACCATCGTCCGCCAGGCGACGGAAGCGACGGCGAAACTCTCCGCCTTCGTTCTCTTCATCCTGATCGGCGCGCGCGTGTTCTCGCTCACCTTCTACGGCGTGAACGGGCACGTGTGGGTGGAGCACCTGCTGACCTCGCTTCCCGGCGGTCAGGTGGGCTTCCTGATTGTTGTGAATATCCTGGTCTTCCTGCTGGCCTTCTTCCTCGACTTCTTCGAGCTGGCCTTCATCGTGGTGCCGCTGCTCGGCCCCGCGGCGGAGAAGCTGGGCATCGACCTGATCTGGTTCGGCGTGATCCTGGGCGTGAACATGCAGACCTCGTTCATGCACCCGCCCTTCGGCTTTGCCCTATTCTTCCTGCGCTCGGTGGCTCCAAAAACGGCCTATACCGACCGCGTGACGGGCAAGAGGATGGAGCCGGTGACCACGGGTCAGATCTACTGGGGCGCCATTCCCTTCGTGGTGATCCAGCTGATCATGGTGGCCATCGTCGTGCTCTTCCCGAACATCGTGATGCACTACAAGGCCGCTGGCCCGGCCGTTGATCCGGCTGCGGTGCAGAAGAAGCTCGACGAGCTTCTCGTCCCCGGCCTCGGCGGCCCTGGCGACGGCGGCCTGCCCAACCTGAACTTCGGCGACCCGCCGAAGATCCAGTAAGGCGGATCATGCTACAAACGAGAAAGGCGGGCCTTGGCCCGCCTTTTGTTTTGTGCGGAAGGCGCTCTCGCTCAGCTGCTGCCTCAGCCGCCACGCCCGCCGTCTCCCCGGCCTTGTGCCGGGGATCTACGTCTTGGACACACAGCGCTTCCAAAGGCGTGGATGCCCGCAACGAGTGCGGGCATGACGGTGGAGGATGCGGCTCGAACGCGGCAAGTGCATTGACCCTGCACCGCCTTCACGTGTTATCTTATCACCGGAGCCGGACGCATCCGGCTCCGGGGCGTGAGAACCCCTTCAGGGCGGCGCAAGCATCCGCCGCTAAACGATGCCTTCCCTACCGTTATGGTCGGGGAGGTGTTGCCGCATGTCCAGGGCGAAAGCCTAAAGGGCAACGCGGTCGTCCCTGACGGCTTCTCAACTCCCCGACCACCAGCAGTGCTGGTGGTCGCTTCATCTCGAAGGGAGTTGTTGCGATGGACCAGCCCTGCAGCATCGTGGCCGATTGGCTCTCGAAATTTCACACTTGGCCCGAACTCATCCAGGCCCTCTGGCTCGTCGCCATTCCCGCAACCGTGCTCGGCGTCACCTGGATCGTGGTGCGCGGCCTGACCCGGATCCTCGCGATCACTTCGCGCGGCCAGCTGATCTACGGCGTCTACCAGGACGAACAAGGCCACTGGATGATCTACCGGCACGACCGCAAGCCGCAAGAAATCGACTGGACCAACCCGCCGGAACTGATCGGGCACGACCGCGTGACCCAGGGCGTGATCAGAAGACCGGAGGAGTGAGAGAGTGGGGTATCTGACGCCCTTGCCGTCATGCCTGCACTCGTTGCGGGCATCCACGCCTTGGAAATATCGCTGCAAAAAGACGTGGATCCCCGGGACGAGCCCAGGGATGGCGAGAGGGTGTCATTGGCGATGCGAACAAGCGTGGACGGCGGTCTCCGGATCAAGTCCAGGGACTGCCATGACAAAGCAGCGCAAATGTATTGGAGCTTTCGGCCTTACCGAACCGCCTCTTCGTATTGATCCGCTTTGAACCCGACGATGAGACGACCATCGAGGTCGAGGACAGGACGCTTGATCATCGAAGGCTGATCGAGCATGAGCGCGATAGCCTTGCCTTCGTCGAGATGGATCCTGTCCGCTTCCGGCAGCTTGCGGAACGTCATGCCGGCTCGGTTGAGAAGCGTCTCCCAACCCACATTGAGAGCCCAGCCCTCGAGCCGCGCGCGATCGATGCCTTGGGTCTTGTAGTCGTGAAACGAGTAGGCGACGCCGTTGGCATCGAGCCAAGCGCGCGCCTTCTTCATCGTGTCGCAGTTCTTGATACCGTAGAGAGTAGCAACTGGCTTCGACGCCATTCTCTCACTCCCACTCGATGGTGCCCGGCGGCTTCGACGTGATGTCGTAGGTCACGCGGTTGATGCCCTTCACCTCATTGATGATGCGGGTGGCAACGCGGCCGAGGAACTTCATATCGAAGGGATAGAAATCAGCCGTCATGCCGTCGATCGAGGTGACGGCGCGAAGCGCACAGACATGATCGTAGGTACGAGCATCACCCATGACGCCGACCGTCTTGACCGGGAGCAGCACAGCGAAAGCCTGCCAGATCTCGTCGTAGAGACCGGCGTTGCGGATCTCTTCGAGATAGATCGCATCAGCCTTGCGCAGGATATCGAGCTTCTCACGGGTGATCTCGCCCGGCACGCGGATCGCAAGGCCGGGACCAGGGAACGGATGGCGGCCGACGAAAGCGTCCGGCAGGCCAAGCTCGCGCCCGAGCACGCGCACCTCGTCCTTGAACAGCTCGCGTAAGGGTTCCACGAGCTTCATCTTCATGCGCTCGGGCAGACCGCCTACGTTGTGATGGCTCTTGATGGTGACCGAAGGTCCGCCGGTGAAGGACACGCTCTCGATGACGTCGGGATACAGCGTGCCTTGAGCGAGGAAGTCGGCGCCACCGATTTTTTTCGCTTCCTCGTCGAACACGTCGATGAAGAGCTTGCCGATGGTCTTGCGCTTCACCTCCGGGTCAGACACGCCTTCCAGCGCGCCGATGAAGAGATCCTGCGCCTGCACATGAACGAGCGGGATGTTGTAGTGGTCGCGGAAGAGTGTCACCACCTGCTCGGCCTCTGAGGCGCGCAGCAGGCCGTGATCGACGAAGACGCAGGTAAGCTGGTCGCCGATGGCCTCGTGGATGAGCACCGCTGCGACGGCGGAGTCGACGCCGCCGGAGAGGCCGCAGATCACGCGGCCCGTGCCCACCTGGGCGCGGATGCGCTCGATGGCCTCTTCACGGAAGGCCTTCATGGTCCAGTCGCCCTTGCAGCCCGCGATGTCGCGAACGAAATTGCGGATGAGCTGAGCGCCTTGAGGCGTGTGCACCACCTCCGGGTGGAACTGGACGCCATAGAACTTGTGCTCCTCGTCAGCGACAACGGCGAAGGGCGCATTCTCTGATGCCGCCAGCACCTGGAAGCCTTCAGGGAGCCTGGTGACCCGATCGCCATGGCTCATCCAGACGGGATATTTCTTGCCGACCTGCCACACGCCCTGGAAGAGCGGGCTCTCGGTGAAAACCTCGATTTCCGCGCGACCGAACTCGGAATGATGCCCGCCCTCGACCTCACCGCCCAGCTGTGCCGCCATGGTCTGCTGGCCGTAACAGATGCCGAAGATCGGAAGGTCTGTCTCGAACAGCTCTTTGGGAGCACGAGGCGATGTATCGGTCGTCACCGATTCCGGGCCGCCGGAGAGGATCACACCCTTCGGCTTCATGGTCCGGATGGCCTCAGCCGCCTTCTGAAACGGAACTACCTCTGAATAGACGCCGTCCTCACGAACCCGACGGGCTATCAGCTGTGTTACTTGAGAACCAAAATCGATGATCAGAATCTTGTCGTGCGTCTGGGCCATTTTATATCACTACAAGTAGGAGGGCATGTCTCGGTGCGGGATCGTATCTGGTGCTTTACCCTCATCCCTGCCGAAGTGTCATGCCTTTTCATGGGGCTGCCATGGGGCGTTATGCGTTTATAGCTCTTTTCTCGATTCTTGGGCTCTTGTTTCCAGGCGGGGGCATCTCTGAGGGACTGTCTTTGCAAAAGATTGAGGCGCTCAGCCAAGGCGCTCTCCCCGAGATCCGCGAATTCATCACCCGAAAGCTCGGATGTTCCCATTGGGAAAGCAGGGTTAATCGGGAGAGGCTAAAAACCGCAGAAGTAAAGCGAGCAGTCAAACATTTAAGATGCGGCGCGCTTGAAGAGGACGAGGCCTTCCTGCGCAAGGCTTACTCAGGGCACACGGCCTCCATCAATGCCCTCGATACGGCGGGCGGAATGCGGGTTTCTGTCTCGAACACGACAGCTCCACCTGTTTCTGCCGTCAGTAAGCCGACCCATCAGCCGGCGCCAGCGGACGCCGGGTTTTAGGTTTTACTCCCAAACTACGGTTTGCATTTAACGGCGCTTCAGGCAGGAGACGAAGAAGCCGTCCGTGCCTGTTGTCTTCGGTGTCAGCTGAAGCCCGTTCTTCGTGACGCGCACGAAGGGTCGCAAGTTCGGCAGCCCCGCTGCGGCCAGCAGCTCATTCGCCTTCACGACCTCGAAGCCGGAATCGCGCTGGAGAAGGCCGTCGATAGCCTCGTCGTTCTCCTCCGGCAGGATCGAACAGGTGATGTAGACGATGCGCCCGCCGGGCCTCACCAAGGCTGCGGCACGGTCGAGAACGGTTGCCTGCTCCTTGCGGCGCACCTCCACGCTGCCAGGGCGCAGGCGCCATTTCGCATCAGGATTCCGTCGCCAGGTGCCAACACCGGTGCAGGGCGCGTCCACCAGCACGCAGTCGATCCGCCCTTTGAGATCGGATACCGCGTCGGCCCCACCGCGCGGGGTGCGAACCTGAACATTGCGCACGCCCGCACGGGCCAGGCGATCATGGATGGGAGCAAGCCGCCGCGCATCGCCATCGGTGGCATAGATTTGCCCGTGGTTCTCCATCATGGCAGCCAATGCCAGAGTCTTGCCGCCGCCGCCTGCGCAGAGATCGAGCACCTGCTCACCGGGCTTTACGGCCGAGAGAAGTGCAGCCAGCTGCGAGCCCTCGTCCTGGATCTCGATCCAGCCCTTGATAAACTCGGGCTCGGACTGAACGGCAGGCCCGCGCCCGTCCTCGCTAGGCGCGATGCGAAGGCCTAAGGGCGAGAGAGGCGTCTCGACAGCGCCGAGATGCGGCAGAGCATCGTGCGCCTCCTCGCGAGAGGACACCTTCAGGGTGTTCACCCGCAGATCCAGCGGCGCGCGGGTCGTGAGTGCCTGCATCTCAGGCGTCAGATCATCGCCGAAGACCCGCTGAAGCGAAGGCTCGATCCATTCCGGAAAATCACCGTCCACATGGGCGGGAGCCCCATCGAGACTGGCAGCTTCCAGCCTCTGACGCTCGGTATCCGACAGAGGCTCAGGTGCAAAGCGCTCGCCCGAGCAGAGAGCCGCGATGGCATCAGGCGTCATGCCGCGCTGGAGCCGCAGCATACCAAGCACCGTGGCGCGGGGCGTTACCTCTCCCATGATCCAGGTGGCGGAGGCTTTGCGGCGCAGGGCATCATAGACGAGGCTCGCGATGGCAGCCCGGTCCTTCGAGCCGGCAAAGCGGTGCGAGAGCCCCCAATCCTTGAGGGCGTCCGCAGCCGGGCGACGGCGGGCTTCGATGTCACCGAGGACCTCGATGGCGGCGGAGATGCGGGCTGCAGGTGTCATCGAAAAAGCACACTTAAGCTTGGCCGCAGAAACGGCGCATTTTTTCCTATTTTCCGACTCGTTCGGAAGTGGATTCGAGAAGCGCGTGCAGTTCCGCACGATTCTTCCCTTGGAGCTTCCAGAACAATGTCGATTCTCCCTCGCCTCGTGGCCCTCAGCCTCACCCTCGCCATTGCCGCTTGCGCCACGGCCCCGGCTGCCGACCCGGCCCCGCCCCCGCGCAAGATGACTGACGCCAAGACCCAGCTCGAAAGCGGCAAGAAGTACTAATCGAAAAGAGCGGAATGGGCGAGTGCGCCCCTCCCGCCTTTAGATACCCACTTCCGAAGAGAAGACGCGAATACCGAAGATGATCCACATGACGGCGAGGATCAGCACGCCGACGGCGAACGCCTGAAAGCGCCAGATCACCTTATTGGATGTCGTGTGGATGGCCGCGTGAACCAAGCGGCTCGTCACGAACATCCAGGACATCACGACGAAGAGCATATCGGCCTTGCGGGTGATGAGCGCCAGAACCACCAGCACATAGAACAACACCGGCACTTCGGACTGGTTGTGAAACGCGTTCTGGAACTGCAGAGTGCGCTTGGGCCAGTTGCGCTCGCCCAGAGCGATATCGCCCATTCTCACCTCGCCTGAACGAAGGCTCGCGATCCGCGAGCGCCCCATCATAAGAAGCAGAACGAAGGTGACCCCGACTTGCACGAAGACGGGCACGAGAACGGCAGCGATACTCATGGGCGAGAACTCGTGCGAACCTTAACTACGTGTCGGGTAGTTAGGGCTCTCGCGGGTGATCGCCACGTCATGGACGTGGCTCTCGCGAAGACCTGCGCTGGAGATGCGGATGAACTGGGCCTTCTCGCGGAACTCCTGCAGATTCGCCCCACCCACATAGCCCATGGAGGCACGAAGGCCACCGGTGAGCTGGTGGAGCACGCCCGAGACCGAGCCCTTATAGGCCACTTGGCCCTCGACGCCCTCCGGCACGAGTTTGAGGGTATCGCGCACTTCCGCCTGGAAGTAGCGGTCCGCCGAGCCGCGGGCCATGGCACCCACCGAGCCCATGCCGCGATAGGCCTTGTAGGAACGACCCTGGTAGAGGAACACCTCGCCGGGGGTCTCGTCGGTGCCCGCGAGCAGCGAGCCCACCATGGCGCAGGAAGCGCCGGCGGCCAGCGCCTTGGCGAGATCGCCCGAGAACTTGATGCCGCCGTCGGCGATCACCGGAATGTCCGCCGCATGCGCCGCCTCGACCGCCTCCATGATGGCCGTGAGCTGGGGCACGCCGACGCCCGCAACGATGCGGGTGGTGCAGATGGAACCTGGGCCGATACCGACCTTCACTGCATCCGCGCCGGCATCGATGAGCGCCTGGGCGCCTTCACGGGTTGCCACGTTACCGGCGACGACCTGGACGGCATTCGAGAGCTTCTTCACGCGGGTAACGCTCTCCAGAACCTTCACGGAATGGCCGTGAGCGGTATCGACCACGACCACGTCGCAGCCGGCATCGATGAGGCGTTCAGCGCGCTCGAAGCCACTCTCGCCGGTCGTGGTGGCGGCGGCGGCGAGAAGACGGCCCTGAGCGTCCTTGGCCGCATTCGGATAGGCCACCTGCTTCTCGATGTCCTTCACGGTGATGAGGCCGATGCAGCGGAAGTGGTCATCGACGACCAGGAGCTTCTCGATGCGGAATTGATGGAGCAGGCGCCGAGCCTCGTCCTGGCTCACACCCTCGCGGACGGTGATGAGCCGGTCCTTCGTCATCAGCTCGGAGACGAGCTGGTTTGGATTATTGGCAAAGCGCACGTCACGATTGGTCAGGATGCCGACGAGCTTGCCCTTGGTGTTGTTGGGTCCGCGCTCGACCACCGGAATGCCGGAGATGCCATGATGCTTCATCATGGCCAGCGCATCGGCCAGCGTCTCGTCCGGATAGATGGTGATGGGGTTCATCACCATGCCCGATTCATAGCGCTTCACGAGCCGCACCTGCTCGGCCTGGGCCTCGGGCTCGAGATTGCGGTGAATCACGCCGAGGCCGCCGTTCTGGGCCATGGCGATGGCCATGCGTGCTTCCGTTACCGTGTCCATGGCGGAAGCGATGATCGGCATGTTCAGATGGATGGTGCGGGTCAGCCGGGTGGCGACATCCACATCGCCGGGCAGAACCTCGGAACGTCCGGGCCGCAGCAACACGTCGTCGAAGGTCAGTCCTTCGATGATTCGATCCGTAACGATTGAGGCCATGGCCAACTCCTTCAGGTGTGCGCGGCGGATGAAGCGATAACGCTTTGTCGAGTTGGCACGGGTCCGTAGCACGGGCTTTCGCTTTCGCAAAGGGGCGAGAGGCGCATTCACAGAAGATGTGCCGTGCAATGAGCGCCGACGCACACCCTCCTCCCCATAGGGGAGGAAAAATCGGTGGTGCAATTGGAAAGGCAGGGCTTAGCCCCTCTCCTGCTTGTGAGGGCAAAATATTTTGCTAATGGCAAGGGACGGCGCTAAGTCCCACCGGTCATGCGCCAGGTCCGCCTTCTCCCCCTCATCATCGCCACCGCTCTTTTCATGGAGAACATGGATTCGACGGTTATTTCGACCTCGCTTCCGATGATCGCGCAGGACTTGAGGACCGACCCCATCGCGCTGAAGCTTGCCCTGACCTCCTATCTGGTGAGCCTTGCCATCTTCATCCCGATCTCCGGCTGGGTGGCGGACAAATACGGCTCGCGCACCATCTTCACCGCCGCCATCGGCGTGTTCATGGGAGGCTCTCTGGCCTGCGCCGGGGCGAACTCGCTCGAAGGCTTCGTGATCGCCCGCTTCGTGCAGGGCATGGGCGGGGCCATGATGGTGCCGGTCGGGCGTCTCGTGCTCTTGCGCAGCGTGCCCCGTAACGAAGTGGTCCAGGCGCTTGCGACCCTGACCATCCCGGCCCTCATCGGTCCGGTGGTCGGCCCGCCGCTCGGCGGCTTCATCACCACCTATTTTCACTGGCGCTGGATCTTCTTCATCAACATCCCGTTCGGCATTCTCGGCATCGTGCTTGCCACGATCTTCATCCCGAACATTCGGGAAGAAGACACCCCGCCCCTCGACATCGCCGGTTTCCTGTTGTCGGGCATCGGGCTCGCCCTCCTCATGCTTGGCCTAGCCTCAGGCGGGCGCCATCTCATCCCGGAAGAGGTCTCCCTCGGCTGCGTCGTCATCGGCACCCTCTGCGTGGCGGCTTATGTCTGGCATGCGCGGCGGACGCCCCATCCGGTACTGCAGCTCAATCTCCTCAAAGCGCCGACCTTCCGCATCAGCGTTCTCGGCGGTTCTCTCTTCCGGATCGGCATCGGCGCGATCCCCTTCCTCCTGCCGCTGATGCTCCAGATCGGCTTTGGTCTCAGTCCCGTCGCATCAGGGTCTCTCACCTTCATCGCGGCTGTCGGCGCGCTGTTCATGAAGACCATGGCCAAGCGTATCCTGGAGCGGTTCGGTTTCCGAAGGGTGCTCGTGGTCAATGCCTTCATCGGAGCGGCCTTCGTGGGCTTCAACGGGTTCTTCACGCCCTCGACGCCTCATTGGCTGATCATGCTCATTCTGCTGATCGGCGGCTGCTTCCGCTCTCTCCAGTTCACGAGCCTCGCCGCCATCGCCTATGCGGAGGTCTCAAAGCGTGACATGAGCCATGCGACGAGCCTGTCGAGCGCAGCCCAGCAGGTGGCACTCAGCATGGGCGTGGCCTTCGGCGCCTACGTGGTGGAAGCGGCAGCCCATTGGAACGGCCGAACCGCCGTCGATGCCGGGGATTTCGGCCCTGCCTTCTGGGCCGTGGCCATCGTCTCCGCCCTCTCGGGTTTTATCTTCGCGAGACTCGAGCCGAGTGCAGGCGCTGAAATGTCAGGGCATCAGGCGGTAGAAAAGAAACCTCCCTCCACAGGCTTGGGCGACGGGACTACAAATCTCGGTGAAGAGGTAGAACGCCGATAGGACTGCGTTACCATTCTAGGCTTCGGACCAGGAGGCCACCATGGATCAACGCATCATCGACCTCTACGACGACTTTACTCATGGAGGCATGAGCCGCCGCTCCTTCCTCGACAAGCTCGCCGCGCTTGCCGGAAGCACGGCCGCCGCAAGCGCCCTTCTGCCGATCCTGCAGAACAACTACGCCATGGCGCAGACGGTGCAGGAGAGCGACCCGCGGATCACGGCGGAAACCGTCGACATTCCCGGCGCGCAGGGTCTCAAGGGCTATCTCGTGAAGCCGAAGGATACGTCCGGCAAGCTGCCGACGGTGATCGTCATTCACGAGAACCGGGGTCTCAACCCGCACATCAAGGATGTCACACGCCGCATGGCCACGGAAGGCTTCCTGGCGCTCGGCCTCGACTATCTCTCGCCCATGGGCGGCACGCCCACCGACGAGGACAAGGGCCGCGAGATGATCGGCCAGCTGAAGCAGCCCGATGTGATCTCCTACGGCAAGGCGGCCGTGGCTTATCTGAAGGGCCGCCCCGACAGCAACGGCAAGGTCGGCGCGGTGGGCTTCTGCTGGGGTGGCGGCGCGGTGAACAACCTCGCGGTCAACGAACCCAACCTCAACGCGGGCGTCGCCTATTACGGCGGCCAGCCGAAGGCTGAGGATGCGCCCAAGATCCAGGCCGCGCTCATGCTGCATTACGGCGGGCTCGATGAGCGCATCAACGCCGGCATTCCGGCCTATGAGGCGGCCCTGAAGCAGGCAGGCAAGACATACGAGATTCATGTCTACGAGGGCGCCAACCACGCTTTCAACAACGATACGAACGCCGCTCGCTATGACAAGGAGGCCGCTGATCTCGCCTGGAGCCGAACGGTGGGCTTTTTGAAGAAGCACTTGGCCTAATGACCATTCTCTACGTCATGGCCGTCCCCGGACGTGATCCGGGGATCTGACCTGGCCATCCACGTCTTTGCAACCGTCGAGCCACAAAGGCGTGGATCACCGGCACAAGGCCGGTGATGACGGGCGGAGCGAGAAAGCAGAACGATCCCGGATCTTCGCTGCGCCTCGTCCGGGATGACGCTGGGATTACTCCTCGAACGCCTCCACCTGCACACGCTTGCCGACCATGAAGGCATCCGCCACAAGGCGGAACGGGGCGTCGTCGACCTCGGAGCGGCCGATGGTGAGGAGCGCGTCGAACCGGCGGTAGATGCCTTGGTACTCGGCGGGCTCCTCCTTCACCACGAGGCGTCCGTCGATTTCGAGGCAAGAGCCGCCGTGCGCGAGCTTGAGGGCAAAGCCTGCCTCGGTCTCCACCTCGATGTCCCAGCTCTGCGGACCCGTCTGACGCCAGTCGAAGACGGCCTGGAGGTTGCCGTCCGTGTGACCGGTTTGGAACTGCAGGGTGGCTGCAATCGGCGCATCCCTATTCGCGGGGAACTCCAGATTGGCCGCCTTGATGAAGACAGGCTCCGGCATGATGCGCGTGACGATGGAGAGCGCATTGATGCCTGGATCGAACACTCCGAAGCCGCCAGCCGCCCAGATCCACTGCTGGCCTGGATGCCAATGGCGCACGTCTTCCTTCCAGGTCACCTGAAGGCGCTTGATCGACCAGCCGGCGAGCGCCTTCTTCGCCTCCTCGACGGCCTTGTTGTATTGCGAATGCCAAGTAGTGAAGAGCGTTTTGCCCACTTTGTGCGCAAGCTGGCGCAGGTCCTCCAACTCGCTCAACGTGGCTGCAGGTGGCTTTTCCAGAAGCACGCTCTTTCCGGCCAGCAGCGCCTCGCGAGCAATATGATGGCGCACCTGCGGCGGCGTGCAGATCGCCACCGCTTCGACATCCTTGAGCCCCAGGAGATCGCGGTAATCCTGGAAGCTGTATCTTGCGTCTTCTGGTGCGATGCCACGCTGGCTCGAGACCGCCAGAAGCTCGAAATTGGAATTGGCCCGGATCACCGGCAGGTGCTGATCCTGCGCTATCTTGCCGAGGCCGATAATACCGATCTTGTGCGGGGTCATGGGCGTGGTCTTTCAATGGTGCAAAGGCCACGCCGCGCGCGTGGCACTTAAGATGTCCGGTCTGTCGCACCCCGAAAACCGGTCGCCAGCACATAGAGTTCCGCTGAGTCGGCCCGGCTTGCCGCAGGCTTCACATGGCGCACCACGGCGAAGTCGCGCTTGAGATCGTTGAGAAGCTGGTTCTCCGTGCCGCCCTGGAACACCTTGGCGACGAAAACGCCGCCCGGGGCCAAGATCTCGCGGGCGAAGTAGATCGCCGCTTCCGCGAGGCCGATGATGCGTAAGTGGTCGGTCTTCTTGTGGCCGGTCGTGTTGGCCGCCATGTCGGACATCACCACATCTGCGGGCCCGCCGAGCATCTCGATGAGCTTGCCTGGGGCGCTCTCGTCCAAGAAGTCGAGCTGGATGAACTCCACGCCCGCCATGGGATCGATGGGGAGAAGATCGATGCCGACGACCTTGCCTTTCGGCCCCACCTTCTTGGCCGCGATCTGAGACCAGCCGCCAGGGGCGGCGCCCAGGTCCACGATACGCTGGCCGGGCTTGAGGATGTGGTATTTCTCGTCGATCTCGAGCAGTTTGAAGGCCGCGCGGGAGCGATAGCCTTCGCGCTTGGCCCGGGCCACGTAAGGATCGTTGAGCTGGCGCTCAAGCCATTTCTGTGAAGAGAGGGACCGCTTGTTGGCCGTTTTCACGCGCTGCTTGAGGTTGCGGACGCCCGAGCCGGACTTGGTGCTCACCGTTGGCTTCCCTCCCGCCACACGCTGTCCTCTCTCATCATGTTCATCAGAATTCCTTCGCGCAGACCCCGGTCCGCGATACGCAGGCGATCCGAGGGGAAAGCCCGGCGGATCGCTTCGAGAATGGCGCAGCCGGCCAGGACCAGATCGGCCCGTTCCTTGCCGATGCACGGATTTTCCGCCCGCTGCTGAAAATTGGAATGCAGCAGGCGATGCATCACTGTCGAGATCTCACCGTTGCGCATCCACATCCCATCGACCCTGCGGCGGTCGTAGCGGGCCAGACCCAAGTGAATGCCGCCGACCGTGGTCACGGTTCCCGAGGTGCCGAGCAGATGGAAATGGTTCGCTCTGCCAGCCTCAGCCGCCATAAGGGCGAAATCCATGAGGAGTTCGGACACTTCTTCGACCATGCCCTGGAAGCTCTCGGGCGTCACATTCACGCCGCCATGGCGCTCGGCCAGGGTCACGACGCCCACGGGCAGTGAATCCCAGGCGCGGATGCGCTTGCAGGGATCGGCGAAGGCGTGCGGAGCCTGGCCGTCGAGCCAGGCGATCTCCGTGGAGCCGCCGCCGATATCGAACACGATCACGGATTGGGCTTTAGGGTCCGCGAGCGCCGCGCAGCCTGTCACCGCCAGATAGGCTTCCGTCTTGCGGTCGACGATTTCAAGGTCGAGGTCGAGATCGCTGCGCACACGCTCGATGAAGGAGGGTCCGTTCTTGGCCAGCCGACAGGCTTCGGTTGCGACGAGCCGTGCGCGGATCACATCCTTGGCGATCATCTTGTCGCGGCATACGCGAAGCGCATCGATTGTGCGTTCGATGGCATCGTCGCTCAGGGAATTGCCGAGACCGAGACCTTCACCGAGGCGAACGATCCGCGAGAACGCATCGGTGACGCGAAAGCCGTGATGCGCAGGCTCCGCGATCAGAAGCCGGCAATTGTTGGTGCCGAGATCGAGCGCCGCGTAGCTCCGCGTTGCGCGGCGCTTCACGTCCTTTCGCGGCAATGTATCGGTATTTCCGGAAAGCCAAGACGAGCCGCCCCCGGCCCCAGGGGATGGGTCCGCGCGTCGATCTCTCACTTCGGTCGTCGCATCGGCTTTCACGGTCAAAACTTAAATCCTTGGGCATTCTCGCAGAATGCCGGTGTTACGTTTAGAGTAACAACCGCTCCCTGCTTCTGCCAAGGGTTGCAGCGCAGATTATGAGGATAGCCCTACAGAAGCATTAGAGCGTCACGCCCTTCAGCCTCTCTGTGAGCATCGCCAGAACATCGGCGCCCACATTGGCGACAGCCACGCGCAGATGCCCTTCCTGACCAGGGCCGAAATAGCTGCCGGGCAAGCACAAAACACCACGCCCAGTCGCCAATTTCTCGGCGACAGCCTGTGCCTTTGCCCCCGCGAAAGGATGTCGCAGATAGGCGAAATAGGCGCCGATCGACTCGATACGCCACTCAGGGAGCGGCGCCAGCGCCGCTTGAAAAACCTGTGCACGCCGGTTGATCTCGGCGCGGTTCTCCTCCCGCCAGTCGCGGAGGGCCTCGATGGCCCAGGGTAGAACAGCTTGAGCGGTGCGTGGCGCACAGATCTGAATACAGTCGAGAATCTTCGCGATCTGCTCGATGAGACCCGCATCCGCCGTGATGGCTCCCATGCGATGCCCCGGAATCGCATAGGATTTCGAGAAGGAGTAGAGCTGAATCACGTTCTTGCGCCACTCTTCGCCCGTAAAAAGTCCGTGCGCGCGGTTCATGCCCTGCGGCAGGAAGTCCCGGTAAGTCTCGTCGATCACGAGGTAAATGCCGCGTTTACGGCACAGATCCGCAAAACCTTCGATGACATGAGCCGGATAGACCGCGCCGGTCGGGTTGTTCGGCGTCACGAGAACGATGGCGCGCACCTTCTCGTCGATCAGCGTCGCCGCATCCTCGATGCGCGGCACGAATCCATTCTCCGACCGGCACGGCAGCGGGCGCGGCTCGATGCCCAGCATGTCGAGGGTCATCTGGTGATTGAAATACCAGGGGGTCGACAGCAGCACCGCCTCGCCGCGATGGGCGAGCAACATCATGGCGGCGAAGAAGGCCATGTTGCATCCGGCGGTGATCGCCGTGTCGGCGGCCTCGATCCGGCCTTCGTAGAGGCGCGACATCTCCTCCGCATAGGACTGCCGCAAAGTGGCATCGCCGCTGATGGGACCGTACTGGGAGGTCGTGGCCTCACCCGCCACGGAAGCGAGACGCTCCAGGAAACTCGCATGCGGAGCATTGCCCGGAACGGCCTGGGAGAGATTGATCAGCGGCCCATAAGCTCCGTCATAGCGCTTGGTCCAGCTCTGCGCCTCCGGGATCGGAGGGCTGCCGACATCAGCGACGAGGGGATTGATGGGGTTGACGGGGCCGCTGCTCATGAGACGATTCTGCTCCGGATAAGGAAAAGGCAGGGAATGCGGTGAGCCTCCACCGAAATTCCCTGCCCATCAAGGGGTGTTCGCATCCCTGCGGCACTTGAGAGACTCGACCTATCCTGAGGAGCAGCCGGCGGCTGCGTCTCGAAGGCGGGTCCAGAGAGCGCTGGAGATCCCCTCATCCTCCAAGACGGCCTGAAGGCCTCCTCAGGATGAGGGCTGGTGCGTACTATTCAGAGGACCTTAGTCCTTCGCGCGCTCCACGTAAGAGCCGTCCTCAGTCATGATCACGACGCGCGTGCCGGCCGTGATGTGCGGGGGCACCAAGGTGCGCACTCCATTGGAGAGCATGGCGGGCTTGTAGGAGGAGGAGGCCGTCTGGCCCTTCACCACCGGCTCGGTCTCGGTGATCTCCAGGGTGACGCGGGCAGGCAGCTCGATGGCGATCGGAACGCCGTTGTGGGTCGAGAGCATCACGGCCATGCCTTCCTGCAGGTAGGCCTTCTGGTCACCGATGATGTCTTCCGGAACCGCGACCTGCTCGTAGGTCTCGGGGTTCATGAAGTGGAAGCCCTCGCCATCCTCGTAGAGGAAGGTGTGCTCGCGGTCTTCCACGAAGGCGCGCTCGACCTGCTCGGTCGTGCGGTAGCGCTCGGAGACCTTCACGCCGTCCGAGATGCGGCGCATGTCGAGCTGGGTGACCGGTGTGCCCTTGCCGGGGTGGATATTCTGGGCTGTGAGCACGACATAGAGCTTGCCGTCGATGTCGACGACATTGCCTTTGCGGAGCGTAGAGGCGATGACCTTCACGGGAAGCGTTCCTTGTGACAGATAGGACGCGTCGCGAGGGCCAGGCAGCCCAGCCCCGGCGACGCCGAAATTCGGTTTCGCTGCCGCAACTAGCCTATCTTGGCGCAAATCGCCAGTCTCACCTGTCAGGAAGCTTTTGGAATGGAAAACACCATGCCCGCCCCCTCGCCCTGGTGGACGCCGCATGTCCATGCCGACCGGCGGCCTTTTCTGCTAGGCCGCAACCGGATCCAAGCGGCTTTCCGGAGCTTCTTCGCGGGACATGACTTCGTGGAGGTGGATACCGCCACGCTCCAGACTTCCCCCGGCAACGAGGCGCACCTGCACGCCTTTACCACCGAGGCGATTGGTCTCGGCGGGACGCGGACTCCGCTTTACCTTCACACCTCCCCGGAATTCGCCTGCAAGAAGCTCTTGGCCGCGGGCGAAACCCGGATTGCCTGCTTTGCCCACGTCTACCGCAACAGGGAGCGCGGCCCCCTGCACCACCCGGAATTCACGATGCTCGAATGGTACCGGGTTGGGGAAAGCTACGAGACCCTGATGAAGGACTGCGCCGCTCTGCTGGCGCTTGCCGCCGAGACGGCAGGTACGAAGACCCTCACCTATCGCGACCGGCAGACCGATCCCTTCCAGGAGCCGGAGCGCCTGAGCGTGGCGGAGGCCTTTCAGCGCTTCGCAGGCATTGATCTTCTCGCCGCCATCGACCGGAGCGGCGAAACGGACCGGGATCATCTGGCCGAGAGCCTTCGCCAAGCCGGCATGCGGGTGGCTGAGGACGACACCTGGTCCGACCTATTCAGCCGCGTCATCGTGGAACGGGTCGAGCCGCGTCTCGGCCTCGGGCGTGCCACGATCCTCGACGAATACCCGGTGGCCGAGGCAGCGCTCGCCCGGCCAACGGCCCGCGATCCGCGAGTGGCCGAGCGGTTCGAGCTCTATGCCTGCGGCGTGGAGCTGGCGAACGCCTTCGGCGAGTTGACCGACGCTCAGGAACAACGCCGCCGGTTCGGGGCGGAAATGGCGGAAAAGATGCGTGTTTATGGAGAAAGCTATCCCCTGGACGAGGATTTTCTGGCAGCGCTCGCGCGCATGCCCGAGGCCAGCGGCATTGCGTTGGGCTTCGACCGCCTCGTCATGCTCGCCACAGGGGCATCGCGCATCGATCAGGTGATCTGGGCTCCCGTGCCGGAGACAGGCCATTGAGCACGCTTCGTACCCCGAGGGAGCTCGTCGACAACGGGCTGATCGCCCCTGAGGGCTTGGCTGGAATCGAGCGCGTCGCCGGGCGCTATGCCATCGCGATCAGCCCCGCTATGGCTGATCTCATCGACAAGGCCGATCCCAGCGATCCGATTGCTCTGCAATTCGTGCCCCAAACGGCCGAATTGGCGACCACGCCCCAGGAACGCGAGGACCCTATCGGCGATCTGGCGCATTCGCCGGTCGAGGGTATCGTGCATCGCTATCCCGACCGGGTGCTGCTGAAGGCCGTGCATGTCTGCCCGGTCTATTGCCGCTTCTGTTTCCGCCGCGAGATGGTGGGACCCCAGGGCCTCGGCACGCTCACACCTGATGCCCTCGACAGGGCCTTTGCCTATATCGCCGAGCATTCGGAGATCTGGGAGGTGATCCTCACCGGAGGCGATCCGTTGGTGCTCTCTCCCCGCCGCCTCTCCGAGCTGATGCAGCGCCTTGCCGTCATCGATCACGTGAAGATCGTCCGCTTCCATACGCGCGTTCCCGTGGTGGAGCCGGAGCGGATCGACGGGTCGCTGATCGCCGCTCTGAAGGCGAGCGGCAAGACCACTTACGTGGCCCTCCACGCCAACCATCCGCGCGAGCTGACTCCTGTGGCGCGTAAAGCATGCGCGCGGCTTGTGGATTCAGGGATCGTGATGCTTGGCCAATCGGTGCTGCTGAAGGGCATCAACGATGATCCGGAGACGCTGGCCGCCCTCATGCGCGCCTTGGTCGAAACGCGCATCAAACCCTATTACCTGCACCACCCGGACCTCGCCCCCGGAACGAGCCATTTCCGCGTGTCTCTTGAGGAAGGTCGCACGCTCGTAGCGGGTCTGCGGGGACGCATCTCGGGGCTTTGCCAGCCGACCTATGTGCTCGACATTCCGGGAGGCTATGGCAAAGCAGTCATCGCTCCTGACACAGTCAGTGAGCGAGGCGGCTGCTATACGATTTCGGACTTCCGTGGCGGCGAACACACCTACCCGCCTGAGGCTTAGGGGCCGCCCAAAAGAGTTCACGAGCCTCACACAAACTATGCCTTAATCCAGCGTCAGAGTGCTGTCTCTGGCGAGAGGCAGGCTTAGGCATGGCCAGTGACCCGTTAGAAGTCTCGAAGGCGGATGAGCGGGAGCTCATCGAAGCCACGTTCCGGAACGGCTCGATTACCGCCATTGGTGTCGTTGTCGGCTTCTCGTTGGGCTTTTTCAGCCGCTGGTCCGCACTGCCTGGAGAATGGACCCCCTCGGACCTCGTTTCCGTCATCCTGATCACATTAGGGCTGGCCCTGCAGATCAAGTCCCTGGCGGATCTGCTGCTGGTCTCCTCTTTGCAGCTCAAGCGCTACAATCGTTCCATCTGGATCTTCATGACGGGCCTGATCCTCGTCGGCTCAGGCGTCATTCTTGCGATCTTTGCCGACCTGCTTGGTTTTCGCGGCATCGTCCTGCAGGGCTGAGGGCAGAATCCGATCTTAGTCGAAGCCGGGCTTCGCGCTGCGTCCCTTCTTGATCTCCGAGCGCCGGCCCTTCGCCTCCAGCCTGCGCTTCTTCGAGGCGAGCGTCGGGCGCGTCGGCCTACGGGGCTTCGGACGCTCGGTGGCCTGACGGATCAGCTCGATGAGCCGGGTCACTGCATCCTCGCGATTGCGCTCCTGCGTGCGGAAGCGTTGCGCCGTGATGATGAGCACGCCCTCGTTCGTCAGCCGCTTGCCTGCAATCCGCTCCAGCCGCGCCTTCACATCCTCCGGCAGAGACGGCGAGTTGCGCACGTCGAAGCGCAGCTGAACGGCGGACTCCACCTTGTTGACATTTTGTCCGCCAGGCCCCGAGGCGCGAATGAAGCTCTCCTGAAGCTCCGTTTCATCGAGCGCGATGCTGTTCGTCACTTGGATCATGGGGCCTCGGGCAGGACGGGAAAGATTAAGTGGAGCGTGAGCGCTCCATGTCCATGCGAGCATATCCGGCGCTTGTCGACCTTGGCGAGAAGCCTTAAGCGGCTTGTACCCTTCCTTTTGCCGGGTTTGAAGCCGGCCCATCAAGCGCACCTCGCATGTCCGCCGTCTTCGCCAGCCTTATCCCGACCTTCTTGATCATCGCGACCGGTTGGCTGTGTCGCACCACGAACTTCGTGAGCGAGCAGCAATGGACCGGACTTGAGCGAGCGACTTACGTGCTCTTCTTTCCGGCATTGATCATCGACACACTCGCCCGCGCGGATCTCGCATCCGTGCCGGTTCTCGGCGTCGGAGGTGCGCTCGTCGGATCCATCCTGCTCATGGCAGGTCTCATGCTGGCGCTCAGGCCCCTGCTTGTGCGCTATGCCGGGATCGACGGCCCGAGCTTCACCTCGATCTTTCAAGGAGCGACGCGCTGGAACACTTTCGTTGCCCTTGCCGTGGCGGGAAGCCTCTTCGGGCAGCGCGGCATCGCCCTGATCGCAGTGGCCATTGCAGCCATGGTGCCGCTTCTGAACCTGCTCGCCTTCTACGTATTCATCCGCTTTGCAGGCAGGCCGCGGCAGAGCCCGAAGGAAATCCTGCGTTCCTTCGGGACCAATCCCTTCATCTGGTCCTGTGCCATTGGTCTGGTGCTCAACCTGATCGTTCCGCCTCTTCCTAAGCCGATCTCCGCCTATATCGAGCTCATGGGGCGCGCCGCCCTTGCAGCAGGTCTCCTGATCGTAGGAGCGGGCCTCGATATCCGCCGCCTCGCCAGGCCCGGATTGCCTCATGTGCTGACGGCCGGGCTCAAGCTCTTCCTGATGCCCGTCATGGCCATGCTCTTTGCGAGCTTTGCGGGCGTGAGCGGCGACGACCTGATCGTCACGATCATTGCGTCCTCCGTCCCCTCGGCCGCTGCGGCTTACGTGCTGGCGCGCCAGATGGGCGGCAATGCGTCTCTCATGGCCGAGATTCTCACCCTCCAGACGCTGCTCGCTCTGGGCTCCATGCCACTCCTGATCACCCTTTTGGGTTGATGGTCTTGCGGGAATTTACAACCTAAGGTTAGCCAATCTGCTCTTGTTTTATTTTTGGTTGCACTGCTAATTAGTCTCTATTGAAACAGAGACACAGCTTCATCTTCATGTCCAAAGCCCCGCGCCGCGTGCTCTCCGCTCTATCGCCCAACGACCAGGAGGTTGCCGATCAGGCTTCCAACTCGGACAAAAAAGGCATGAGCGCGACCGAGGCAGCGCAATATATCGCTGAGTTTACGGCGGAGCTGTCCTATCTCGCCCGGCAGACGAGGCTCGATCTCTTGGCCTACCTTCTCGATATGGCCCGTCTCGAGGCGGCGCGCGTTCTGCAGGCCAAACAACGCAAGCGCTGATCAGCGCCCTGAGATCAAGGACACGGCATTACCACCGTGGCGCTCCAGTCGCCCAGCGATCTCAAGTTCGAGCAGGGTCATCTGCACGGCGCGGATCGACAGGCCGGACTGGCGCACCAGATCGTTTATCGCGATCGGGGATGGCCCAAGAAGCTCAATCAGGCCAGACGCGGAATCCATCCGCTCGTCATCGATGCCTGCACTCGGCAGAACAGAGCCCAAGGGCGCTCGGGGAACCTCCGGCAGGTCCAGCTCGTCCCACAGCTCCTCGGTGCCTAACAGGTGCTGAGGTTCCTCCGCTCCCGTGTCGAGGCGAGGACCAGAGGCAATCAGCGGCTCCAGCACGCTTGTCACATGCTCCAAGCCTGCACAGAGCGTTGCGCCCTCGCGAATGAGATCGTTCGTACCCTCGGCCCGAGGATCGAGCGGCGAGCCTGGAACGGCAAAGACCTCCCGCCCCTGCTCCAGAGCAAAGCGCGCGGTGATCAGCGAGCCGGAGCGGCGCGCAGCCTCCACGACAACGACACCATAGGACAGACCGGAGACGATGCGGTTGCGGCGCGGAAAATCGCGCCCACGCGGCTCCCAGCCCATGGGCATTTCGGAGATCACGGCCCCGCCCTGCTCGACGATGGTGCGCAGCAGGGGTTCGTTCTCGGAGGGGTAGACCTTGTCGTGGCCGCCTGCGAGAACAGCGATTGTGCCTGTCTCCAGCGTGGCCTTGTGGGCACGGGTATCGATGCCTCGGGCAAGCCCCGAAACCACCACATAACCTGCCTCGCCCAGCTGACGCGACAGGCGCTCGGTGAAGGTAAGTCCAGCTGCGGAAGCATTGCGGGAGCCGACCATGGCGATGGCAGGCCGTGCCAGCACCTCCGTGGAGCCGCGCACCGCGATCAGCGGCGGCGCGGTGTCAATGGCCTGCAGGGTCTTCGGGTAGTCCGGCTCGCCCATGGCGATGAAGCGCACGCCGAGGCGCGCAGCGGCGGCCATTTCCTTCTCGGCCTCCGCGCGGCTCGTGACCTTGAGCATCAGGCGACCAC
Source organism: Microvirga vignae (assembly GCF_001017175.1). GTDB lineage: Bacteria > Pseudomonadota > Alphaproteobacteria > Rhizobiales > Beijerinckiaceae > Microvirga > Microvirga vignae. Next base: position 19,369 of record NZ_LCYG01000004.1, on the reverse strand, counting down.
CACGGCGAGCGAGATCGGGCAAGGCCTCAAGGGCCGCAGACGCACCGCCGAACTGGTTGATGAGAGCGCGGAACGTGCGCGGTCCCACATTCTCCGAACGAATCAGCCGGAGCCAGTCGAGACGCTGCTCGTCCGTCAGGTTCACTGCCTTAGCCCTTCTGGCCGATCTTGCCTTCGGTTCCGGCAAGCAGGCGGCTGATATTGGCACTGTGCTTCCACCAGAGCAGCGCCACGAGGATCACAACCATGGCAGCCATCTCCGGCTCACCCAGGAGCCACAGGACCACCGGTGTCGCGGCGCTGGCGATCAGGGCCGAGAGAGACGAGTAGCGGGTGGCGAAGGCGCTGCCGAGCCAAATGGCGGCAAAAATCAGCGCAGCAATCCACTTCAGGCCGATCAGCACGCCGATGAAGGTGGCAACACCTTTGCCGCCCTTGAACTTGAGCCAGATCGGGAAGAGATGGCCGAGGAAGGCGCCGAGTGCGGCGAGTATCGCGAACTGATCGCCCCAGCGGGCCGCGATGAGGACGGCAGCGGTCCCTTTGAGCGCATCGCCCAGAAGGGTCGCAGCGGCGAGTCCCTTGCGACCGGTGCGCAAAACGTTGGTCGCGCCGATATTGCCGGAGCCGACATTACGAATGTCGCCCAAGCCCGCCATGCGGGTGAAGATCACGCCGAAGGGGATGGAGCCCAGGAGATAGCCGAAGGCCAGGGCTCCGAGCAGATAGAGCAGGTTCATTTCTTCAGGCATTCGCTTCTCGTCACATCGAACGGCGGTCGAACACGATCCTGCCCGCAACCATCGTGATCGTCACCTGTCCTTCCAGACGGGCTTCATCGAAAGGTGTGTTCTTGGACAGGGATTTCAGCTGGCGCTTGTCGAGCACGTAAGGCGCATCTGGATCGAACAGAACCAGGTCGGCAGGCGCGCCGATTTTCAGCCGCCCGGCCGGCAACCCCAGGATTTCCGCGGGTTTCATGGACAGGGCGCGCAGGAGCTTCGGCAGTGAAACGCGGTCCGAATGAACGAGACGCATAGCTGCCGAGAGCAGCGTTTCGAGCCCAACCGCCCCGTCAGCGGCCTCCGCGAAGGGCAGCCGCTTGTTCTCCACATCCTGTGGATTGTGATCCGAAACGATCACGTCGACGGTCCCGTCATTCAGTGCCTCGATCATCGCCTGCCGGTCGTCCTCGTGCCGCAACGGTGGCGAGAGCTTCAGGAATGTGCGGTAATCGCCGATGTCGTTCTCGTTGAGCGACAAGTGATTGATGGAGACGCCGCAGGTGACCGGAAGCCCCTTGGCCTTTGCGCTCCGCACGATCTCCGCCGAATCGGCGCAGGAGATCATGGCAGCGTGGTAGCGCCCGCCCGTCAGACGCACGAGGCGCATGTCGCGCTCCAGCATGATCGTCTCGGCCTCGCGCGGAATGCCGGAAAGCCCGAGGCGCGAGGCGAACTCACCTTCATTCATCACGCCCTGACCGACGAGGTCAGGGTCTTCCACGTGATGGACGATCAGCGCATCGAAATCGCGGGCATAGGTGAGCGTACGGCGCATCACCTGCGCATTGGTGACGGAGCGCACGCCATCGGTGAAGGCAATCGCGCCAGCCTCCTTCAGCCGCCCGATCTCAGCCATCTCCTCGCCCTTCAGCCCCTTGGTGAGAGCGGCAGCGGGAAGGATGTTGACAATGGAGGTGTCGCGTGCCCGGCGCACGATGAAGTCGATGACCGCCGGATCGTCGAGAACCGGGCTCGTATCCGGCATGGAGACGACAGTCGTCACGCCGCCGGCGGCCGCCGCCTCACCGGCGCTTTTCAGCGTCTCGCGATAGGGCCCGCCGGGCTCGCCGATGAAGGCGCGCATGTCGATGAGGCCAGGAGCGAGCACCTGCCCGCCGCAATCGATGATGTCTGCATCGACGGCCTGCGTCAGCTGCGGGCCGAGATCCTGGATCACGCCGTCGCGGACCAGAAGGCCGCCCTTGTCCTCGCGCCCCGTATCGGGATCGACGAGGCGTGCGTTCTTGAAGAGAAGAGGTTTCGTGCTCATCGCGCGTCTCACCCGTTCGGCAGATGGCTCGCGAGAGCCTCGAGAACCGCCATGCGGACGGCCACGCCCATCTCGACCTGCTCACGGATCAGCGATTGCGCCCCATCCGCCACGTCGGAAGAAATCTCCACGCCGCGGTTCATCGGACCCGGATGCATCACGAGCGCATCCGGCTTGGCGTAAGAGAGCTTTTCCTGATCGAGACCATAAAACCGGAAATACTCCTTCACGGAGGGCACGAAGGAGCCGTTCATGCGCTCGCGCTGCAGGCGCAACATCATCACGATATCCGCCCCCTCCAGACCTTTGCGCATATCGGTGAAAGTCGGAAAGCCAAGGCGTGCGATGCCCGGCGGCAGGAGATTCGTCGGCGCGACGAGACGCACCTGCGCGCCCATGGCGGCAAGCAGGATCATGTTGGAGCGGGCCACCCGCGAATGCAGGATGTCACCGCAGATCGCGACGGTGAGGCCCTCGATCCGTCCCTTGTTGCGGCGGATGGTGAGCGCATCGAGAAGCGCCTGGGTCGGATGCTCGTGCGCACCGTCACCCGCGTTCACCACTGCGCAATCGACCTTCTGCGCGAGGAGGTGGACCGCGCCCGCAGCGTGGTGGCGCACGACGATGATATCGGGGCGCATGGCGTTCAGCGTCGCCGCCGTGTCGATGAGCGTCTCGCCCTTTTTCACCGACGAGGACGCCACCGCCATGTTCATCACATCGGCACCAAGGCGCTTGCCGGCGATCTCGAAGGACGACTGTGTGCGGGTGGAGGGCTCGAAGAAGAGATTGATCTGCGTGCGTCCCCGGAGGGTCGTCTTGCGCTTCTCGATCTGGCGGCTCACCTCGACCTGCTGATCAGCGAGGTCGAGCAGCGCCTGAATATCCAAAGGAGACAGCCCCTCGATTCCGAGGAGATGCCGGTGGGGAAAAACGGATCGGGGGGTTTCTGTCATCTTAAAGCCATCGCTATAGGCGGTCTGCCGAGGGGCAGCAAGCTGCCTCTCTTCGCGAGATGCATTTTCACCCTAGATTTAAGGCTTAAGATGAACTGCCGGGGGTCGATGGTCATGACCGCATTCCAGACCCATGAGATCTTCAATCAGACGCCCCCCTTCGGCGATGTGAACCTGATCGCGGGCGACCAGCCTCTGTTGGATGCTCTTAAGAGCAACGGCGTGGATCCCGAGGCCGAAGGGCTGCTCGCCTTCGGCGAGGCCTGGGGCAGCGCGGAGCGGCTCGATCTCGGGCGGCTCGCCAACGAGAACCCGCCGACGCTGCGTACGCACGATGCGCGGGGCTATCGAATCGACGCGGTGGAATTCCACCCCGCCTATCATGCGCTCATGCGGGCCAGCATGGCGGACGGCCTTCATTGCTCGACATGGGACGAGCCGAAATCAGGTCATGAGCATGTGGCGCGCGCTGCCCGGGTCTACACCGTGGCAGGCGTCGAAAGTGGCCATGTCTGCCCCATCACGATGACGCACGCCTCGGTGGCAGCGCTCGCAACCTCGCCCAACCGGCTGAAGGAGTGGCTGCCGAAGATCCGCTGGCGGGATTACGATTCCCGTTTTCTTCCGTCTTGGGAGAAATGCTCCGTCACCCTCGGCATGGGGATGACGGAAAAGCAGGGCGGGACGGATGTGCGTGCCAACAGCACCCGCGCTGTGCCGACAGGCGGAGATGAGTATGCGCTCACAGGACACAAATGGTTCATGTCCGCCCCCATGTGCGACGCCTTCCTGGTCCTCGCCCAGGCGCCGGGTGGTCTCACCTGCTTTCTCGTACCCCGCTTCCGGCCTGACGGCTCCCTCAACGGGCTCCGCCTGCAGCGACTGAAGGACAAGCTGGGCAATCGCTCCAATGCTTCCTCCGAGGTCGAATTCGTGGAGGCCCTCAGTTGGCGGATCGGTGAGGAAGGAGCCGGGGTTCGTACCATCATCAATATGGTGCAGCTCACCCGCCTTGATTGCGCGGTGGCCTCCGCCGGGCTCGTGCGGATGGGGCTGACGCTTGCCATGCATCACGCCCATCACCGCAGCGTCTTTCAGAAGAAGCTCATCGATCAGCCCGCCATGCGGATGGTGCTGGCCGATCTCGCTCTCGAAAACGAGGCTATGACGGCGCTGGCTCTACGCACCGCTCGCAGCTTCGACTTGGCTTCCCAAGATGTGCAAGAGGCGGCCTATGCCCGACTGATGACGCCTGCTGCCAAGTTCGGCATCTGCAAAGCCGCCCCCCGGCTTCTCTATGAGGCCTTGGAGAGCCTCGGCGGCAACGGCTATGTCGAGGAGAGCCCTCTGCCCCGGCTTTACCGGGAAGCACCGGTCAACGCGATCTGGGAGGGCTCGGGCAACGTGATCGCCCTCGATCTCCTGCGGGTGGAAAGTCGGGAGCCGGAGCTGGCGGCCTCGGTCCTGGAGCGTCTGATGGCCGATGCAGGCGACCTGCCGGGAGCCTCAGAGGCGGCCAGGGACATCGTTCTCGCCCTCCAGTCTCCCGAGGCAGAAGCCAAGGCCCGATTCATCGCCGAATGCCTGTTTACCCTGGCGGCGGCAGCGGCGCTCGCCTGCTCTGCGCCGCCCCAAATCACTGAAATCTACGCCCGCACCCGGCTGGCCCAGCCAGCCCGGATCATCGGGGCAAACGATCTGGGTGACGCCCTGAAGCCCTTGCTGGATAGGGCTTTCGTCACCATATAACGGTCTAGGCGGAACAACCGATTTGACTTGTCCGCCGTGATCCACCACTTATCGCGCCTTGGCTGTCAGAGGGGCTGACCGCCTCCTACCTTGACATTAAGAGCATCTGCTCGCGGCCATCTACGGGAAAGTCGCTCATGAAAGTCGTCGTCGTCGAGTCGCCTGCGAAGGCCAAGACGATCAACAAATATCTCGGCAAGGATTACGAGGTCCTGGCCTCCTTCGGGCATATCCGCGATCTGCCCGCCAAGGACGGCTCGGTCGACCCGGATGCCGATTTCCGCATGATTTGGACGCTCGAGGACAAGGGATCGAAGCGGGTCTCCGAGATCGCCAAGGCGATCAAGGGAGCCGAAAAGCTGATCCTTGCCACCGACCCGGATCGCGAGGGCGAGGCGATTTCCTGGCACGTCGTCGAGGCTTTGCGTGAAAAGCGCGCCCTGAAGGACCTGCCCGTCGAGCGCGTGACTTTCAACGCCATCACCAAGGATGCGGTGCAGACGGCTTTGCGCCAGCCGCGCGAGATCGACCAAGCGCTGGTCGATGCCTACATGGCCCGCCGCGCCCTCGACTATCTCGTGGGCTTCACCCTTTCTCCCGTTCTCTGGCGGAAACTCCCCGGCGCGCGCTCGGCCGGCCGCGTGCAGTCGGTGGCGCTTCGCCTCGTCTGCGACCGCGAGCTTGAGATCGAAACCTTCAAGCCGCGCGAATACTGGTCGCTCATCGCGACGCTCGCGACGAAGAGCGGCGCGGTGTTCGACGCGCGCCTCGTTGGCGCAGACGGCAAGAAGATCCAGCGTCTCGACATCGGCAATGGCAAGGACGCCGAGGCCTTCAAGAAGGACCTGGAGCTGGCGACCTTCTCGGTGGCGAACATTGAGGCGAAGCCCGCCAAGCGCCACCCCTATCCGCCCTTCACCACCTCGACCCTGCAGCAGGAGGCCTCGCGCAAGCTGGGCCTCGCGCCCGCGCAGACCATGCGCATCGCACAGCGTCTCTATGAAGGCGTCGATATCGGTGGCGAGACGGTGGGTCTCATCACCTATATGCGTACTGACGGCGTCGACATGGCGCCCGAAGCCGTGCAGGCCGCCCGCCGCGTGATCGGCAAGGAATACGGTGACCAATATGTCCCGTCCGTTCCGCGCAAATATTCGACCAAGGCGAAGAACGCGCAGGAAGCGCACGAGGCCATCCGCCCCACGGATATGAGCCGCCTGCCGAAATACGTGGCGAAGTATCTGGAGCCCGAGCAGGCCCGTCTCTACGACCTCATCTGGACCCGTACCGTGGCGAGCCAGATGGAATCGGCCGAGCTCGAGCGTACCACCGCCGACATCACTGCCCAGGTCGGCCCGCGCAAGCTCGACCTTCGCGCCACCGGTCAGGTGATCAAGTTCGACGGCTTCCTCACGCTCTACAACGAGGGCAAGGACGACGAGGCTGACGAGGACGAGGGCCGCCTGCCCCCCATGAAGGCTGGCGACCCGCTCGAGCGCCGCCGCATCAACGCGTCTCAGCACTTCACCGAGCCGCCGCCGCGCTATTCGGAAGCCTCGCTCGTGAAGCGCATGGAAGAACTCGGCATCGGACGCCCTTCAACCTATGCCGCCGTGCTGCAGACGCTGCGCGATCGCGAATACGTGCGCATCGAGAAGAAGCGTCTTGTTCCCGAGGACAAGGGCCGCATCGTCACGGCGTTCCTGGAGAGCTTCTTTCGCCGCTACGTGGAATACGATTTCACGGCGGACCTCGAAGAGCAGCTCGACCGCGTCTCGAACAACGAGATCGACTGGAAGCAGGTGATGCGCGATTTCTGGCGCGACTTCTCCGCCGCTATCGGCGAGACGAAGGAGCTGCGCACGGCTGAAGTTCTGGAAGGGCTCAACGAGCTGCTTGGGCCCCACATCTTCCCAGACAAGGGCGACGGCTCGAATCCGCGCACCTGCCCGACCTGCGGTACGGGCCAGCTCTCGCTCAAGCTCGGCAAGTTCGGTGCGTTCATCGGCTGCTCGAACTATCCTGAGTGCAAATACACCCGCCAGCTCGCCGCGACCGGCGCCGAGGGCGACGGTGAAGGCTCATCCGAGAACGGTGGCCAGCCTGGCGTGAAGGTGCTGGGCGTCGACCCCGACACGGGCGAGCAGGTCACCCTGCGCGACGGCCGCTTCGGCCCCTTCGTGCAGCTCGGCGAAGGCGAGAAGCCCAAGCGCTCCTCCCTGCCGAAAGGTCTGACACCCGCGCAGGTGGATCTCGAGAAGGCGCTCAAGCTCCTCTCGCTCCCACGCCAGGTAGCCACGCACCCGGAGACCGGCGAGCCGATCTTCGCCAGCATCGGTCGCTACGGACCCTACGTCCAGCACGGTAAGACCTACGCCAATCTCGGCCCGGGTGACGATGTGCTGGAGATCGGCGCGAACCGCGCCATTGATCTCATCGTCACGAAGGAAAGCGGCGGCGGGGGCGCGCGTCGAGGCGCAGCCGATCCGGGACGCCCGCTGGGCGACGATCCGGAATCGGGCAAGCCCATCGTGGTGAAGGCGGGACGTTTCGGGCCCTATGTGACCGACGGCGAGACCAACGCCACCCTGCCACGCAACATGGCTGCGGAAGCGGTGACGCTGGATGAGGCCATCGAGCTGCTGAAAGCCCGTCGCGCGGCCGCTCCGTCGAAGAAGTCCGCCCGCGGCCGCAAGGCTCCGGCCAAGAAGGCCGCCACGAAAAAGGCCCCTGCGAAGGCCGCAACCAAGACGGTTGCCAAGAAGACGGCGGCAAAGAAGCCTGCCGCCAAGAAGGCAGCCGCTAAGACTACGGCCAAGAAGGCTGCAAAGGCGGCCGAATAAATGGGAGAGTGGCTGTCCTGGATCCTGATTGACCATGCCGATCAGGTTGAGATTGCCGTGCGCCTCTGCGTGGCGGCGATCGCGGGCATGGCGGTCGGGCTCAACCGGGACATCCACAACAAGCCCATCGGCATGCGCACGCTGGGCCTCGTAGCCCTCGGCTCGGCCATCGTGATCCTCTCAGGCTCGGTCTATGAGGGGCTTCACTTCGCGCAGGATGCGGTCAGCCGCGTGGTCCAGGGCATACTCACCGGTCTTGGCTTTCTCGGCGCGGGAGCGATCCTGCGTGGGAAGGACGGGATGGAGGTTCAGGGGCTGACCACCGCCTCGACGGTCTGGATTGCGGCGGCTCTCGGTGTGACCGCAGGTCTCGGCGCTTGGTTCATCACCATCGCGGGCACTGTCATGACCCTCGTCCTTCTGACCTTTGGCAGAGTGCTCGAAGACAAGCTGATCCGCCTGTTTTCGGGCAAGCCCAAGACTGTGCGGGACGAGGATAGTTAGAAGGCGAAACCGAGACCCAGGATGGCGACGGCAGCGATGGAGAGCCACAGCAGGCTCGACCCGAAGGTGCCACTCTTCACGGCCGGGGTGGTGTCGGGCTCGTCGAAGGCGAAGGCTTCTCCGGCAGTGCGCGCCGCGCGGTCCAGGTGGAGTTTCCGTGCCGGTCCTAAAGTCGTGCGCATCGTCGCCCTCGATCTCCGTTAAGCTTATGCTTAACCAGCCAACGTGAATGGGAATTAAACAGTTCCTGATGACAGAAGAAAGACATCCTTTAGAGACAGTTTGGATACTGTCCAAACGGGGGTTTCCTGGCCTCACTTTTCGTGGCTTGTGACCCCAAGCCGCCTTCACGTTTCCGTTTTGTTCTCGTATAAAAACGGAATGAGAAATAGTGTAAACAAGCGCGAATCATCGAAACGGACCAAGGTCCCAATGGATAATGACGATCTCTTCGGGGGCGCGGCTGCCAAGCGTGCGGCGCCTGCTACGGCCAGAACGGCTGCCGTGAAAGCCTCCCGCGCCGCGCCTGCCCCGCAGCAAGGCACGCCGGGCGAAGCCGGCTATGACGCGTCCGCCATCGAGGTGCTGGAGGGGCTGGAGCCTGTCCGCCGCCGTCCGGGCATGTATATCGGCGGCACGGACGAGAAGGCCCTGCATCACCTCTTTGCCGAGGTGATCGACAACTCCATGGACGAGGCGGTCGCGGGCCACGCGACCTTCATCGAGGTGGAGCTGGAGGAAGGCGGCTGGTTGTCCGTGACCGACAACGGCCGCGGTATTCCGGTCGATCCTCATCCGAAGTTTCCGAAGAAGTCGGCGCTCGAAGTCATCATGACCACCCTGCACGCGGGCGGTAAGTTCGACTCGAAGGTCTACGAGACCTCCGGCGGCCTGCACGGCGTCGGCGTGTCGGTGGTGAACGCGCTGTCCGAAACGCTTGAGGTCGAGGTCGCGCGCGGCCAGCAGCTCTATCGGCAGGTCTTCTCCCGAGGCATCCCACAGGGCAAGCTCGAGACCGTGGGCCGCGTGCTCAACCGGCGCGGCACCAAGGTGCGCTTCAAGCCCGATCATCAGATCTTCGGCAAGGATGCCCATTTCCAGCCTCGCCGCCTGTTCAAGATGGCGCGCTCGAAGGCCTATCTGTTCGGCGGCGTCGAAATCCGTTGGAAATGCGCGCCTTCGCTCATCGAGGGCATCGAGAACGTTCCGGCCGAGGCGACCTTCAAGTTCCCGAACGGCCTGAAGGATTACCTGCTCCACGATATCGACGGGAAGGAGCTGGTCACGGACCAGATCTTCTCCGGCAAGATCACCAAGCCCGGCAGCCACGGCTCGCTGGAATGGGCGGTCGCCTGGATGGCGAACGAGGACGGGTTCTCTACCTCGTATTGTAACACTGTGCCGACGCCGGAAGGCGGTACGCACGAGAACGGCTTGCGCATCGCGCTGCTGCGTGGTCTTCGCGACCATGCCGAGCGCGTGGGTCAGTCAAAGCGCATGTCGGCGGTTACCACCGACGACGTGATGGCCACCTGCGCCTCCATGCTCTCGGTCTTCATTCGCGAGCCGGAATTCCAGGGCCAGACCAAGGACAAGCTCGCCACCGTCGAGGCTGGCCGCATCGTTGAAAACGGCATCCGCGACACCTTCGACCACTGGCTCGCCGCCTCCCCGCAACAGGCCAACAAGCTGCTCGACTGGGTGATCGACCGCGCCGAGGAGCGCCTGCGCCGCCGCCAGGAAAAGGAAGTCGCCCGCAAGACGGCGACCCGCAAGCTGCGCCTGCCCGGAAAGCTGGCGGATTGCTCAAATGCCGGTGCCAAAGGCTCCGAGCTCTTCCTCGTGGAGGGTGACTCGGCCGGCGGCTCGGCGAAGCAGGCGCGTGATCGCGCCACGCAAGCCGTGCTTCCGTTGCGAGGAAAAATCCTGAACGTGGCCTCCGCCGGTCGCGACAAGCTGCACCAGAACCAGCAGATTTCCGATCTCGTCCAGGCCCTCGGCTGTGGCACGGGTTCGCAGTATCGTGATGCCGATCTTCGCTATGAGAAGATCATCATCATGACCGACGCGGACGTGGACGGCGCACACATCGCGACACTCCTCATCACCTTCTTCTACCGACAGATGCCGAAGCTCATTGACGGCGGGCACCTCTATCTCGCCGTGCCGCCGCTCTATCGGCTGTCACAGGGCGCAAAGTCCGCCTATGCCCGCGACGAGGCGGATCGCGATCGGCTGCAAAAGACGGTGTTCAAGGGTAGCGGCAAGGTCGAGATCAGCCGCTTCAAAGGTCTTGGCGAAATGCTGCCGGGCCAGTTGAAGGAAACCACGATGGACCCGAAGAAGCGTCTGCTTCTGAAGGTCATCGTGGAGGCGGACGACAAACCTGAGGCAAACGATGCCGTGGAGCGCCTGATGGGCAACAAGCCCGAAGCCCGCTTCGCCTTCATCCAGGAACGTGCCGTCTTCGCCGACGAGGCGGACCTGGATATCTGAAGCTTACTTCCCAACAGGATGGATACCAATGGCGCGGAGCTTCTCGGCGCCATTTTTTATTGGCGCGCTTCCCAACAGGTAGTTTGTCATCACTGGCTTTCGCCAGTGGTTTCGTTCGTGAGGACGCAGCGAAGTGCGATTGACGCCTGCGGATTATTCCAGGCTGTAGCGCCCTGCATGCCCTAAAGCGAAAAACATTGAATAATATGTTATTTCATTTAGATTGCTCAGCCTTGGTTGTGCCTGTCATTCCATGAAGGAAAGCTTATGCGGCGTGCGGTCCCGGCTATTCTGAGTGTCGCTTTCATCAGCTTCGTTTCTGTGTCCGCCACGGCCAAAGACTGGCCGAAGGCAGGGATTTTGGAGGTAACGGTCAAGGTTACCGGGCATTATGACGATCCTAGAAAAGTCCCGCAGGGCAAATACCAACCCACTTGGCGGGACCACGATTACAATCGCGAAGCACATGTCGAAATTCCCTTAACCGGGATCGAATACGACGGCATGTTGAACGAAGATGTCAAAGCGCAGAATGAAGCCGCTGACGCAATGATGAAGCAAAGCGGCCTGAGCAAAGCCGACATGAGCAATATCGGCAATGCCGTCATGGTCTGCGCCAAGAAATTTGAATCCTGTGGCGACAAGCCAGAATGCGAGCAGCAGATGCAGGATTGCGCGACCTCGGCCGCCTTGGCGAACAACGGCCGAAACTACAAGCAGCCAGCAATTGCCGTGAAGCCCGAACTCACCAGGTTCGTTCAATTGAACACGCCCGTTACTGCCGATGTGCAGAATCAACATGGCTGCGTCAAAGCCGGCCACATTCAGGTTCGAGACCGGTTCAACGGCAGAGAATTGGATTCGGTTAAAGGCTGGTACGATATCCGTGGTGAAGTGACTGCAGACGTCGACTTACCTATCCAGAAGAAAACATACGAAAACAACGACTTTTGCGGCACGAAGGTAACCATCAACACGAAGAAAGAAACTTACGATATCCATATTCGCTTCTTATCTGAAGTTAACACTACTTTGAAAATGTCCGGTCTATCTGGCCCATCAGCTCGCGATAACGGCAGGATCAAGATTCTGGCGAGCAACGACAAATCCGATCTTGATTTCTCCAACAAACCGATCTCCGCGTCAGGTTCCATCAGCGGCCAAGAAACGATCCGATCGGGGGCGAATACTATTCTCGTCAGTTGGTCATTCAAGCCGACATCTGTTATTGAAAAATAAAAACCCCTCGACGACTGCATCACCAGCATCCGCCAAGCTGCTTCTTCGTGTTCTTGTCGTGCGTCATGAAGCGCCGGATCAAGAGCCGACGCTTTATAGGTGCTGCGCGGGCCTGTGGGTCGTCGAGAGGACCTTCACCTGGATCGTCAGGAATTGCCGCCTTGTTCGCAGCTATGAGCATCCCACCACTATCGCTGAAACCCTTATAGCCATCGCCATCTCAGCCACCCTGCTGCGCAGGTGCCTCAAGGCCGGCCCTCGTCAAAATCCCCCGCCGTGCCCCATGAACTTTTTTTGAAAATTTTTCAAAAAAGTTGGGAACCAACCTCGAACCCAGCCGTTGATAGGCATCACCGGCCCATTCTGCCCCCACGGGCCGGTCCCTCACAAGGCTCCGCAATGGAGCCTTTTTTTTTGCCCGGAACGGCTCCTACCGTTTCGATGGATCAATGCCGCGCCTCAAGCGTCATTCCACAGGCGGGCTGCCCGGACTAGCCGCGGCCAAGCTTGCATGCGACAAGACCTGACGAACTCAACGAGTTTTTCCCTTGGCCAAACGTTCCAAAGCTCAGACATCCTCCGCTCTCCCGTCCCGGGAGGATCTTGTCGCCTTCATCGCCAAGTCCCCCGGCAAGGTGGGCAAGCGCGAGATCGCGCAGGCCTTCAACATCAAAGGCGGCGACCGCATCTGGCTCAAGCAGATGCTGAAAGACTTGGAGATCGAGGGCGTCGTTGACCGCAGGGGCAAGCGCGTCCACAAGGCAGGTCAGCTGCCGCCGATGGTGATGGCCGACATCATCAAGCGCGACCGTGACGGCGAGCTGATTGCCGTTCCGACTGAATGGGACGAGGAAGAGCACGGCGCGATCCCCACCATCATCATCCTGCCCGCCCGCAAGCCGCGCCCTGGCATGCCGGTGGCGGGCGTCGGCGACCGGGCGCTGCTGCGGGTCGATCCCCTCAAAGCCGGTGATATTCATCGCTATGTGGGCCGGGTGACGAAGATCCTCGCCAAGAAGCAGGCCCAGGTGCTCGGCATCTTCCGCCCCCTGCCCGACGGCGGCGGACGCCTGATCCCTGTTGACAAGAAGGCCCGCGAGCAGGAGCTCCAGATCAATCCCGGCGACGAGGCCGGGGCGCAGGATGGCGACCTGATCGCGGCATCCATCGTCAAACACGGGCGTTTCGGTCTGCCTCATGCGAAGGTGAAGGAGCGGTTGGGCTCCGTCAAATCCGAGAAGGCCGTGAGCCTGATCGCGATCCACACCCACAATATCCCGAAGGAATTCCCCAAACCCGTGATCGACGAGGCGGAGCGGGCGGAACATGCCTCCATGGTGGGCCGCGAGGATTGGCGCGAGGTGCCTCTCGTCACCATCGACCCGCCGGACGCCAAGGATCACGACGATGCCGTCCATGCGGTGAGGGACGAGAATCCGGGCAATGAAGGCGGCTTCATCATCACCGTGGCGATCGCGGATGTGGCGGCCTATGTGCGCCCCGACTCCGCCATGGACCGCGAGGCGCAGGAGCGCGGCAACTCGGTCTATTTCCCCGACCGTGTCGTGCCCATGCTGCCGGAAAAGATCTCGAACGATCTCTGCTCGCTGCGTCCGCATGTGCCCCGCCCTGCCCTCGCCGTTCGGATGGTGATCGGCCCTGACGGCCGAAAGAAGAGCCACTCCTTCCACCGGGTCATGATGCGCTCGGCGGCGAAACTCTCCTACAGCCAAGCTCAGACCGCCATCGACGGCCGCACCGATGATGTGACCGCCCCGATCCTCGACTCGATCCTGAAGCCTCTCTGGGCGGCCTATGCCTGCGTGAAGAAGGCGCGCGATATCCGCGAGCCGCTCTATCTCGATCTTCCTGAGCGCAAAATCGTGCTGAAACCCGACGGCACCGTGGACCGTGTGTTCGTGCCGGAGCGGCTCGAGGCGCACAGGCTCATCGAGGAGTTCATGATCCTCGCCAATGTGGCGGCGGCGGAAGCGCTGGAGAAAGCGCAATCCGACCTGATCTACCGCGTCCATGACGAGCCCTCGCTCGAGAAGATGCGCGCTTTAAGCGAAGTGCTCGCCTCCATCGGCCTGAAGTTGCCGACGCAAGGAGCGCTGAAGCCGGAACTGTTCAATCGGATCCTTCGCAGCGTCGATGGCACCGAGCATCAGCTCTTCATCAACGAGGTGGTGCTGCGCTCGCAGTCGCAGGCGGAATACTCGGCGGAGAATTACGGGCATTTCGGCTTGAACCTGAAACGCTATGCCCACTTCACGTCTCCCATCCGCCGCTACGCGGATCTCATCGTCCATCGCGCGCTCATTACTGCCCTGAAGCTTGGGAAGGACGGGCTTTCGCCCGACACCACCCGCGCGGAGCTCATCGAGATCAGCGCCAAGATCTCGGCAGCCGAGCGGCGCGCGATGGCGGCCGAGCGTGAGACAATCGACCGCCTGATCGCGCACTTCCTCGCAGACCGGATCGGGGCCACATTCGATGGACAGATTTCGGGAGTAACGAAGGCGGGTCTCTTCATCAAACTGAACGAGACCGGCGCGGATGGTTTCGTTCCGGCGGCGACCATCGGCGACGATTTCTATCGCTTCGATGAGAAGACCCATTCCATGCGCGGCGACTACACGGGCGAAACCTACCGCCTCGGCGACAAGGTGGAGGTGAAGCTGGTCGAGGCCGCCCCCGTCGCAGGTGCGCTGCGGTTCGAGCTGCTCACCAAGGGCCGCTTCACCGGCAAGGCTGGTGGCGGAAAGAAGGGAACAAAGCGTCCGCCGCGCGGTGCCAAGAAGGCCGCCAAGGCGGCGTCGGACCGTCGTGCTCCCACGCGTGTGAAGGTGAAGCGCCGCAGCCGCGGCTGATAGGAAACGAAAATGCCCCTGACGATGCGAACGGCCTCTCCGGCGAAAGCGGAGGAAGTGACCACTCTGCCTGCCGTGAAGCGAGGCTTCCTCGGTCATTGCCCGGCTTGCGACAAGGGCCGCCTCTTCGGGCGATACCTCAAGGTCGTGGATCGCTGCGACGCTTGCGGCACGGAACTCTACCATCACCGGGCCGATGACCTTCCGCCTTATATCGTGATCACGATTGTCGGCCATTTGATTGGCTACGGAATCCTGATGACCGAGACGAAGATGGAGATGCCGCTCTGGGCACATTTGGCGATCTGGCCTCTCCTGACCCTGGTCTTATCTCTGGCTTTGCTCCAACCGGTCAAAGGCGCTGTCGTGGGGCTTCAATACGCGCTAGGAATGCACGGCTTCGGCGCAGCCCGAGAGAAGAAAAAAGCAGAGACGGAGAACGCGGGTGACGGACGCTCAAACACTGTCCAGGATGGATACGCTGGTCGCCGGGGAGCGTAAGGCGAGCGCCCCCGCCCTTCGTCCTGTCGACGCTTCGACCCTCATCATCATCGACCGGAGGGCTAAGCACCCGAAGGTCCTCATGGGCATGCGCCATGAGGGACACAAGTTCATGCCCGGCAAGTTCGTGTTTCCCGGCGGTCGGATCGAGGCAGGAGATCGCTCGATGACGGCGGCCGGCTCCCTGCATCCGCGCGCGGAACAGGCCCTCATGACCCGGGTTACCCGCCCCTCCGTCCAGCGCAGCCGCGCATTGGCCCTCGCCGCCATCCGCGAGACTTTCGAGGAAACCGGCCTGATGCTCGGCACCAAGGATTATGGCAGCCCGGATTTGGTACCCGCCGGCACTCCCTGGGAGGCCTTTCGGGAGCATGGCGTGTTTCCCGACCTTGAGGTTCTGCACTTCATCGGCCGGGCCATCACGCCCCCGAAGCGCGTGAAGCGCTTCGACACCCGGTTCTTTGCCGTCGATCGCACTGCCATCGCCCATGAGGTCGAAGGTGTCGTGGGGCCTGATTCCGAGCTCGTGGAGCTCGCCTGGGTCACCGTCGCCGAGGCCAGGAAGCTGGACCTGCCGCCCATTACGGGAGTGCTCCTGGGCGAGCTGGAAGCCCGGATTGCAGCCGGTTTCAGCCCTATGCTTCCGGTGCCCTTCTTCTACCAGAAGCGCGGCCATTTCGTGCGGGAGCTTCTTTAGCTGCGGCGTCATCCCCGGACTTTGATCCGGGGATCCACGTCTTTCGACCGACGGCCTGGGACGTGGATGGCCGGGACAAGCCGGACCATGACGGAAAAGATGTCATCCCTGTCCTCTGAAACCCTTGACGAAACCGGCGTAATCGGGCATGGGAACATCACGATTTTCCGGCCGGGTTCGCCCGGCCTTTGCGTTTCGGCCACGCCATAGGGCCAACCGAGCGCGTTCAAACCGAACAAGAGGTCTCAACCTATGGCCAAAGCCGCAACGATCAAAGTGAAGCTCGTCTCCACCGCCGACACGGGCTATTTCTACGTCACCAAGAAGAACTCCCGCACGATGACCGACAAGCTGTCGCTCAAGAAGTACGATCCGGTCGCGAAGAAGCACGTCGAGTTCAAGGAAGCCAAGATTAAGTAACGGCTTTCAGCAAATCTTTGAAAAGCTTCGAAAAACCGCCTCAAAATGGGGCGGTTTTTTCATTTCGGGCAACAATCGGGTAACGCAGCCATCGCGCTGTACCGACGATAGCTACTGGCCCGTTTCGAATAGGCCACTACAAGGGCAATGGGAACACTGCCAAAGCCGTGCATGGGAGCTAGACCGGCCGACTCTGACTCCGTTAGTCTTGGTTCGAATCCAGGCCCTCATCCAATCTAATCCACTGAAATTGTTAGACATTCTAAAAGACGCGCTCCAAGGCTTGGCTCCGTGTCACCCCCATGTCACCAATTCGGCGTCCCGATGCCGAGGCCATTTTTCGCTTTGGGCAACCTCTAATAACCGATGGGTGTGGCTAGGGCAGGCTTCCTGTCTTCTTGGAGGCAGAGAATAGGGTGAACCGGGTCGGTGTTTGCCAGCCTTGCAGTGCCAGCCGGGCCGATGGACAGGCTGCCCACAGACACAGAAACGGCTGGGCCCACGCGCATAGGCGGCCCCTCTGTAGGGCGCCGGCGGCACCCGGAAGGACAGCGGCAAAACCGGTGTCATTGTCGGTCCCGAGACGCCGCTGCACCCTGCGGGCTGTCCGCTTCTCGCAGCAACGGCCCGCGCCAGCCGGTCTGCCAAGAGCGGGCGGTGCCGCCAATACGACTCGACAGCCCTGCGCTGTGTTTGTGGCATCAGCGGCTGCCGGAGCGTGTGAGACGGCACACGCCGGGAATAACTCGGAGAGACGTCTCTCAAGCCGGGCGCGTGCCTTTCGGTTCTTCTCGTCTCGCCAAGTGGACATCCTGGATCAGCACCTCGTGTGAAGCGCCATCAGTGCTGTACCGGCAACGTCCATGCAGGTGAACTGCATAAGATCGCGTTGATGCACAGCATGAGCGGCTCACCGCTTCCTCGTCTTGCCAAGAAGCCACCCGAAGAAACCCAACACCGCCACTCCCGAAGCGAATCCGATGCCAGCGCCCCGGGGCGCACCAGAAGAGCCCTTCGCAAAATGACCGACAAGCGCTCCCAGCACGAACAATACCAGAGGCGCCAGACACCCGATCCCAATCATCCGAGCAGCTCTCCGTTCATGTTGGCAGGTCTCGTTTGGCCTCCTTAACCTAACGGAGACCAGTTCCATTCTACGGTTTCCAGCATTCATCAAAATCACAGCACAACGGGTGCTGCAGGAGTGGGACTGAATGCAAGGACAGGCGGATCTGTTTCTTGGATCGGATGAGACGGCGCTGCCATTCCAGAAGCCAGCCACCTCCGGTATCCAGGTAAAGCCTCACGGACAAAAGCGGGCCTTTTGCCTGAAGCCTGCCAACTTTGAGGCGGCCGCCGATGCCCTGGAGGCAAGCGGGCAGTACCGTGTCCTGCGCCGCCTTCTGCCTCGTCCTGTAGTCACGTCCCGCATCGCGGTCCCAGGCGAAAAGCTCGCTGTCATCGTCGACACTGAAACCACGGGTCTCGACCACACCCGGGACGAGGTTATCGAGATCGGCATGGTGGCGTTCTCGTATGATGAAGACGGTCGCATCGGCGACGTCGTCGGCACCTTCAACGCCTTGCGCGAACCCTCAATCCCGATCACGCCCGAGATCACGCGTCTGACCGGGATCACGCCTGACATGGTGAACGGCCAGATGATCGATCTCGAAGCCGTCGAAACGTTCATCCGACCGGCCCATCTGGTGATCGCCCACAACGCCCGCTTCGACCGCCCCTTCTGTGAGGGCCTGGCGCAGGGCTTTTCGCTGAAGGCATGGGCCTGCTCGCATGCGGAGGTGTCCTGGTCGGACTTCGGCTTTGAGGGCTCGAAACTCGGCTACCTCCTGTCTCAGTGCGGCTGGTTTCATCAGGGTCATCGCGCCGTCGAGGACTGCCATGCCCTTCTGGAGGTGCTGGCCTCTCCCCTCACGGATGATGCAGGTTGTGCCATGTCCCATCTGCTAACCTCTGCCCGCAAGACGCTGGTACGAGTCTGGGCGGAAGGCTCTCCCTTCGAGATGAAGGATGCGCTCAAGAAGCGCGGGTACCGCTGGTGCGATGGCAAAGACGGTCGCCCCAAGTCCTGGTTCATCGAGATTGGCGAAGACGCGTATGAGGCGGAGATGAAGTTCCTGCGGCAGGAGATCTATCGCCGGGACGTGGAGCCCTACACTCAGCGGCTTACGGCTTTTGAACGATTCCGGGCGACTTCGTAATCTTCATCACGTCATGAGAGTGTTCGTGGCGCGCATCCCTGCACATCTCGCGGGACTGTCGCAACGCGACGCCCCCTTCGTGCTTCGCATCTTTTCGGCTTGCCTTCGGGACGTATCGCTCAGCAGGCGATTTGGGCTCCCGTCATGTGTACGGGCGTAATCGGTCTAACATCCCGGCCGGTGACGGCACAGGTAAGGCGTGCCTCGGATCTGCATTGACGGCCCTTCGAAGAACCAACTCTTGGTCCAACGGCGAATTGAACGGTAACCTCTCCCGGAGCCGTCTCAAGGAAGCCTTCAACCGACGACAACCAGCTTTCGGCGACGAGGTCATCCGTAGTGCGTGCTTCGTTGAGAGCATGCTCAACGCAAGCTGTGGCAGCTTCTTTCGGATGGAGCGGCTCCGGCAGAACCGGCTGTGGGATCGCTGCCGTCGCTTCGACATCAGCCGCATGATTTAGCGCGGATGTTTGAAGGTCCGCGATCTCCGGATCATCACGGAACCCATAAACCGTCGAGAGCGCCAGAACGGCAAAAGCGGTTATTAGGACCGGGATGCGCGTCAACTTGCGAAGCACCAGATCTCGGCTGAAGAGCCCGGACCCGTACGCGTAGACGACGACGGCAATGAGGGTAAGGACAAGGATGACTGGAAGCATAGTAAATCCTGCCGGCGGGGAATCGTGCAACGTGACTGGCTGATTGGGGAACTATCCAAGCCTAGCGTTGGATCCGCAGTGTCGCACGCGGTAAGCTCTGCTTCGCGCTTTCACGGTTAACGATGTTTTAAAGAACCCCGTAGCGCCCGTGAGCG
>NZ_LCYG01000039.1:15872-41996 GCF_001017175.1 Microvirga vignae | reverse complement strand
ATCAAATCCGTCCACACGACCTAAGGGAAGAGCCCGGATAACTTACGATGCGTCAACTTCTGCCTGCCCGCTTGTTCACGTTAACTCTTTTTGCCTTCGCTGCCTTGGCTTGTTCCTGGGCTCTTCCGCACGAAGCAAGGGCGCAAACCTTCCAGACGAGTGCGCCGACAGCGATCCTGATGGACGCTGACAGTCATGCGGTTCTCTTTGAGAAGAGCGCAGACGACCTGATGGCGCCAGCTAGTATGGCCAAGACCATGACGGCGGAAGTGGTCTTCAACGAAATAACGAGCGGGCGCCTGTCCTTCGATAGCACCTTCACGATCTCCGAGAATGCGTGGCGCAAGGGAGGGGGCGGTTCGGGTGGCTCGTCGATGTTCGCCCAGGTCAACAGCACTATCCGCCTTGAAGACCTGCTGCGCGGGCTCATCGTACAATCCGGCAATGATGCCGCCATCGCCATCGCCGAAGGCGTTGGCGGCACGGAGGAGAACTTCGCGAGGCTCATGAACGAACGCGCCCGACAGATCGGCCTGACGAAATCCACCTTCCGCAATTCGACGGGCTATGGGCATCCTGAACAGAAAGTCACTGTCCGGGAACTTGCAAAGCTCGCCATCCACATTATCGAAACCTACCCCGATCTCTATAAGATTTTCGGGGAACGAGAATTTACCTGGAACAAGATTCGCCAGCAGAATCGCAATCCACTGCTGGCAATGGATATTGGCGCAGATGGCTTGAAGACCGGAAACATTGACGAGTCCGGCTATGGCCTCATTGGATCCGCTGTGCAGAACGGGCAGCGACTGGTGGTGGTTGTCAATGGCCTCAAGACCGCCAAGGACCGGGCCAACGAGTCCCGAAAGCTCCTCGACTGGGGCTTCAGGGCCTTTGAATCAGAGCAGCTCTTCGCTGCAGGGCAGGTGGTCGGCGAAGCTCAGGTCTTCGGCGGCAGCAAGCGCTCCCTACCGCTTGTATCCAGGAAGCCTGTTCGTGTACTGGTGCCTCGTGGGGACGGCGAGCGGGTGACGGCTCGCATCATCTACACGGGTCCGCTCAAGGCCCCGATTCAGAAGGGGGCCGAAGTAGCCCGGCTTCAGGTCAACCGTGGTGAGATGCAGGCGCTCGAGATGCCGCTTTATGCCAGTGAAGATATTCAGGAAGGCACTCTGAGCCAACGCGCTCTGGACGGCCTTTTGGAATTCAGCACCGGTTGGGTGCGGCGCGCATTTACGAGTGTCATCGAAAGAATTTGATGGCAGGTCAGTTCATTACGTTTGAAGGCGGGGAGGGCGCAGGCAAGTCGACCCAGATCGCTAGACTCAAAGATCGGTTGGAACAGCTCGGTCACGCGGTCCTCGTGACGCGGGAGCCTGGCGGCTCACCTCTGGCGGAGGAAATCCGCTCCTTCATCCTGGCCGGGCATGCCAAGCCGCTGGGGCCCTTTGCTGAGGCTCTGATGTTCGCCGCTGCCCGGATCGACCATCTCGACAAAACGATCAAGCCCGCACTCAAGAACGGCACTACCGTGCTCTGCGACCGCTTTGCGGATTCGACACGCGCCTATCAGGGCTCCTCAGGAGCGATCGCCCCTTCGGTCATCGACGACCTGGAACGGGTGGCGCTTGCAGGCACGAAGCCAGATCTGACTTTTATTCTCGATCTTCCTGCCGAGATTGGTCTTGCTCGGGCTGGCGAGCGGCAGGCTCTAAAGGGCGAGGGGGCAGATCGGTTCGAGGATGAGGGGCTCGCCTTCCATCAAAGCCTGCGCCGGGCCTATCTCGCCATTGCGAAGTCCGCTCCTCACCGCTGTGCTGTGATCAATGCTGATCAGTCGCCCGATGAGGTTGAGGCGGCCATTTGGGCAACTTTGCGGGAGCGCTTGCCTGAACTGACCGAGCGCTCCGAGAGGCCTCTCGATGTCGCGTGACAATCAAGATGTCATCGAGCCAGATCAGTTCGACGGGGCTCCGCACCCGCGAGATCAGTTTGCCTTCTTCGGCCACAGGGACGGCGAGGGGGCTTTTCTGGAAGGCCTGCGCGGCGGACGGCTTCACCACGCGTGGCTGATCGGCGGCCCTCCGGGGATCGGCAAGGCAACCCTGGCCTATCGGGTCGCCCGCACCGTTCTCGCCCCTATGAAGGCCGGTGACCGGTCCATCGACAACCTGCAGGTCTCCCCGGAATCGGCCGTGGCCCGGCAGGTCTCAGCTCTGTCCCATCCTAATCTCTCGGTGCTCCGGCGAACTCCTGCGACGGACAAGAAGGCGGCTTCGACAACCATTCCTGTTGACGCTGTCCGCAAGGCACTGAACATGTTCGGCTCGACCGCAGCTGATGGGGGCTATCGGGTCTGCATCGTGGACAGCGCCGAGGACCTGACGATTTCGAGCGCCAATGCTCTCCTCAAGGTGATCGAGGAGCCGCCACCACGTTCCCTGTTCCTCATCGTTAGCCACGCGCCTCAACGTGTGCTGCCGACCATACGCTCCCGATGCCGTCGTCTGCTCCTGCGGCCGCTGGAGGCAGATCACATCAGGGCCGCCATTCATTCACTAGGGGAGCCCTGGAACGGCGTTTCGGAAGAGCTTCTCGACCAGGCTCTGCCTTACGGCGAAGGTTCGGTCCGGCGCACCCTTGAGCTTCTGGACGATGAAAAAGTCTCCTTCATTGAGCTGGTTACGCGGCTCCTTGAAGGTCTACCAAGGGCTGATACCAAGCAGATCTATGCCTTGGCCGAGACGCTCGCGAGGCGCGATGCTGACGACAGCTATGAGCTGACGCTGGAGACCGTCGAGCGCTGGATTTCCGGCAAACTGCACGAATGGGCGAGCTTGGGCCCGGCACGCCTTGCGCCTTTGGTGGAGGTGTGTGAGAAGATCGCCCGGACGGCCCGCGAAATCGACGTGTTCAACCTCGACCGCCGGCCTTTCATCCTCATGCTGTTCGACGATCTGGCTGACGCGGTTCGGCGAACGGCCTAAGCTCGCGTTGGGCACTGCGTTCGAGATTTCAGAGTTTTAAGGATCCGCCATGGCCGACAAGCAGAAATTCTACATCACCACGGCTATCTCGTATCCGAATGGCGCGCCGCATATCGGCCATGCCTACGAAGTCGTCGCTTCGGATGCGATTGCCCGTTTCAAGCGCATCGACGGCTATGATGTGTTCTTCATGACCGGCACCGATGAGCACGGCCTCAAGATCCAGCAGACGGCGGACCGCAACGGCACGACGCCGAAGGCATTCGTGGATGAGATGGCCACGAAGTTCCGTGCCATGGCGGACCGGCTGGATTGCTCCTACGACCGATTCATCCGGACAACGGATGCGGACCATCTGCCGTCCACGCACGAACTTTGGCGCCGGATGCAAGACAGGGGGGATATCTATCTCTCCAAGTATTCTGGCTGGTATTCGGTTCGCGACGAGGCCTATTACGACGAAAGCGAACTGACCAAGCAGCC
This sequence comes from Microvirga vignae, assembly GCF_001017175.1. GTDB lineage: Bacteria > Pseudomonadota > Alphaproteobacteria > Rhizobiales > Beijerinckiaceae > Microvirga > Microvirga vignae. Next base: position 38,526 of record NZ_LCYG01000039.1, on the reverse strand, counting down.
GGACGGCAGCTGGCGTGCGCCGACTGGCACGCCGGTCGAGTGGATCGAGGAGGAGAGCTATTTCTTCCGCCTCTCTGCCTACCAGAATCGTCTGCTCGAGCATTATGCGGCGAACCCGGATTTCATCAGCCCCGAGACGCGCCGCAACGAGATCACCAGCTTCGTCCGCTCTGGCTTGCAGGATCTCTCGATTAGCCGCACGACCTTCAACTGGGGCCTGCCGGTTCCGAACGATCCTAAGCATGTCATGTATGTGTGGATCGACGCGCTCAACAACTACGTGACCGGCTGCGGTTTCCCAGACGAGAACAACCCGCGCTGGCACTACTGGCCGGCCGATGTTCACATCATCGGCAAGGACATCGTTCGTTTCCACACGGTTTATTGGCCAGCCTTCCTCATGTCGGCGGGCCTGCCTCTGCCCAAGCGCGTGTTCGGCCATGGCTTCCTGCTCAACAAGGGCGAGAAGATGTCGAAGTCGGTCGGCAACGTGGTCGATCCGTTCGTTCTGGCCGACACCTACGGCGTCGATCAGATCCGCTACTTCTTCATGCGCGAAGTGCCCTTCGGCCAGGACGGCAACTACTCGCATGAGGCCATTGTGAACCGCATCAATGCGGATCTGGCGAACGACCTCGGTAACTTGGCGCAGCGCTCGCTTTCTATGATTGCTAAGAACTGCGGCGCTGCTGTGCCGCAGCCCGGCGCGTTCACGCAGGCCGATCAGGACATTCTGTGGCTGGCGGACGCGCTGCCCGGGAAGGCGCGGGCGGCCATGGAGGACTTCGCGGTCCATACCACGCTTGCCGAGATCTGGGCTGTGGTGGCGGAAGCCAACCGATATTTCGCCTCTCAGGAGCCCTGGGTATTGCGCAAGAGCGATCCTGCCCGCATGAACACGGTGCTTTATGTGACGGCCGAGGTTCTGCGCGCTGTCGGCATTCTGGCGCAACCGTTCGTGCCGACAGCGGCAGCCAAGCTTCTGGATCTGCTGGCGGTTGCTCCTGAGAACCGCGTTCTGACGGCTGTGGGCCCTGATCACCGTCTGGCAGCGGGGACGGCCCTTCCGCAACCTGCGCCGATTTTCCCGCGTTATATCGAGGCGGAGGCATCCTAACGCTTCCGCTTCGAGAGGTCCTTTTGGGCCTTCAGCGGAAGCAGGCGATGTTTAGGACCTTCATGTTCGCGACCGGGATCGAAAACAGCATCCCGACCATCAACAACGGCCGCACCCGCATCGACCAAATGGAAAAGTGCGGTCATTACAGGTACTGGCAGACCGATTTCGATCTGCTGGAGGACCTCGATGTTCAAGTCCTTCGGTATGGCCCTCCACTGCATACGACCTTTCTCGGGCCGGGCCATTACGATTGGTCCTTTGCCGATGTAACTTTCTGCGAACTCGAGCGCCGCAACATCATTCCCATCGTCGACCTGTGCCATTTCGGCGTTCCGGACTGGATCGGAAACTTCCAAAATCCGGATTTTCCCGAACTTTTCGCCACTTACGCCGCAGCCTTCGCTCACCGCTTTCCCTGGGTTCAGCTCTATACCCCGATCAACGAGATGTTCATCTGTGCCCAGTTCTCCGCGGCTTACGGCTGGTGGAACGAGCAGATGCGCAGCGATCGCGCGTTCGTCACGGCTCTCAAGCACCTTGTGAAGGCGAATGTTCTCGCGATGGAGCGGATCCTCAAGGTCCGCCCGGACTCACTCTTCGTCCAGAGCGAGTCCTCGGAATATTTTCACGCGGAGAACCCTAAAGCCATCAAGCCTGCCGAGATCATGAACGCCCGGCGGTTCCTCTCGCTCGATCTGAACTATGGCCGCCGAGTGGACTCGGAGATGTACGAGTTCCTGATGGATGGCGGCATGACCCGGGAGGAATACCATTTCTTCCTCAACCGATCATCCCTGCGTCACCACTGCATCATGGGAAACGATTACTACGTTACCAACGAGCATCGCGTTCGAGCGGATGGTTCGACCGCCGCCGCAGGCGATGTTTTCGGCTATGATGAGATTACGCGGCAGTACTACGACCGCTACAAACTCCCCGTCATGCACACCGAAACGAACTTGATGGAAGGTCCGAAAGGTGAAGAGGCCGTCGATTGGCTCTGGAAACAATGGGCCAATGTTCTCCTGGTGCGAAACACGGGTGTCCCGATTGTTGGCTTCACCTGGTATTCGCTGACAGACCAGATGGATTGGGATGTGGCTCTTCGTGAGGAGAACAACCGTCCCACTCCCGTGGGCCTCTATGACCTTGATCGCAACATCCGTCCCGTGGGGCGTTGCTACAAGCATCTGATCAAGGACTGGTGCCATGTGCTGCCTGCCCAAAGCGTGTGCCTGACGGTTCCTGTCGTGCGGCCTCAGGAGGTGAGAGAGGCGCACGTCGTACGGAACCAGGAAAGGCTTCGCAGGATGCGGCATACGGAGGTCCGAGAGGATGAAGAACCTGTCGCCACTGCCAAGAACGTCCGTCGCTAGACGAACTGGCCAATCCGATCTATGCAGCCCCAAAGAGTTAACGGCCTCGGAGGAGGGCGCTTTCACCGATGTTGGTCGACAGCCATTGCCATCTGGATTTCCCCGATCTTCAGGCCCGCCTTCCCGACATTCTGGCGGCCGCCGAAGCCGCCGGGATTGGCCGGATGGTCACGATCTCGACCCATGTGGCGCGCTTTGAGACCTATCAGGCCCTCGCCGAGGCGCATAACAATGTCTTCTTCACGGTAGGAACCCATCCCCACAATGCGGCTGAGGAGCCGGATGTGCCAGCAGAGCGTCTGGCCGAGCTCTCAGCCCATCCGCGCTGTATCGCCATTGGCGAGGCGGGCTTGGATTACCATTACGACAAGAGCCCTCGGGATGTGCAGCGGAAAGTCTTTCGCACTCATATCGAGGCCGCACGCGAAACTGGCCTTCCGCTCGTTATTCATGCCCGCAACGCCGACGAGGACATGATCGAGATCTTGTCGGATGAAATGAGGCGAGGGCGGTTCAGTGCAGTGCTCCACTGCTTCTCCTCGGGTGAAAAGCTCGCTCAGGTCGGCGTCGAACTGGGACTCTACGTCTCCTTTTCGGGCATCCTGACTTTCAAGAATTCGGAAGAGATCCGCCGGATCGCGGCTGCCACGCCGCGTGACCGCCTCCTGGTGGAGACAGACGCGCCATACCTCGCTCCCGTACCGTTCAGAGGCAAGACCAATGAGCCGGCTTATGTGGCGCACACGGCCCATGTTCTGGCTGACGTTATCGGCGTGACCGACAGTGACACTGCCCGGATCACGACCGACAACTTCTATCGTCTGTTTTCCAAGGCCACGCAGGTCGATATGGTTCGGGAGCAGGCGCACGCATCATGACGCTGAAATTAACCATCTTAGGCTGCGGTTCTTCGGCAGGGGTGCCGCGCGTTGGCGTCGGTTGGGGCGCATGCGATCCAAAGAACACCAGGAATCGCCGTCGTCGCTGTTCGGTTCTTGTCGAGAAGACGACGGCTGGCGCTGCAACGAGCGTTCTGGTGGATACGACACCGGATCTCCGTGATCAGCTGTTGAGCGTCGACGTCAAGCGTCTGGATGCAGTTCTGTACACACATGAGCACGCCGATCATATTCACGGCATCGATGATCTGCGTCCGCTGGCGATCGTCATGCATAAGCGGATCCCCGTTTATGCCGATCGGATGACCGGAGAGTTGCTACAGATCCGGTTTGGATACTGCTTCGAGACGCCGGCCGGAAGCGGCTATCCGCCAATCCTGGAAATGCGTCACCTGAAGCCGGGTGTCATGACCGCCATATCGGGGCCGGGCGGTCCGGTTGAGGCCATGCCGTTCAGAATGATTCATGGCGACATCGAAGCTCTGGGCTTCAGGTTCGGCAACGTGGCCTATGCCCCCGACGTCAGCCACATGCCCGAGGAGAGCTTTGGCTATCTCGCAGGTCTCGAGGTCCTGATCATTGACGCTTTGCGCTACACACCGCACCCCACGCATTTCTCTGTTGCCGAAGCGCTGGAGCTGGTCGCGAAGGTCAGGCCGAAGCGTGCCATCCTGACGAACCTGCATACGGATCTGGACTACGAGACCCTGCGTAGCGAACTGCCTCCGCAGGTCGAGCCGGCTTATGACGGCCTGCAGATCGAAGTCGATTAGGTTGCAGAAGCCGATCTTTGGACGGTGTCCCCCATATTGAGCTTGCTGCTGCGGTCGCGCCGCAGAATATACCAGCATAGACCCAAGAGCGCGGCGAGCGTCAGACCGGCGATCGAGAGGGAGCCGGGACGCCCGGCAATAATAGCCTCCGCCGCGTGCGAGCCGTACAAGGTCTCCAGCCGGAATGTTTCTACCAAACCAAAAAGACCTGTGACGAGAGTAAGCCCATACAGGGTGAGCCGCTCATTCTCCTTCGCCAGACGGAGGAGATCGGGCACGAGGAGGGCGAACCCAATTCCGTAGATCGGCAGGTCGTAGTCATAAGCATAGGGGCTGATCAGGAGGGACGCGATCGCCGTTAAACCGAGCACCTGCCGGAGCTGCATCCGGTGATAAACGGCATAAACAATCATAGCGAGCGAGATAGCTACGACCAGGAGCTGCGCTCCAAAGGCCGCAGTGGCTGGCAGGCCAAGAGTGTAAAGGGCCGCATAAATCGAGACCATTCGGAACAATGGGTACATTCCATGCTCCAAATAAACTCGGGCCTCCTTCGCACCGGCCAGCACGGCAGCCCAAATATCCATTCCGAACAGGATCGTCGCGAGAATGGATGTTGCTATGACGACTGACCCGGCTAGAGCAGCCATGCCCCAGCGTCGCGAAAGCAATGTGTAGGTGGCGAAAGCGATGGCAAGATGAGGCTTGATCACCATCAGTCCCAGCGTCAGACCAGCAAGCCTTCGATTGCTTTGAAGGCCAAGACAGGTCAGGCCGATCAGTGTTCCTGTAAGAAATCCATTCTGTCCGCAGGCAATCGTGATGGCGATAGCTGGAAAAAGAACGATCAGAGTCAGAGGAAGGTGCTCACCTGCAATCCGTCTCAGGGTTGCCAGATAGGCTACAAGGGTTACCGCCGTGAAAAGGCCGTAGGCCAGTCCGCGCGGGAGAAAGGCCAGCGGCGCGATGATCAGGTCGAATTGCGGCGGATAGGTCCAGGGCATGAAGGATTCAGTCCCGGAGGCCGCTCTCTGAGCCTCAAGCATGGTGGCGAAATGATAGGCCTGCTCGATTTCGCCACGCCAGACCATCTGGGCGACGATGTGAAAGACATCGAAATCGACCAAAGGGCGAGGATCGGCACCTTGGGTTAGATTGGAAATCCAAACCATCTTGATCAGGAGCAGGACGGCTAAGGCAAGCCCAATGACCTGAATGTATCTTTCGCCTTTTGTGGAGGATGCCCGTGTCGCTTCAATAAATTGGAAAGTCATTTAGAGTGTCTGGCGTCCAAGAGGGTACAGGCACGTGCAATCCATGCCGAGTGCCATACACGATCAGACGGGGTTCGAATTCAACTCGGCCATCCGGTCTAGGCTGGAAAGGCGCCTGAGACGACCTTTGTGACGCCAAACCACGGCCTGACCCTATAGATTTTGGTTCCATAATATATCTTATGCGAATTGTGCACTTGAGGACACAGTCGAATTGCCGTAGCTCCGAGCCCCTGATGCGGCCCTTCCCTCAATCTCTTATGAAACTGCTTCAGCCTCTGCGGCTTCGTCGATGGCTGACCAGGTATGAGTGATCTTGGCAACGGTGCCTAGCATGACCGAGGCCGAGCAGTATTTCTCCTTGGAGAGTTCAATGGCGCGCTCGACCTTTGCCGGTGCCAGATTGCGGCCCTTAACGCGGTAATCGACATGAATCGCGGTGAAGACCTTGGGATCCGCCTCTGCTCGCTCAGCTGAAACCTCGACCTCGCAGTCACTGACCTGTTCACGGCCCTTGCGCAGGATTTGGACTACATCGAAGGCTGTGCAACCACCCAAGCCGATCAGCAGCATTTCCATGGGGCGAATTCCGAGATTACGCCCGCCATATTCCGGCGCTCCATCCATCACCACGGCATGTCCGCTGCCAGATTCCCCGACAAACATCATGCCATCGACCCATTTGATCCGCGCTTTCATGTCATTTCTCCAAGTGGCTGAAATTCTTTGATCATCTTTTATCCTGATTCCCCACTGGAATCGGGCTATGAAGCGCCATCGCGAGCAAGGAAATCTACAATGAAGCCTTCTTCTGATATCGCACGGCTCTTGGAGATCATGGCGGCCCTGCGTACGCCCGGGACAGGTTGTCCCTGGGACCTAGAGCAGGACTTCTCATCTATCGCGCCCTACACGCTCGAAGAAGCCTATGAGGTCGTGGATGCCATCGAGCGTGGCGATCTGGCCGATCTTAAGGATGAGCTGGGCGATCTGCTGCTTCAGGTCGTGTTCCACGCCCGCATGGCCGAAGAAAAAGGCATCTTCGCTTTCCCAGACGTGGTTGAGGCCATCACCCGCAAGCTGATCCGCCGCCACCCCCATGTGTTCGGCGAAACCAAGGATCTGGCCCCAGAACAGGTGAAAGTGCTCTGGGACGAGATCAAACGAGCCGAAAAGGCGGAACGCCGACAGGTTCGAGAGAAGATGGGATTGCCGCTGGAGGCCCGAGAAGCCGGCTTTCTCGGAGGAATTCCAACTGCCCTGCCCGCATTGACCCGCGCTCAAAAACTGACGAACAAGGCTGCGAAGGTTGGCTTCGATTGGCCACATCCAGCGCAGGTTATCGACAAAATTCATGAGGAGTTGGAGGAGGTTAAAGAAGCATCCTCAACCGGCAAGAGAGAGCGCATTGAGGATGAAATCGGCGATCTTCTTTTCTCTGTCGCCAACCTCGCGCGCCACTTCGGGATCGATCCAGAAACGGCACTGAGGCGCACGAATGGGAAGTTCGAGCGGCGCTTCGGAGCCATCGAGGAGGCGCTCCAGAACCAAGGACGCGGCTTGCGTGACGCCTCGCTGGAGGAGATGGAAGAACTCTGGGTCCGGGCAAAGCTTACCGAACGAGAATCCTAAATCACCCTGGCATTCGGGAAGCGGTTCAGGAAACGGGGCTCCTTGCCTGCAACTAGGCGCACTTGGAGGAGGGTATGGCCATTCTCCATCGTCTTGCGCTCCAGAATTTCCGTGTTCTCATGGAGCCAGGCCAAGCCCTGTCCATCCTCGGGAGCCACATCGACCTCATAGGCTTTCCTCCCCATAGCAAGGTGCTGCTCGATTGTTTCGAGAAGTTCGTGCACACCCTCCCCGGTCAGCGCCGAAATCAGAATTGGCCGTCGCTCCACACCAGTGCGTTGAGAGGCGGTTGCCAAGCGCTCGCGGTCCTCAGGCGAGAGCAGGTCAGCCTTGTTCCAGACCTCGATGATCCTCCGTGTGTCATCAGGGTCAATACCAAGCTCGCGCAGGACCACGGCCACATCCCCTGCCTGGGCTTCCGTCTCGCCGTGAGAGACGTCCCTGACGTGCAGCAGAACATCCGCCTCGACCACGTCCTCAAGCGTCGCCCGGAAGGCGGCCACCAACATGGTTGGCAGGTCAGAGATAAAGCCGACGGTATCGGACAGGATCGCCTTTTCACCGTGTGGGAGATCGATTGCGCGCGTCGTCGGATCAAGGGTGGCGAACAGCATGTTTTCTGCCAGCACTTCGGCTCGTGTCATGCGATTGAAAAGGGTCGACTTGCCAGCGTTGGTGTAGCCCACGAGAGCCACGATCGGGTAAGGCACCCTCCTCCGACTCGCTCGATGCAGCGACCGGGTTTTGACAACGCCTTCGAGATCCCGCTCGATCCGGTTCATCCGCTCCTGGATCAGCCGCCGGTCTGCCTCGATCTGCGTTTCGCCGGGGCCTCCGAGGAAGCCGAAGCCTCCGCGCTGACGCTCAAGATGGGTCCAGGACCGAACCAGGCGGCCCTTTTGGTAAGACAGGTGCGCCAGCTCGACTTGAAGAGTGCCCTCTTTGGTGCGGGCGCGTCGTCCGAATATCTCGAGGATCAAGCCGGTTCTGTCGATGACCTTGGCGCCCCAGGCCTTTTCAAGGTTGCGCTGCTGCACGGGGCTCAACGCACAATCCATGACCACAAGGCCGATCTCCTCGGCCCGGATCAGGGCGGCGAATTCGTCCACCTTGCCGCTGCCGATATAGGTGGCTGGTCGCGGTGACGAGAGTGGAGCGATCAAGGATTGAACAACGGATAGGTCAATCGCCAATGCAAGCCCGGAAGCCTCGTCCAGCCGCGCTTCAGGCGGACGAGGATTGGACGACTCGCCTTCGGCTTCGCCCGTACCTGGCCGGCGTTTGCGGGTCAGATAAGGGCCGACCACGAGCGTCTTGGTGCCGGCAGCGACCTCTTTTTCAGGCTCGGCCAGTTCTGCGAGACGGTGTTCCCCCGGAGTGCGCGGTTCAGCCACCTCAAGCCTTTTCGCCAGCCTCGTCGATCTGGTCGAACAATTGGACGGGCTGTCCAGGCATGATGGTGGAAATGGCGTTTTTGTAAACCAGCTGGGAATGACCGTCCCTGCGCAGGAGAACGCAGAAATTGTCGAACCAGGTAACGACGCCCTGAAGTTTTACGCCGTTCACAAGGAATATCGTCAGGGGAATCTTCTGCTTCCGGACGTAATTGAGAAAGGTGTCCTGCAGATTTTGCGCGCGATCGCCCGCCATTGAAGTTGCCTCGCCAGCCCATCACCGCCGGTCTTGGCTATTGGGCCGCTTGTATATGGTTGTCCGCTATCGTGCGGTCGTTAACCGGCATGCATATTACAGGGCGAAGTTGACCATTCGGCAAGAGGGCCTCGGCCGTTCTACCCCCTTAGAAGCATATTTTCCCGTGGATGAGGGTATGCGAAGGGTTAAGCTTGTTTCTCCGCAGCCCTCTCGCAAAAGTGAAGACAGCCTTTAGCCGCCAATACCAAGCGATTTCAGCTTCCGGTGAAGAGCCGAGCGCTCCATCCCAATAAACTCTGCAGTTCGGGAGATGTTGCCGCTGAAGCGGGCGATCTGCGCCAAGAGATACTCCCTCTCAAAGATCTCGCGCGCCTCTCTCAGGGGCAGGCTCATGAGCTTCTCGCCCCCTGCTCCACCCGGTGTCGTCGGCACAAGGGTCCCGATCTCCGATGGTAGCATGTCAGCTGTAATCTCTGCCTCCGGATCTCCAGAGCTGAGGATCATCAGTCGCTCAACATTGTTGCGGAGCTGACGAACATTGCCCGGCCAGTCATGAGACTGCAGAACGGCCATGGCATCCTCCGCGATACGGCGCTTCGGCAGGCCCGTGGTGGAGGAAATTTGGTCCATGAAGAATTCGATCAACTCCGGCACATCCTCGCGCCTTTCTGCCAGCGACGGCACTCGAATCGGAATAACGCCAAGACGATGGAAGAGGTCTTCTCTGAAATTTCCGGCTGCAATTTCAGAGGGTAGGTCGCGGCTAGACGAGGAAATAATACGAACATCCACATGAACGCGGGTCGTACCACCCACACGCTGGAAATTCTGATCCACAAGAACACGCAGGATTCGATTCTGCGTTTCCCGCGGCATATCCGCAATTTCATCAATATAGAGTGTGCCGCCGTGCGCTTCCTCAAGGGCGCCGACACGACGTCCTCCACTCTCCCCGCCTTCGGTTCCGAAGAGTTCGGCTTCCATCGTTTCAGGTGTGATGGTTGCGGCCGTCATCGCCACAAAGGGGCCAGTGGCTCGGGTGGACATGCTGTGAAGGGTCCGGGCCGTCAACTCCTTGCCGGAGCCTGGGGCACCGGTAATCAGAATGCGCGCATTGGTCGGCGCAGCTCGCTCTACCGCCTGCCGCAGCTGATTGATGACGATCGATTTGCCGGCAATGCGGTTCGCTTGAACCGAGCGGGATCGTAGATCACGCACTTCTCGTTTCAGACGAGATGCTTCAAGAGCGCGCTCCGCGACGAGAACCAGGCGATCCGCCTTGAACGGCTTCTCAATGAAATCGTAGGCCCCGGCCTTGATGGCGGAAACTGCCGTTTCGATGTTGCCATGCCCTGAGATCATCACGACGGGCAAGTCGGGATGTTGCGCCTTGATGATCTCCAGCACCTGGAGGCCATCGAGACGACTGCCCTGCAGCCAAATATCGAGAAAAACGAGGTGCGGACGTCGCGCCTCGATAGCCGCCAAGGCCTCGTCCGAGGTCCCTGCCGTACGTGTGCGATGGCCCTCATCTTCGAGGATGCCGGCCACAAGCTCACGAATGTCGACTTCGTCGTCGACGACGAGAATATCAGCGCTCATAGGCTTGCTCTGCGATTTTCGTTGCGATCCGAGGTGGCAGAGACCTCTTCAGCAACCTGCTTCGTCTTTGGGATCCACATCCGAACCTGTCCGCCCCGTCCTGTGGGATTATCGACAAGGTCCATGCCTCCCCCATGGTCTTCCAAAATTTTCGCGACGATCGGGAGGCCCAATCCGGTACCACCGTCACGGGTCGTCATATACGGCTCCAGCAGTCTTTGACGCCCCTCGACCGGGAAGCCTTTCCCATTATCGGTCACGGCAAGGATCAGGTAATCGGGATGCGTGTCATCCAGCGTTACCGTGATTTGTGGCTGGCCACGCTCATCCTCGGGAACAGCGGCGATCGCCTCGGTCGCATTCTTGACGATGTTCGTGACCGCCTGCGAGATGAGACGTCGGTCGAAGGGCGCAACTACCGGCGCAGGAGGGAACTGATCAACGAATTCAATCTCGGGATGCGCGATCCGCATCATAAAGACTACTTGGCGAATGGTCTCGGCCAGATCCTCTTGCCCGATAGTGGGCTTTGGCATGCGCGCAAAGGATGAGAATTCATCGACCATACGCTTGATATCATCAACTTGCCGCACGATCGTATCGGTACACTGGTCGAACACCTCGCGATCCGTGGTGATGATTTTACCGTATTTCCTGCGGATGCGCTCGGCCGAGAGCTGGATCGGGGTCAATGGATTTTTGATCTCGTGCGCGATGCGCCTTGCCACATCAGCCCAAGCGGACGTGCGCTGCGCAACGACAAGATCCGTAATATCATCAAGCGTGATCACGAGATCGCGCTTACCATTGCGCGTCTGCTCGCTGGTCACGCGCACGTTGATGGTCCGCTCCTTCCCTTTCCGGGAAATCTGGATCTGCTCCTGCATCAGGCGCTGGCGTCCCTGGATCATCTCCAGAAGGAGTTTGGTCACTTCCGGCAACACCTCAGTGATCGGGCGGCCAACCAATTCTTCTCGGGATGTCTGGAGCACAGCCTCCGTGGAGGGGTTCACGATCGTGATCAGGCCTCGTGCGTTGATGCCGATAACCCCCGCTGACACACCTGCCAAGACGGCCTCTGTAAAGCGTCGCCTACGGTCAATCACTTCGCTTGCGGCCGTCAGACCATCATGCTGACGGCGCAACTCCGAGGTCATCTTGTTGAAGGTCTCGCCCAGGTGGCCGAGATCACCCTCGCCGCGTTTGACAGGAACCTGAACATAGAAATTGCCGGTCGCCACCTGGTCTGTCGCATGGATCAGCCGCCGGATGGGTGCGACGAGACGGTTTGCGAAATTCAATCCGAACCAGATGGCCGAGAGAAGCACGATGAGTGCAATGAGGGTGAACATGGAGGCGAAGGCAATCTGGATCCCTGCCTTCTTCTGGTCGAGAGCCTCATACAAAGCGACACCAGCTTCTGCAACAGGCGGGAACTCGATGGCACGGGGATCGACCTCTCGTGCGATATAGAGGATGCGCCCACCATGAGCCTCGAGCTTCAGAACAGAACGGAAGATATTGCCGTTTCTCGGAAACAGGCAGAGGGCTTCCTGATTGCTCGCCTCCTGAAGATCCTCCGGTGTTGCGTCAGGAACGCCTTCGAGCTTCTTGGCCTCTATCTTTTCGACAACCGTACCGTTGGGCTCCAGGATCATGGCCAGCGGAAAGCCGAGGAAGACAGCACGGGAATTCATGAACTCCCGGAACAGCTTGCGATCCGCATCATAGAGAACCTTGGCACGATTGAGATCGGCGGCCATCAGCTGTGTCTCACGGGCCAGCGTTCTGCACTGCACCTCCCGATAGGAACGCGCGATCTCGACCGTGTTGAGCATCAGCTCCTTGAGCGAGCCGGTAAACCAGGGATCTAGGCCTCGCTCCAGTGTCACTGTTGCGACGCCAGCGACAAGGATCGCCGGCAGGACGGCAACAAGGCTGAAGAGGCCGACGATCCTGACATGTAGGCCAGCCGCAGCCGCTCCGGCGCGATGTTCCCGTATCAGTTTCCTGGCCTGCCAAGCAACGATGCCGAGAAGCAGGAGAATCAGAATGCCGTTCAGAATAAAGAGCCAGACAACGACATTGTGCGTCGGCAGAATGGGCGTCGCGCCGGCAAGCACCAGGAACGTCGTGAGGGCCGATCCCAGGGCCGCGAGAACGGCAACATAGCCTAGCCAGCCTAGGCCGCCCTGGGCCTGTTCGGCCCCTTGGCGCTGTTCATTTAAGGTCTGGTCGGTCAAGACGTGAGGCCCCACAAAACCGAGCGCCTTCGGTGCAGCACCCTTTGGAGGGTGATGCACCAACACAACACTGTGGTCAAATTATTACAGCTGTCCGCTCAGGAGCGATTCGTCCGAACCACCATGAGCTCCAGGTCACGCACCTTCTTACGCAAGGTGTTGCGGTTGACCCCAAGTAGCTCGGCAGCCCGTATCTGATTGCCTCGGGTCGCCGCCAATGCTGCCCCGATCAGGGGGCCTTCGATCTCTCGCAGGATCCGGTGATAGAGGCCTGGGGGCGGCAAGCTATCCCGGAACCCGGAGAAATACTCCGCCAAGTGCCGCTCGACAGCCTCGGAAAGCCCCTCGGAATTCTGCTGCGCCTGACCAGCTGGCTTGCCCGCCGGTTGAGGAGGCAGGAGAGGTTGAGAATCGAGTTCGGCATCGATGATGGCTCCAGTGATCGTGTCCTGCGGATAGAGGGCCGCCAGACGCCGAACAAGATTCTCCAGTTCACGGACGTTTCCTGGCCAACGGTAGCGTTTCAGGCGGTCCATGGCCTCAACGTCGAGCTGCTTGTGCGAGAGCCCCTCCTTTTCCACCAGCATGAAGAAATGGCGGGCGAGGTCGGGAATGTCTTCCACCCTTTCGCGCAGAGGCGGCAAGCGCAACGGGACGACGTTAAGACGAAAATAAAGATCTTCCCGGAAGAGCCCCTGTTGGATAAGTACCCGTAGATCCTTGTTGGTTGCGGCAACGATACGGACATTGGTCTTGATTGGCACTCGGCCGCCGACGGTCGTGTACTCGCCCTGCTGGAGAACCCGGAGAAGACGGGTCTGCGCCTCCATAGGCATATCGCCGATTTCATCCAGGAACAGTGTGCCGCCCTCAGCTTGCTCGAACCGGCCGGTATTGCGAGAGGTAGCTCCCGTAAAAGCGCCCTTCTCGTGTCCGAAGAGCTCGGACTCGATCAGCTCGCGCGGAATAGCCGCCATATTCACTGCGACGAAGGGTCCCTGGCGGCGTTTGCCGTAATCATGCAGCGCCTTGGCAACGAGTTCCTTGCCGGTACCGGACTCACCCGTGATCATCACCGTGAGATCCGTGGGCATCAACCGCGCCAGGGCGCGATAGATTTCCTGCATGGCGTGGGAGCGTCCGACCAGAGGAATGTCCTCATTCTCGACGGGGCTCACGCTTGAAATCGCCGTCCGGGGCCGAGAAAGTGCACGCCCGACGACAGCGACGAGCTCCTTGAGATCAAACGGCTTAGGCAGATACTCGTAAGCCCCCCTCTCAGAAGCCTTGATCGCCGTCATGAACGTGTTCTGTGCACTCATGACGATGATCGGAAGTTCCGGTCGCAGCTTCTTGATCCGCGGCAGAAGATCGAACGCATTCTCATCAGGCATCATCACGTCGGTGATGACGATGTCCCCTTCCCCTTGCGCCACCCAACGCCAGAGTGTGGCCGCGTTGCTGGTCGACCGAACCTCATATCCGGCCCTCGACAAAGCTTGGTTCAAAACAGTTCTGATGGCAGCATCATCATCGGCGAGAAGAATCTGTCCGCTGGGCATGTCTTAGCCTCACATATCAGCATCAGCGCCGGGGCTGGCGCGATGCATCGGCAAAAGGATTCGGAAAGTCGTCCGCCTGGGCGCAGGCTCGCACTCGATGATGCCGCCATGGTCGCCGACGATCTTCGCGACAAGGGCAAGTCCTAAGCCGCTGCCCTGAACCTTTGTGGTGACAAAGGGATCGAAGAGATCGCTCATCAACTCCGGCGGAATGCCTGGACCGTTGTCGCTGACACTCAACTCGATAGGCAGGCTCACACGCTCCTGAGAGCCCGGAACTTGGAGCCGTACCCCGGTACGGAACGCTGTCGACAGAGTGATCTCCCCGTCAGTCGCATCGATGCCAATCGCTTCAGCTGCATTCTTGACAAGGTTCAGAATGACTTGAACGAGCTGATCTCTGTTGCCAAGGACCGGCGGCAGAGAAGGATCGTAGTTCTCGACGAAGCGGATGTGACGTGCGAAGCCGGATTGAGCCAAGCGCTTCACATGATCCAGAACACCGTGGATGTTGACGGGACCGCGTTCAACTGGGCGCTCTTCGCCGAAAAGCTCCATCCGCTCGACGAGCTTCACAATTCGATCTGTCTCATCGCAGATCAATCGCGTGAGGAGCCGATCGTCCTCATCGGCCGACTGCTCGAGAAGTTGGGCCGCTCCGCGAATTCCTGAGAGCGGGTTCTTGATTTCATGCGCGAGGAGTGCGCCAAGTGCCGTGATTGATCTGGCTGCGCCACGGTGGGTGAGCTGCCGGTTCATCTTATCGGCGATGGTGCGCTCCTGGAGCATCACCACCACGTTGTCGCTGTCATCTCCGAGCGGGGTTGCGAAAACATCGACAATGCGCTCGGGCCCTAATCGTGGGCTGCCGATGTCAATACGGTGTTCGCTGACGCTGGCCCCTCTCTGACGAACATCCTCTACGAGAGCCATGACCGGAGAGCCGAAGGGCAAGAAGTCGGAGAGCTTCTGACGCTGCATCATGCGCAGGCTCATCTCGAAGAAAGCCTCGGCCGCCGCATTGGCATGGACGATCCTTTGTTCCTCGCCGATGGTCAGAACCGGCAGCGGCAAGGCATTCACAATGAGATCATTGATGGCTACCGTCATGCCGCCTCCTTCTCCTGCTGGGTATAAAGGGAGCGCAACAGCGATGTGACGATGTTGGGATCGTCCGATGTGACCAGCCCCATCCTGACGTGTTGAGGCACGTGAAAACCTGCTTCGACGGCTGCTTCCGCATAAGCCGCGAGATGCTTGCGGGCATGGCGGACGCCAACGTGCACCCCGTAGAGCGAGAGCAGCCCCTCATAATGCTCCAGGGCCAGATCGGTCTTTTCCTCGGGAGATGGCTCGACGATGGTTCGCCCTTGGAGAGCAGCACCTATCTGGCCAACGATCCAAGGCTTGCCTACGGCCGAGCGGCCAATCATGACAGCGCTGGCGTTCGATGACACCAAGCTTTTATGGGCATCGTCAAGGCAGCCGATATCGCCATTGGCAATCACCGGAATGCCGACTGCCTGCGCTACGGGAGCGATGGCCTTCCAATCGGCATGCCCTTTATAGAATTGCTGCCGGGTCCGGCCGTGTACCGTCACAGCCTTCACGCCAAGAGCCTCGGCTCTCCGGGCAAGCTCGGGGGCATTCAAAGCTGTGTGATCCCACCCCAGGCGCATTTTCACAGTCACCGAGACCGAGGTTGCCTGGACTGTCGCCTCGATAAGGCGGCATGCATGATCGAGATCGCGCATCAGGGCAGAGCCGGAGTAGCCTCCAATCACCCTCTTGGCTGGGCATCCCATGTTGATGTCGATGATCCGGGCCCCTGCCCCCTCGGCGACGCGTGCGCCCTCCGCCATCCAATGCGGCTCACATCCCGCCAACTGAACCACATGGGGCTCAATTCCAGCCCCGTCAGCCCGAATCTGCGCCTCTTCTGAACCCTGAACGAGTTCATCCGAGGCAACCATTTCAGAGACGACAAGACCCGCCCCCAAGCGCCTAGCTATGCGCCTGAAGACCACATCCGTCACACCGGAAAGAGGCGCAAGAACCGCTGGCGTCCCAACTTGGATGGGGCCGACCTGAAAATCATCGCCTATTTTTTGATCAAGTTTCATTGTGCCTATTTACTAGCCAATCCTGTGGCGGACGCAAGTCCCAACGGAGGATTTGCCTTATTTTCAAGTCACGCTTAGGAGAGCGGATGCTGTGGAGAGTCCACTTAGATGTCAGTCGCCGCCTTAATCGTTGCAGCAGGACGTGGATCGAGAGCCGGAGAGGGAATCCCCAAACAGTACCGCCTCCTCGGTGGGAAGCCCGTCCTGACACGAACTCTAGAGGCCTTTGTTGGCCAACAGAGGATCAAGAAGGCGCTTGTTGTGATCCACCCGGATGATCAGCACCTCTATCAAGAATGCGTTACTGCACTTCCCGCCGGGTATGCTGACCTGCTGCTACCCGTGGCCTATGGCGGTGAAACGCGGCAGGATTCCGTACGGAATGGGCTGGAAGCCCTATCGGGGCTAGCTCCACGCCATGTTCTTATTCATGATGCTGCGCGTCCTTTCGTAGATGTCTCTCTGATCGACCGTACGCTTGGAGCCGTCCTGATATGGGGGGCTGTCGTGCCGGGAATCGCCGTCACCGATACGATCAAAGTTATTGGCCCTCAGGGTGAAGTTGTATCAACACCGGATCGCGCAAGCTTGAGAGCCGTACAAACCCCTCAGGCCTTTGATTTTGCGCCTCTGCTCACAGCCCATCGGAAAGCCGCCTCAGACGGCTTTAGAAACTTCACGGATGATGGTGCCTTGGCCGAATGGGCCGGACTTCCGGTGCATGTCTTTCCAGGGGATATTGGCAATGTCAAACTCACCCACACTACGGATTTTGCTGAAGCCGAGAGGCGCTTGAAAGGCTCAACGATGACCTATGTGACCCGACTTGGAACAGGGTTCGATGTTCATGCCTTTGGCGACGGCGACCATGTCTGGCTTGGCGGGATCAAGATACCCCATGACCGCGGTGTCGTGGCGCATTCTGATGGCGATGTCATTCTCCATGCTCTGACAGATGCCCTGCTGGGTGCCCTTGCTGACGGTGATATCGGCACGCACTTTCCGCCGAGTGACCCGCAATGGCGGAGCGCATCGTCTGATCGGTTCCTCGCTCATGCAGCGGGTCTGGTAAGGAACCGAGGGGGGGTGATCGACCACCTCGACGCAACTCTCCTCTGTGAGAAGCCACGTCTTGGCCCCTACCGAGAAGCCATGCGCAAACGCATTGCCGAGATCTGTAGCCTTCGGCTCGATCAAGTCTCTCTGAAAGCTACAACGACGGAGAAGCTAGGTTTCACCGGCCGAGGCGAAGGCATTGCCGCGCAAGCCGCTGCAACGATCCGCTTGCCCGAGGCGTCTCATGAATCCTGACCTGAAGCAGCGCGCAGCGGCGCTTCTCAAGGCTTACGAGCAGAAGAGCCTCAAGATCGCTACGGCAGAATCCTGCACCGGCGGACTTGTCGCTGCCTTGCTCACCGAGATCGCGGGATCCTCTGCTGTCGTGGAGCGAGGATTCGTAACTTACTCCAATGAAGCGAAAATAGAACTGATTGGCGTTCCAGCCGATCTCGTTGCCGCTCATGGAGCTGTCAGTGAGCCTGTTGCCAAGGCCATGGCCGAAGGAGCGCTTGCCAATTCCCGTGCCGATGTGGCTGTGGGAATCACAGGGATTGCGGGCCCGAGCGGAGGAACCGCGACGAAGCCCGTTGGCCTCGTGCATTTCGGATTGGCGCGGAAAGGCGCCCCCACGATTCATCTGGAGCGTCGCTACGGCGATCTGGGGCGGGAGGCGGTGCGGCACAGCGCTGTTGAGGATGCCTTGGCTCTCTTTGAAAAAGCGCTCACGGATTGATGCTTCATGCCGTCAAGTCGCGAGAGCGCCGCGCGCACCGTAGACGGTGTCTGCGCGCTGCTCAAAGGCCTCGGTGAACTTGCGGAACGCTTTGTCGAAGACGCTGCCCATGAGGATGCCGAGCGCGAAGCTCTTGAATTCGTAGTTGATGTAGAACTCCACCTCGCAGCCCACAGGAGCATCGCGGAAAGTCCAGCGGTTCTCGAGATACTTGAACGGTCCATCCACGTATTCGACTTCGATTCGCAGGCGCGGCTCGTCGAGGGTCACGCGGGTGGTAAAACTCTCCTTTATCGCCTTGTAGCCGACGCTCATGGCGGCGACGAGCGTTTCCACGCCCTCCCCACTCTGCACGCGACGGATGATGCGCAGACCCTCGCAGAGAGGCAGGAACTCGGGGTAGCGCTCTACGTCCGCGACAAGTGCGAACATCTGGGCCGGCTTGTGCTTGACGGTTCGCGTCATGCGAAAGGTCGGCATTCAGGCGGCCTCCTTGGCGAGAGTGAGAGCGGCCTCCAGGGCCGGAATTCCAGAATGTGAACGCAGCACGAAGGCCCGTTGGTCGGGCCGAAGGCGCTCGAGCATGCGGGCAGTCTTGGGACGCATCTTCTTGGGATAAGACCAGATCCAACGCATGAAGGAGAAGTCGAAGCGCTCCGGACCGGCAGAGCCGAGATCAGAACGCACCTGCCCGTAGTTTCTCGCCACACGCCACAAGACACCAAGCAAACAGCGCCAGCGTGGCAGATCGAGCCAAACGATGGCCGTGGCGCGGGGTACGCGGATGTCGAAGGTGCTGGCGTAATTGCCGTCCATGACCCAGGCGGGCCGATCAGCGAGAGCCCTGACGCATTCGCGCCATTCGGGCCGTGGCGGCATGGTCCAGCCCGGACCGAAATATTCCCGGTCAAGGTGGATCAGCGGCAGGTTGAGCCGCTCACTGAGGCGCCGCGCCAGGGTGCTCTTGCCCGCACCCGGGCTGCCAATGACGAGAATGCGCTGCATGCCCCATCCGAAGTCTCAGCGCATCGTGCGGAAAAGTGGCCCCGGTTTTCCACGCGAACGATGCGCTCAATAAAGAAAAAAGCATCGAATTGGATCCCAAAAGTGCAAATTCACTCTTGGGCCCGATGCTCTAGCCGAGCTTGGCGAGACGGGCCGCCTTGAGCTTGGCAAAGTCCTCTCCCGCATGATGCGAGGAGCGCGTCAGCGGGGTCGAGGAGACGAGGAGGAAACCCTTGGCATAGGCGGTGGTTTCATAGGCCTTGAATTCGGACGGCTCCACGAAGCGGATCACCGGGTGGTGCTTCTTCGTCGGCTGGAGGTATTGGCCGATGGTCATGAAATCCACATCCGCAGAGCGCAGGTCGTCCATGAGCTGGAGAACCTCGTTCCGCTCCTCGCCGAGGCCGACCATGATGCCGGACTTGGTGAAGATGGTGGGATCCATCTCCTTCACCTGCTGCAGCAGGCGGATGGAGTGGAAATAGCGCGCACCGGGGCGAACCTTCAGGTACTTCGACGGCACGGTTTCGAGATTGTGGTTGAACACGTCGGGCTTGGCCGCGACGACGACCTCGAGCGCACCGGGCTTGCGCAGGAAGTCGGGCGTCAGGATCTCGATGGTGGTCTTCGGGCTGCGGGCCCGGATGGCGGCGATCACGTCCGCGAAATGCTGCGCGCCTCCATCGGCCAGATCGTCACGGTCGACCGAGGTGATGACCACGTGCTCGAGGCCGAGCTTCTCGACCGCCGTCGCCACGCCCTCGGGCTCATTCGGGTCGAGGGCTTGCGGCAGGCCCGTCTTCACGTTGCAGAAGGCGCAGGCGCGGGTGCAGGTATCGCCCATGATCATGAAGGTGGCGTGCTTCTTTTCCCAGCACTCGCCGATATTGGGGCAGCCGGCCTCCTCGCAGACGGTGACGAGCTTGTTCTCGCGCACGATCTTGTTGGTCTCGGCCCATTTGGGCGAGCCCGGAGCCTTCACGCGGATCCATTCGGGTTTTCGGCTCTGAACAGGCTGGTCCGGCCGGTGCGCCTTTTCCGGGTGGCGGGGGCGGTTATCCTTGTTCAGAAGATCGAGAACGACGGCCATGAAGCTAAACCTTTGGAGCGAAGGGACCCTGCCCTTCCGGTTGCGCCTGATTTAAGGGTTTTGCCGCCCTTTCGCAAATGCTCAGATTCCAAGGCTCCTCCCCCAAAACAGCATGGCAGGTGCTAAATTGCTCCCGGTCGTCATCCCGGGCCTGTTCCGGGGATCCACGTCTTCAACCCACCGTAAGACGCGGATGGCCGGGACTGATCCCCGGAACATGTCCGGGGATGGCCATGACGAAGAGAATGTCAGGAAGGATACTCCCTTTCTGTGCCTCAATCCGTGGTCACTGCCGTCTCGATATCGGACGGGTCGATCTGCCGGTTGAGGCCGGCATTGAGCTTCTCGCGGTCGAGCTCGCCCTCCCACCAGGCGACGATGACGGCAGCCACGCCGTTGCCGGTGATGTTGGTGAGCGCCCTCACCTCGCTCATGAACTTGTCAATGCCGAGAATGATGGCCATGCCGGGCACCAGCGCCGGGTTCACGACGGCCAGCGTCGCAGCCAGCGTGACGAAGCCCGCGCCCGTCACACCGGTTGCTCCCTTTGAGGTGAGCAGCGCCACGAGGAGAATCGTGAGCTGTTGGCTGAAAGTGAGATCGATGCCGAGAGCCTGCGCGATGAACAGGGTCGCGAGTGTCATATAGATGTTGGTGCCGTCGAGATTGAAGGAATAGCCCGTGGGCACCACGAGGCCCACGACGGACTTGGAGCAGCCCAGCCGCTCCAGCTTCTCCATGAGCTGCGGCAGCGCGCTCTCGGAGGAGCTGGTGCCGAGCACGATCAGCAGCTCGTCCTTGATGTAGCCGAGGAACTTGAAGATCGAGAAACCGGCGATCCGGGCGATCAAACCCAGCACGACGAATACGAACAGAGCCGCCGTGGCGTAGAAGGTGGCGATCAGCCCGAAGAGACTTCCGAGCGCGGAAGGACCATAGCGGCCGATCGTGTAGGCCATGGCGCCGAAGGCGCCGATGGGCGCGGCCTTCATGACGATGGCGATCACGCCGAACATGGCATGGGCCACGTCGTCGATGGTGCTGCGCAGCGTCGCGCCGCGATCACCCAGCACGAGCAGCGCGAAGCCGAACAGGATGGCGAACAAGAGCACCTGGAGAATGTCGCCCGCTGCGAAAGCGCCCACCACGCTGTCGGGAATGATATGGAGCACGAAATCCACCGGCTTCTGCTCGGCGGCCTGCTTGGCGTAACCCGCCACCGCCGCCGGATCCGGCGTACCCGAGAAGCCGGCACCCGGCTTCACGATGTTGCCGATGAGAAGGCCGATGATGAGCGCGAAGGTGGACACCACCTCGAAATAAACCAGCGCCTTGATGCCGACACGGCCCACCTTCTTCGCGTCCTGGATATGGGCGATGCCCGACACGACGGTGCAGAAGATGATGGGCGCAATGACCATCTTGATGAGCTTGATGAAGCCGTCGCCCATCGCCTTGACCCAGTCGTTCTTGGCAATGTCCGGCGCGAGCCAGCCAAGAAGCGCGCCGAGGAAGATGGCGATCAGCACCTGGATGTAGAGCTGCTTGTACCAGGGCTTGCGGGTGCGGAGGGGAGCCGCGGCGCGATCGGCAGTGGCAGGAATGGACGTCATGGCAAGGGCCTATGTGAAATGGATCAGGACCGGCTCTTTCTCGAAGGCCAAGCCTGTCGGGGTGGCGCGTCTGCCTTTAGTTCCGACCCGTCAAACGCGCCCAGCAACCTTTTCTATTTTTAAAACGCCTGAATCCCCGCAAAAGTCCCCGTCAGACAGGTACGGATGGGGAGCTTACCCTGCGCCTGTGGCGTCATCCCGGGGCTGCGGAGCAGAACCAGGGAGCGCAGGACGAGAATGGCGCCCGATCCCGGCCCTTCGCCGTGCTGGCAATGTCTCCCTCTCGTCATCCCCGTCCGCGGACTTGATCCGGGGATTGTTCCGGGGATCCACGCCTTTGCTGCGTTTCGGCGCGCAAGACGTGGATGGCCGGGAGGATCCTCGGATCAAGTCCGAGGACGGCCACGACGGCTGGGGTATAATCAGCATTCTCACTGGCCGACGTCCGTCTTCATGCCCTCCCCTCCGCGAAACAGGGCCTCGATACTTCTGCGCCGTTCGGCCCAGCGCGCCCGATACTCGGGCATGTCGTCCAGCACCGCATCGGCGAAGAACTTGCGCCGCTCGAAATAGCACGGCGGGCCATAGCCGCCCTGGCAGCGCTCTGCCTGACGGCAGGCGCGCTTGCGGCAGGTGGTGGGCACCTGGAGGACATCCGCGAGGCGCCGCAGGGCGTCGTCGCAATCGGGAAGCGTGGACAGATAGTGCCGGACTCGGCTCATGAGGCAGCCTCCTATGGCAATGAATGGCTTGGAATGAATTTTGGGAAAACAGCATGCGCCTTCGGGCCCCGGGCCGAAACAGCCGGGAGCCTGGGCAGACAATCGAGGGAGGCGCGAAGGGCGATCCGGCTCGAACTCGTAATGTGATGCTTGGAACCGGACGGCCCCTCGCGCA
>NZ_LCYG01000039.1:0-15772 GCF_001017175.1 Microvirga vignae | reverse complement strand
TCGCGAGCGCGCCCCTCGGCAGGTCAGGACACCACCAGATATAGCCAATGTTAGGAACATTGTCAAGAACAAACAAAGAACTTGCTGCTTCCACAGCCTCTCTCGTCATCCCCGGGCTTGGCCCGGGGATCCACGTCTTCAAGCCGCCGAGGTTCCCAAGTCGGAGATGGCCGGGACAAGCCCGGCCATGCCATGACGCGAGGGCTGCAGCGCAGATGGCGGAAAACACAGGAACCTCAACACTGTCATTCCCGCGGAGGCGGGAATCCGTATCCACTGGCGGTGTAGAATGAGGTGAGCGGGTGCCGCTGTGCCGCGTCCGTCATGCTCCTCGTCCGCCGCTTGGGACGGCACTCATGATTACGGGACGGACTCTAACAGGCCCTAGTCCTGCTTGTAGTATCCTACCGCACACACGTGATCAGCCACCTTGGTCACGAGCGCAACTTTTGACACCGGCGTCGTATCAGGTCCGGGGCGTGGAAACATGTAACTGACTTCCGCGATCTTGCCCTCTTGTGCAACCCTGAGCATTTCCTCGCCATACAACTTTCCAGTCGTGTCCTTCAGGTCTTTTGTTGGCAAGCCGACCCGCGTGGGGTCATTTCCGTGGGCGACAACCTTGTCATCGGCATAGCAGAACACGTAGAGATCGCGGTCTTTGAACCCCCCTTCACCTTTGTTGATCTGGGCAATCGTATTGGCCGGATCTGGCTTCATACTTGCGACAGCCCTGTCGAGCAGGGCCCGAGCTTCCTCCGCCGTGCCGAACTGGGCGGTCTGGGCATACACAACGGCAGACGCTGCAAAGGCGCAAAGTGCAAGAGCACCTATCATCGTGGGTCGAAGCATTGGGATTCTCCTCCCCTTGTGCGCGCGCACGGCCGTGCGGTCGGATCAGACGGATTGGTTACGGCTGACGGTAGGTTACTCAAACTTGCACCGAGCGTCTATTCGTTCGCACGGCCGCGCCCCACTCCCAGAACCTAACACCTTTTCGGAACGGGCTCTAAATGCGAGGGGCGATGAGGTACTAGGCCCAAGAAGGATTGCTGATACTATTGTGCTGAGTGAGAAGCCTGGAGGAATAACGCCTTTGAGAGGCTCTATCTTAAGTTTCAATTTAGGCTCTATTCCACGGGGACCATTCAGGTAGTGCAACATAGATTTGAGTTTGCCTTCCCCATCTCTCTCGCTGTTGTCAACAACCCGCCATTCTCCTTCTTCTGAGAAACCATGATGTTTTGTGAACAAGGCAAACAGTTTGAGGCGCTCAAATGCTGCCAGAGACGTTTCTCGCTCATCACCCCCCTTTATTGCTAAATACATTGTACTCTATTAGCGTAAACTTTTAGATATTGTGAATGACATACCACGTCTACATGCTCGCCAGTCGCCGTCATGGCACACTTTACATCGGCGTAACCAATGATCTGGCGCGCAGGATGAGCGAACATCGATCAAAGGGCGATCCCGGCTTTACAGCCCAATACGATGTGACGCGTCTCGTCTGGTATGAAAGCTATGCGCGCATCGCCGAGGCCATCGCGCGAGAGAAGGCGCTTAAGAAATGGCGGCGGGATTGGAAGATTCGGTTGAGCGAAGAGATGAATCCCGAGTGGGAGGATTTGTATTTGGCGCTCAACCAGTGAGGCACAGGAACCTCAACACTGTCATTCCCGCGGAGGCGGGAATCCATATCCGCTAGCGGTGCAGAATGAAGTGAGCGGGTGCCGCTATACCTTTCCTCATCATGTCGTGGTTATGGATCCCCGCCTCCGCGGGATGACGGTGGAGGGTTTCATCGATGCAAAGTCCATTGACCACCTGCGGGAGTGACCTGTCTGCGGGGTCACCTGATCACTTCCACCAACGAAAACTGTCAGCCCAATTCGAAGGTCGTAATTCCATACGTTCGGGAAAGCGGCAGGTCCGGCTTTTCACCGCGATACATCCGGGCCGTCTCGAAAACGGGTGACAGGTTGTATTGCGCGGCAAGCCGGATGGCAGCCTGGTTCGGCTCAGGCAGATCCAGGAACACGGATGCGCCCTTTGCCTGCGATGCGAGGGCTTGGAACAACAGATCGGCTTCGCGTTCACCGTCGGCGAAGAGCGGTCCGATCTTGTAGCCGCTTCGGCAGGCGCGCATGACGCCGTAGCCCCTCACATTCCCATCTTCGACCAAGGCCATGGCCGTGCGCGTATCGGGCTGAAGCCAGCAGCGCAGAAAGGCCTCGCGGGGTGCTGCGAAGAACGGCCGGTCGTAGGCCAGGACGGCGTCGATGATCTCCGGGGTTACCTGCCGCAGGCGCGTGTCCGAAGGCGTATCGATCTGCGGGCTTCCGCCATAGCGCACGTTGCGATGCGCCAGCACGAATCCAGACCGGGCATAATTCTCCTGCTGCGCCACAACGCCATCCAGGCCTATTGTGCGGTCCTCGAGATAATCCATACCGGCCTGCCAGAGGCGATAGCCGAAACCGCATCCGCGCTGATCCGGCCGGACGATGTAGAAGCCGAGAAAGCCGAACGCGCCGGAGTACCGAACGACCGAGATGGAGGCGATCGGTTCGTCGCCGAGGCAACCGACCAGGAAGCCTGTTCGATCGACGGTCATGAAGCAGTCGGCATCCTTGAGGCCGGGGTTCCAGCCTTCGGCCGAGGCCCAGTCGATGGCCCTGTCCAGGTCATCGCGGGTCATGATGCAGATCGACAGTTCGGAGGGGTCTGCTTGCGTCATCGTGCTTCCTGTCTCACCGCTGCGCCATTGGCGGCAGCGGATCGGGCACCTTGTTCTTTACCGGCGGGACCTGGCGGAGATAGGCGAAGACGGCCTTCAGGTCGTCTTCGGTCATCTGCCCGTAATTCGGCCACGGCATCGGCGGAAGGATCTGGCGGCCCTGACCCTGGTGCCGTCCCGTGCGCATGGTCTGGATGAATTGCTGCTCCGTGAAATCGCGCAGCACGCCGGTTTCCGGATCGGGCGTGAGATTGGCGGCGAAGCTCACGCCCCAGGGGCCCGACCAGCCGGTCGATGTGGGCGTCACGGCGCCGCCCCAGGGTTCGGAAACATTGGCCGGAGCTTTGATGACGAGATCCTGCGGGTGGCCCGAGAGCATGCGCTTCATGTCAGGCTCGGGGCCATTCGAGCCTATGATCCAGGGTGTATGGCAATCGTTGCAGCCGCCGACCGTCACGAGATATTCGCCGCGCTTCACCTGCGCGCCCTTATCGTCTTGAGCAAGCGCGGGCCCTTGCACCAGCAAGGCCATCGTCAGCAGAGGGAGAACACGGCGCATCGTCATCGTCCTTCGTGATCGAGGTGAGCCTCTTTGCGGGGTTCGCCTTTTTCGGCTACCCAGCGATACAGCAACGCCACAGCTTCATCGTTCACGAGTTCAGTCCCCAATGGCGGCATCTGCAAGGCGGAATAACGGGACGAGACGCGCTGCATGAGGGCGCTGCGTTCGGGGTACCCCGGTTCGACGCGGTTGACCGCATCGGGCGACTGGCCGGGAGCCGGCTTCTTGACCGCGTGATTGACCGTGGTCGCGATGGCCGGCTGATCGGTGGCTTCGACGCTCTGGCGCAGGAAGAGACCGACATTCTGCAACGGGCCTTGCGGGTTGTGGCAATGGCCGCAATTGCCGTGCATGTAGCCAAGCGCCGCGCGCTCCGTGGAGGACGCGGCCTTGATGCGAGGCGGCGTTTCCAGCACTGATTTCGGGAGGCCGACGAGCAGGCCGCGAGCGACGAGGTCTTTGAGATCGACGCCCTGGTCGGGCTTCGGCTCGGCGTTCGGCGCATGGAGATCGCGATCCGGCGACAGCTGAAGAGTACTGAATCCCAATACCTCGGAGGGAACTCCTTGGTGACATGCCTTGCAGTCGTTGACACCCGGAATAGTGTGCGTTCTCCCGCCTGCGAGAGCGTAGGCACCGCGCTTGCCTCTGGGTGAAACGAGCTGTGCCTCGCGGCCATCCGCGCTCCAGGCATAGGCTGCATAAAGCCACTGCCCGTCAGCCCGGCGCTCCAGGTAGCGTGTCTCGACGCGCTGGCCGTTGAACGAGAATTCCTTCCAGAACCGCGTACCGACGGGAAAGACGAGGGAATCGGGGTTCGAGCCGTCGATGACGGAGCCCGGCGGCAGCGAGATCCAGCGACGCTTGGTGGCTCCGTCGCTCCAGAGCGGATATTGCGGTGAAAAGGCCAGGTGGTTGGGATCGACCCGCAGGGTTGCGACATCCGCGTAGAGACCGGTCTCCTGCAGCGTCTGCGGAGGAACGGCCGTCGCGGGCTGCGGCACGGCCGTGACGCTCCGGAGAAGGCCGATGGTGAGGATCAGGACCCCACTCAGGCCCGTCAGGCGATAGCATCGGCTAAGTCTCGAGCGTTGCGTATCGGCAACCGCTGCCATGGGTGCATTCCTCCTCCGGGCTGAATGCACCTTCCTCAATACGCCGTTTCTCCCGCAGCATCTGTGACCCTGCTCACATAGCTGTTCGTGAGTGTCGTCTTACGAGACGACGCGGAGGATCAGGTGGTCTTTCGCGCAAACTCTTCCACCAGCTCCGGATAGCGCTCCATCGGCGGGAATTTCTCGAAGCTGTGCACGGCGGGCGTCTTCGCCCAGGGCAGCGCCTCGCTGGTGCAGGTTTCAACGAAGGGCGTGAAGTCTTTCACGTTGTCGAGCATCGTGGCGCGAACATTGACGAAATCGTCGAGGCCCTCGGGCCGCGTGAACAGCCAACTCATGCAATGCGGGCAGAAGAAGTGACGTGTGGCGCCATGAAGCCCGCCGACGACGGGCTCGCCCTGCACCACCTCGAAAGCGTCGCTGGTATAGAGCGCGCTCAACGAAAACGCGCTCGCGGTCATGCGCTGGCAGCCCGTGCAATGGCAGGCCATGGTGATGACGGGCTTGTTCTTCACCCGAAACCGGACCTGCCCGCATCGGCATTGACCTTCCACGGCTTCATCCTCCGCCATCGGCTTCCTCCCTTGCCTTGCAGTCGGCGAAGTCTGTGGCGGCGTGAGAAACGCGTCAATGCCGCGAGGTCACATCCGCACGCGCCCTCCCCGTCTGATGAAGAAGTACACACCGATGGCGACGACCACGACGGCAATCGCGATCAAGGGAAACAGCCATGCATCGCCGCGTGTCCCGGCTTCTTCGGCGGACGGGACGGACGGCACGCTTTGCTGCGCATAAGCCAAGGTTGAAGTCAGGAGGAGGACAAGGCTTGAGAGAAGGCGCTGCATCTCACGCTCCATACAGCTTGTATGGTGGAAAAGAGATGCCGCCGGGCAAGGTTCCTTGGCGGGATTCCTTGGCGGGATTCCTTGGCGGGATTCCTTAAATCGTGGAAACACTCATGGCCGGGCAAGCCCGGCCAGCCCGGTCTCGAGCAGGATCAGATGACGACGATATCCTTGTAGGTCACCGCCAAGCCCGCCTTCAATTGTGCGATCTTGACCACCCCACCAGCCCCGCTGCCATTCGAGTCGTAATAGAGCTGCCCGCCATCCGTGTCGTAGATGAAGCGGTCGGTCGAATCGTGCGCTCTGCCGGTCGTGCTTTTCCAGAACGCACCGGGGGCAAGGTATCCGTTAGGCCCGGCTCTCGTGAAGACCGCATTGTCGACCCGGATCGTATCGTAGACTGGGTTGAAATCGGTAATGACGTCGTAGTTCAGGGAGCTTGCCCTCGAATCGAATACGAACTGGTCGCTTCCAGAGCCGCCTGTCAGGGTATCGATGCCGTAACCACCGTGCAGGTAGTCGTTATGGGTTCCCCCGTTCAAGAGGTCTCGGTCATATCCGCCATACAGCTTGTCGTTGCCGTACTCACCATAGAGCATATCGTTTCCGGCATATCCGACGAGGGCATCGTTGCCATACCCGCCCTTGATCACATCGCGGTAGTCGTTGCCGTAAAAGATGTCGCTTGCACCGTTCAACCTGACGAACCAGGCACCGGCCTCCAGGTCACTGACCGTCGTATACAGGTTCAAGTTCTCAATGGAGAGAATGTCGGTGCCTTGATACCGAAACAGCACATCGTAGACGACGATGTTATAGCCGTCCGTCGAATAGCTGACGCCATACTGATCGATGACATAGCTTCCATAAACATCGAAGATGGCGAATGATCCATCGTCGTAAACAAGCTCTTCCGTGACGCTCGGATCATCCGTCACGAACGACCATCCAGCACTGTTCGTGCCCGACATGTCGAAGCCGAAACCCGCAGCATTCGATAAATCAAAAACAGCCATTCACGATCCCCCTTGCTTACAGCCAAGCTAAAGCGGGGTTTCGGACCCTTCAAGATCGTGCTGAATGCTTACTCCGAGTGGTCGTTCTTCGAGCTCCGCTCGCAATATCAGCAACTCAGTTGAACGAGCCCTGCTGATCGGGCAGAGAAAGCCATCCGACGTCCGGCGGACTCGCCACGCAGGTGTATCCGATGAAGCACTGCGGGGTATCGGCCGTCGGCACCCAGGCTGGCCGCGTGAACTCGCCTGACAGGCAGGAGGCCTGGCTGCTCACATAGCGGTCAAAAGTGTTCTGTCCGGTACTCAGAACGACCGCTCCACGATTAGCAACGAGGAATTGCGCCTGGCCGCAGCTCATCCCGAGAGTCAGCGGCCTCGATTGAGCAAAAGCTCCGGTGGCGAACGAGATTGCGGCGACGAGCGTCAAGCTCACTGTCTTCATGGCGATCACCCCATTCCGGAGCATCGGCAGACAAGATCACGTACATGATTAGACTGGCCTCGGCGAGTTGGCCGTCAAGGATTGAAATCAGGCCGACCGGAGTATCAGACGCAAGCCATCCTTCTCGGAGATCGAGGTCACGGGCAGCACAATCTGCCTCTTCTCTCGCTTAAGATCAGATGTCGAGCCCACTCTAAGCCCTGGGACGATTGTGACTTGAGCGAACCTGAGCCTGGACAAGATGCGCCCACATCCATCTTCCGGGAACCGTCAGAACAATCTGACCAGTCTCGTCGGCAGCCTCGACCGTAAAGTCGTCACAAGCCGCAATAGCCAAGCCCTCCCAGCATGATCGCCCCTCGACGAGGATCCGGGCCAGCCTCAATGCAACCTCATGCG
The DNA here is from genome assembly GCF_001017175.1 of Microvirga vignae. Classification (GTDB taxonomy): domain Bacteria; phylum Pseudomonadota; class Alphaproteobacteria; order Rhizobiales; family Beijerinckiaceae; genus Microvirga; species Microvirga vignae. Next base: position 8,653 of record NZ_LCYG01000039.1, on the reverse strand, counting down.
CCGCTTCAACACTCGGTAGGTTCAAGCGCCTCGGATACTTCGTACGACGAGATTGGGTACGAACGTAAAGATCATAATTGGGCATGGCTTCAATACGTTAACCAATGAAGCCGAGCCAGTATCGTACTCTTGAGGATTACATCCCCTGGTCCTTGGAATCAGTTCAGACGCTTGAGAGACAGTGGTCCTGCCCGCATCAGCTCCTTCTCGTAGGCCAAGGCGGCTCTGATCATACACCACCGCTCTTCAGCCTCGGCAACATTGGCAGAAGCCTTTTCATAGACTGCCAACGTCGTCTCTTCCTCATCGAACAAGTTTCCAAGAGGACCAAATGACTGCTGTTGATAAGCCTGTTCTAAAGCCTGATCCAATCTCTCACGGATCGTTCTCAGGGCATGAGCAGCGAGCCGATACCTGAGGCGAGCCTTCTCTAAATCACAATTCGCCTCATGAAGGGCATGAAAGCAAACGAGCCCGGTCACATCCCCATGGCTGTTCTCCAAATCTGCAGGAAAAGCAGCCTCGCTCCGCCTCAGCACAGACACCTTCACATAGGTAAAAAAAGAGAACCTGTCGCTGAGACTATTTTGAGGTAGGCAACTCCTTCAGGAGCATGGAAGATGTGACCAAGGCCCAAGCTGTTTCATCCACTGCGGGCAAGGTGCCTCTGCTTCCGCATCAGTGATACCTCCCACGGCTTATGCAATAAAATACCATTCGAAATGTGGGGACGCAGCGGAAGCCTCAGGGGAGCATCAAAGCTGAGACCAGCACGCTTGCAATGTAGGTCAACACAGTCAGGATCGGTACGAGGATAGCGGCTGACACAACCAAGAAGAGCGGGGTGCTAAGGGTTTTCATGGCAAGATCCTCCACGTCAGCACGTGAAGCCTAACCGAGACCTTGACCATAATGTGTACCGCTGACGCCAAGAAAAAGGCTTCTACCAGAGAATCTCAATTTTATGGGGAGGACCGGTGATGTCAGCTCAGACAGCCTTGCTCCTCTGCTCAGGGTGATGATCAATTAAGCAGTCTTCCCGAACGTGAAGACAAAGGCATCTCGTCCACGCAGGTATAGCCGACAAAGCATTGCGGAATATCAGCCGTTGGCACCCAGGCTGGCTGGGCGAACTCGGTTTGCAAGCAGAAGGCTTGGCTTCTGACATAGCGATCATAGGTGTGCTGCCCTGTACTCAGGACGATGGCACCGCTGCCGGTGACGAGCGACTTGGTTTGATGACAGGTCATCCCGGTCGTCAGTGGCCTCGGTTGGGCGAAGGCCCCGGTCTGTAGCAAAGCTGTGATGCCGACAATCAGACTCAGCCTCTTCATGCCGATCGCCGCTATAACAAGGCTGGCACGCACGGTCGCGCCCAGATTTGAACTGGCAACGCAAGGCCGATCGTCAAGGATTGCCCCACACCGACAGTCGCTACCCCGGGCGGTGGAGGATCTCAGCGCCGGTCACCCTCTCCTGTAAAAATTTCTGAGCCTATCGCTCGACCTGAGTTCAGCCCCGCTCCCATGGGGTTGCCCTCCCTTTGTATCAGCACAATCCTGGCCTACCTCGCCTCGCTGACACTCAAGAGAAAACGACCGGGCAACCTTTCTGATTGCCCGGCCCTGACAGCTCAAGTCGCAACCGATCGGCATTGCGGGTTGTGAACGGGCAGTCTCGTCTGGATCTGGATCACGCGTCCATAGGCACCCATGGCGACCTCGTGCACCGTCTCATTCGGGCGGCGTGCTTTTCCATACCTCTTCCGAGCCCAGCCCCTTGAAGCATGGCCCAATGGCAGCCTCGTGAAACTTCACATCAGCCCTGCCCTGGTTCCATTCCATCAGAACGGGGGCTTCCGACCGGTCGATCGCGATGTCCCAGCCGATCAGCATCGAAACCGGGCTCTGATCGTGAAGCTTCTGGCACAGAGCGACGGCACGCTCGAATCCAGGAACGACCGCTCCCGCGAACGTGGATCCACTGTCCGGGTGCGCCGCAAGAGACGCCCAGCCAGAATCCGCGCCGCGCTCACTGAGGGTCCATTGATCGTCGATAATCGGGACGCGGATGGACGCATCCGAACGCACAATCTCGGCGCCGTGCCGAGCAACGCGCAGAGTCGAAGCTTTCATGAGCGCCGGTCTCCCGGGCTCTTTCACCGTTGTGATACGCAGCGTCGCAACGCTCTCTGAGGAAAATCGATCATAAAACGGATGTTGTTGGATGGGCGACTGCAGGACGAGGTCACCCATGTGAGCCAGTTTCTCCGGATCGAATTCGGTGTTCTTGATCTTCCAGACGCCGCGCCCCTGTGAAGAACGGTCCAATTTTGCGAAAACAGCATCGGCATGAGCGAACACGAGATCTCTCAAGTTGCGCGGCGAGATCTCTCGGTAGTCGTGATCTAACCAGAAACCGTTGAAATGATAGGCAATGTCAGGGATCTGTTCGGAGCCGAGTATGCGGCGCGTACTGATCTTTGCATCAATGTCGTGGTAACGGGTCCAGCTCGGCACAAGGACACATGTATAATAATTAAGGGGAATCCAGCCTTCCAGGAACTTCCCGCGATAGGCAGTGTAGGTTTCGAGCCAGGTTGCAAACGCGAAATCGCCTAGAACATCCTTGCTATAATCTCGAATGATCCGCTGCTGAGTTGCGCTAAGTGCCCGGGATGGGTCCTGGGACACGACGGTGCGATAGGTAGCGGCCGCCCTTGCATTGTGCCCCGCGTGATAATGACGAAGTTCATGCGCGCGAAGCTTGGCTTTGACAAACGTCTTCAGCTGCTCCTTGAACATAGCTTAGTCCTCCCATGCCGCGATTGAGTTGATTTTTCGCTTGAGGACCCCAACCTTCGACCGCCATCAACAGTGAACAGCTCTAAGCGCGGATCGTCTGCGCTGCCGTTCGAACGTGATGGGGAACTCCGAGGCGTTAAGCACGGTGACGAGCGGGCGCACTTCATCATGGAAGCAGGGCGGTTTTCGCTGCTCCCCCATCTCCAGTTCACTGGCGCATCGCTCGCACTGGTTCTTTCGAACTCTCCTGGTGCGATGATTGCATGTTCGACTGAAAATCAGCCTTGATCTGGTTGGTCGAGGATGCGTCCATAATCAATCGGGCGGCAATCTCGCAAAAGGGGTAGTGAGAAGGCTGACACCTGAAAACGCCCGTGACACCGAGGAGTCGAAGAGGATGCTCGGACTCGCTGCGGTTTCCATCCTGCGACCGACGAGGTGCCCTATGTTCGGGTTGTCACGGTTTTTATGTTTGTTGGACAACCGTTCTCTCGACAGAAAATCACTGCAAATGAGCAGCCACGACAACTGTCTGAGACTATGCCCGGCAGTGGCTCCTAGCCTTCACGCTGGAAGTTGATGGCCAACCTTGGCCGGACGCGATGCAGTCCTGGATAAACAAAAGAGGCTCCCCATAGGGAACCCCAGTTTCGTAGAGGGAGGACCGATGACGCCCCAACGAAGATCAGTGTCGTCCCTTCTCTGCCGGCTGGTCAATTCAAGTATCCTTACAGATCGTGAAAGGAGCAGCGTCCTACCTCGATGCAGTGAGGGTGCCCTCCTTTGAAAATTTTCTGCAAAAATAGCTGAGCCAATCGCTCAACCTGTATTCAGACCTGTTCCACCTTGCGGTGACCTTCGGCCTCTGCCGGCACAATCTCGGCGCACTTCGTCTCGCCTGCGCTTAAAATAGAACGACCGACGAACCCGTGAACCAGGTTGATCGGTCGCCATAGAATCGAGCTGCAACAGCTTGGTAGCGCGAGGTTTTCGGCTAGCGTTTGGCTAGATGTGGATCACGCGTCCATAGGCATCCATGACGCTCTCGTGCATCGTCTCCGAGAGGGTCGGGTGCGGGAAGACGGCGTGGATCAGGTCCTCCTCCGTGGTCTCCAGGTTCATGGCGATCACGAAGCCCTGGATCAGCTCGGTCACTTCCGCACCGACCATGTGGGCGCCGAGGAGCTGTCCCGTCTTCTTGTCGAAGATCGTCTTCACGAGGCCGTCCGGCTCGCCCAGCGCAATGGCCTTGCCGTTGCCCACGAAGGGGAAGCGACCGACGCGGATATCGTAGCCCTGCTCCTTCGCCTTGGCCTCGGTGAGGCCAACCGACGCGATCTGCGGATTGCAATAGGTGCAGCCGGGGATCTTGGCCTTGTCCATGGCGTGCGTGTGCAGGCCCTTGATGGTCTCGACGCAGATCACGCCCTCGTGCTCGGCCTTGTGCGCGAGCATGGGCGCGCCTGCCACGTCGCCGATGGCGTAGATGCCGGGCACGTTGGTGCGGCCCAGACCGTCCGTGACGATAACGCCGCGCTCGATCTTCACGCCGATCTTCTCGAGGCCGAGATTCTCGATGTTGCCGACGACGCCGACCGCCGAGATCATCCGCTCGGCGGTGATCGTCTGCGTGCCGCCCTTGCCGTCATCGATGGTGGCAGTGACGGAGTTGGCACCCTTCTCCACCTTCGTGACCTTCGCGCCGCTGAAGATCTTCATACCCTGCTTCTCGAAGCGCTTGCGGGCAAGCGTTGCGATCTCGGTATCCTCGACGGGCAGGATCTGCGGCAACACCTCGACCACGGTCACTTCCGCGCCGAGCGTGCGGTAGAAGGAGGCGAATTCCATGCCGATGGCGCCCGAGCCCATGACAAGCAGCGACTTCGGCATGGCCTGCGGAACCATGGCTTCGAAATACGTCCAGATCAGCTTGCCGTCCGGCTCGATGCCGGGGAGAACGCGCGGACGCGCGCCGGTGGCAACGATGATGTGCTTCGTCTGATACGTGCCGGGCTCGAGGATGCCCTTGGGTGCGGCTGTCTGCGGCTGCATGGCAGGCTTCTTCGTGGCGGTGACCACGACTTCGCCGGGCTTGGAGATGGCCGCCTCGCCCCAGATCACATCGACCTTGTTCTTTTTGAGCAACATGCCCACGCCGCCGTTGAGACGGCCCGACACGCCGCGAGAGCGCTGCACGATGGCGGCAGCGTCGAAGCCGATGCCCTGCGCCGAGAGGCCGTAATCCTTGGCATGCTCCATGTAATGATAGATTTCCGCCGAGCGCAGCAGCGCCTTGGTCGGGATGCAGCCCCAGTTGAGGCAGATGCCGCCCAGATGCTCGCGCTCCACGACCGCTGTCTTGAACCCGAGCTGCGCCGCGCGGATCGCGGCCACATAGCCCCCCGGCCCGCCGCCGATGACGATGATGTCGTATTGGTTTGCCATGGTGTCCCCCGTCATGCCCGGGTTGGCCCGTGCATTGCTCTTGCGCTGGGCCGATGAAATGGGTTCGTGGATGGCCGGCACGAGGCCGGCCATGCCGATGTGTGTTAGACGAGCATCCCCATCGGGCTCTCGATGAGCTGCTTGAATGCCGCGAGAAGCTCAGCGCCCAGCGCGCCGTCGACAACGCGGTGATCGCAGGAGAGCGTCACGGTCATGGCCTGCACGACGGCGGGAGCGCCGTTCTTCACGACCACTCGACTCTCGCCCGCGCCGACGGCGAGGATCGTGCCGTGCGGCGGGTTGATGACGGCCTGGAAGTCCTTGATGCCGTACATGCCAAGGTTGGACACGGCGGTGGAGCCGCCGGTGTATTCCTCGGGCTTCAGGCGACGGTTGCGGGCGCGGCCCGCCATGTCCTTCACCTCGGCCGAGATGGCGGTGAGCGTCTTCTGCTCGGCCTTGCGCACGACCGGCGTGAACAGACCTCCCTCGATAGCAACCGCCACGCCGACATCCGAATGCTTCATCTTCAGGATGCGATCTTCAGCCCACACGGCGTTCGCCGCCGGTACGCGCTGGAGCGCGATGGCCAGCGCCTTGATGACGAAGTCGTTGACCGAGAGCTTGTAGGCGGGTTTGCCGTCCTTGTCCTTGCCCGCCGCGGCATTGATCTGCTCGCGCAGGGCCATGAGCGCGTCGAGCTCGCAGTCGAGCGACAGGTAGAAGTGCGGCACCGTCTGCTTCGATTCCACGAGGCGTTTTGCGATGGTCTTGCGCATGCCGTCGAGCGGCACTTCCTCGTAGGTTCCGGCCCCGAACATGGCCTTGACCTGATCGGCGCCCATGCTCGGAGCCAACTGCGGCGCAGCTGCAGGCTTCGGAGCGGGAGCGCCGGCAGCAGGGCCGGCGGCAGGTTTCGCACCACCCTGAAGAGTCGCGCGCACGTCCTTCTCGACGATGCGGCCATGCGGACCGGAGCCCCGGATCGATGCGATGTCGATGCCGGCATCCTTCGCGATGCGCTTGGCGAGCGGCGAGGCGAACACGCGGTTGCCAATCACTTGCTGCCCTGCCCCATTCGGCTTCGCTCCTTGAGCGGGACCGGCCGGAGCCTGATCGACGCGGGCATAAGCCATGTGAGCGGACGCATCGCCAGGAACGGCATTCGCCTGCGGTGCGGGAGCGGCAGCGGGAGCCGGCGCCGCTTCAGCCTTCGGCGCGGGTGCAGGAGTGGGAGCTCCAGCACCGCCTGCGGCGGGAGCCGTGATGCTCTTCGGGTCCTCGCCTTCACCGGCAATCAGCGCGATCACCTGGTTGACGGGCACGTCCGCCGTGCCTTCCGGGACGACAATCCTGGCGAGGACGCCTTCGTCCACCGCCTCCACTTCCATGGTGGCCTTGTCGGTTTCGATCTCGGCGATCACGTCGCCGGATTTCACCGTATCGCCTTCCTTCTTCAGCCACTTGGCAAGGTTGCCCTTTTCCATGGTGGGAGAAAGTGCGGGCATCAGGATATTGATGGGCATGGCGTATTGGATCCTGATCTGGATTAGTTGACGGCTTGCGAGGAGCCGGGATCGCTCGGATTGTCCAGCTCGGCTTGAATGCCTGAAACGATCTCCGCCAGGGCCTCCTCCTCCGAGAGGTCGGTTTCCATGGCGTAGACGCGCGCGGCGTGACGGGCGAGATCCATCAGGAGCACGCCCCAGGTGAACGGATCGTCGAAGGCGCGGCGCAGCGCGATGCTCACCGCCCCGTCGACCACCGAAGCCCTCAAAATCTCGATGCCGCCCTTTTCGAGCGCATCAGGCGGCACGTTGAGAGCTTCGAATTTCCGCTCTGTCATGATCTCACCTATAGCAAACGGCCTTCGCGGCCTGCACGACCTCGGCCACCGACGGGAGCGCCAGCTTTTCGAGATTCGAGGCATACGGCATCGGCACGTCCTTGCCGGTCACGCGAACCACGGGCGCGTCGAGATAATCGAACGCGTTCTCCATGATGCGCATCGCGATCTCCGCACCGACGCCCGATTGCGGCCAGCCTTCTTCCACCGTCACGCAACGGCCCGTCTTCATGACGGAAGCGACGATGGTTTCGGTGTCCATGGGACGGATGGTGCGCAGATCGATCACCTCCGCGTCAATTCCTTCCTTCTCCAGTTCCTGCGCCGCTTTCAGCGCATAGGTCATGCCGATGGAGAAGGACACGATGGTGACGTCCTTGCCCTCGCGGTGGATGCGCGCCTTGCCGAGCGGCACGGTGAAGTCGTCCAGCTTCGGCACCGGGAAGGATTGTCCGTAGAGAATCTCGTTCTCGAGGAAGATCACCGGGTTCGAATCGCGGATGGCGCTCTTGAGAAGGCCCTTCGCGTCGGATGCGGTGTAGGGTGCAACCACCTTCAGGCCGGGGACCTGCGAATACCAGGCCGAGTAGTCCTGGCTGTGCTGCGCCGCCACGCGGGCCGCAGCGCCGTTCGGACCACGGAACACGATGGGGCAGCCCAGCTGACCGCCGGACATGTAGAGCGTCTTCGCCGCCGAGTTGATGATCTGGTCGATCGCCTGCATGGCGAAGTTGAAGGTCATGAACTCGACGATGGGCCTGAGGCCCGTAAACGCCGCGCCGACGCCGACGCCGGCAAAGCCGTGCTCGGTGATCGGCGTATCGATCACGCGCTTCGCGCCGAATTCCTGCAGCAATCCTTGAGTGACCTTGTAGGCGCCCTGATACTCGGCCACCTCTTCACCCATGACGAAGACGGCGTCGTCCTTGCGCATCTCTTCGGCCATGGCGTCGCGGAGAGCTTCACGGACGGTCATGTTGACCAGTTCCGTGCCTTCCGGAATTTCGGCCATGGCGTTGTAGGCCGTGCGGTTCGTGATCACTGACGGAGCAGACGGCATCGAGAGATCCGTCTGCTGCGGACGCTCTGCGGGAGCCGGGCGATCGGCCATGCCTTCAGCCTGCATGTCCGGAGTCGGCGCAGGCTGCGCGGCCGGAGCAGGAGCAGAAGGTGCCTTTGCGGCTGCTGTCGAAACGTCCTCACCCTCGCCGGCCAGAATGGCGATGGGCGTGTTCACGGCCACATTGTCGGTGCCGTCGGAAACCAGGATCTTGGCGAGGATTCCTTCATCGATCGCCTCGACCTCCATGGTCGCCTTGTCGGTTTCGATTTCGGCCAGCACGTCACCGGGCTTGACCTTGTCGCCTTCCTTTTTCAGCCACTTGGCCAGTTTGCCCTGCTCCATGGTGGGCGAGAGGGCGGGCATGAGAATATCGGTCGCCATGAAAGACTCGTGTTGATTGTCGCTGCGGCGAAAGTTCGGGAGCGGCGCAGGACGCGCCGCCGAGACTTAGAGAAGGATATCCGTGTAGAGCTCGGCCACGTCGGGCTCGGGATC
>NZ_LCYG01000038.1 GCF_001017175.1 Microvirga vignae | reverse complement strand
TGGTCCTTCCTTCGAGCCGCTCGTCCTCTTCTTCATGGTTGCTGTCGCTTTCTTCACGGTTGTTGTCACTCGCCGTCACTTGAGGATCGCTGGCCGGCACCGGCTACCACCGCATTCGGAACGCCGCTGATTCTTTGCTTTGCCTGCGAGAGTTCGAGAGGCTCCACACGAACTCTCTTTCGGTAGCACGCTCTCCATACATCTGATCAGTTGGGGTACGGATTGCGCTGCATTGCGCTCAGGATTATTTCAACTGCTGCAGCCAGTTCCTCCTCGCCAAGACCGAAGCATCCATAACCGTCGATCGTGGCTCTGCTGCTACAGGAGAAGATCTCAAGCCACAAAGTTGGCATTGGTGAAGACGCATGTTTCAGGGGCAATGCCGTGAGTTGAACCTTTACGCCCCCGAACGGTCCAAGCGCCATTGTTCGAGAGCCATCCTCCTCGCGTTCAGTCATTGCAAGCTGGATATAGCCTTGGATTAGTGCTCGCCAGACTCGGTCGTATTCACTACCGGCGAGGATATTAACTGGAGAGTGCTCATGGGGTCGTGACATCTTCCTGACCTGCCAAAAAGGTTCGGGCGGAGTGCTGGCAACCTTCGTAGCGAGAGACTCGACATTAGCATTCTCAAGATCGATCTTGGGGAATCCGCTTGTTCGACCGATCTGACCATCGCCTCAACGCCGACATCTCTCTTGGTGAGACCTTCAGCACAGTTTTTCGGCGCATAGCACCTGATTCGCGGTAAATCAGTTAGCGCCAAAATCACTGCTCGTGCACCAGATTGATCCCTCACTTTTGCTGTGCCTCCACCGGAATGATCGGTGAAGGCTGCAGTGTTTGCGCTGCCCCAGCCTTTTAGCCAAGGCGATGAGCGGATCTTAATGCATAGCGCTCATTCCAATCAGTGTGAGGCCTAGTAGGACAGCCCTTGCATCTCGCGGTAGTAACGCAGGTTCGGATAGCCGGAGGCCGTGCACCAGGATGTCCCTTGCTCACAGGATGGCCACCGCTCAGAGTGGGCATAAGGCGCCGTAGCTGGCATTCCGAACAAGCGGTCGGCGTTCGCAGCCAGAGTGCGGTTGGGCGGGACTTCATTGATTTCTCGATGAGAGAAGGGTGCTGCTTGTGCCATCGTGGATGCAACGACGAGTGCGATAGCGGTAAGAGGGATGAATCGAAGCGAACGCATGGGAAATCTCCTTTGATTGCTGCGTCGAACGGCGCGAGAAGGAGCATCCGTGCCGTCTGCAGAATAGATTGTCCTTTTTCTGCGTTGCGTCAGCCTGCGAGATATGACAGTCGTTCAATCGATGGACAGGCTAGGGCGTCCGGGTCACGCACTGTTCTGGTGAATCTATTGGGGGCAGGACTACCCAGAATACTTCCAGGCCGCACTTCTCGTCCTGGCACAGTCATCGCCTGTATCATGATTTACATCACGCGGCGCAGCCACGACGGTGGGCAAACTGCAAAGATCGGCTACCCAGTGATTAGACGATGTGCAATGGCCTTGGCGACGGCTTGGGTGCGATTGATGACATCCAATCTCTTCATGGCCTGATCGCAGTGAAAATTTACCGTTCGCTCGCGGATTCCCAATATGATTGCGATCTCGGATGAGGTCTTGCCGCGACCAACCCAGGTCAAAACCTCACGCTCCCGATCCGTCAGATGAATATCGGATTCCGGCCCGAGCCGACCATGCCTGCGCCGCAACCGGTTCTCGATCACGGCACCGAGTATCTCGAAATCGATCGGCTTAGTCAGATAATCGTCGGCGCCGAGTTTCCGCCCGACCAGTTCGCTGTCCCGATCACCAAGCGCTGTTAAGAAGACGAACGGGATCTCAGCAAAATCGGGACCGGCCGCAGCAACCTTCTCCAGGACTTCGAAGCCACCCATGCGCGGCATGCGTACATCACAGATGACTAGATCGGGCCGCGTTGAGAGAATAGTGGCTAGGCCCTGCTCACCATCTGGCGCGTGATTAACTGTGTAGCCGAGCTCGTTCAGGGCTTCCACCAGAAGGCTCGCTGTCTCTTCGTCGTCCTCGATACACAAGATCCTGCTCAATGACATCCTCCAGGAGTGATGGCTCTGTATCCTGCATAGGCAAAGACACTGTCATCCGCGTACCTCGACCGACTTCACTGTCAATGCGAAGGCTGCCCCCGTGTTGACGAACGATCAGGTCTACAAGGTGCAGCCCGACTCCCGTACCAGGTATGGAGCCGACATTGCTGCCGCGGTAGAACCGCTCACGGACCCGATCGATCTCATCTGGAGGTATGCCGAGTCCGTGATCCTCAACCGTAATCTCGACGGAAGCGTCCGCTGACTTCGCCCTCAGCGTAACAATACCACCTTCCGGCGAGTATTTGAAGGCGTTCGCGATCAAGTTGCTGAAGGCATAGTAGAGAAGCTCCGGATCGCCAGTGATCTCCTTAGGAAGATTGCCGATCTCCTCTTCAAGTGTATCACCCATACCGATCTCACAGTAATAGCGCCGGAGATCGCGTAGCATTCCAGCGAGATCAAAGCGGCGTGCCCGAGGCTGGAGCTGACCGCTCGCCATCTCCATAGCACCGGTAAGGCTGACCACAAGGCTTGTCATCCGGAAGACTGCAGCCCTGATCTTGTGCGCGCGATCAGCAATCTGGCTCGGGGTAGCCTGGTCCTTGGTTGCAAGGAGCCGCTGTGCGTTGCCGTCGATGCTGGTAAGCGGAGTGCGGAACTCATGCGACATTGTCGTTATAAAGTTGCGCTGTTCGGCCGCAAGTGCCCGCTCCTTCTCAAGCGAACCAGTCAGAATATCGGCCTGTTTCGCAAGACTCTTGCGCGATTCCAGAAGCTCGATCGTGTTTCGCCGGAAGACAGCGAGCGAGCGTGCCACGTCTCCGATCTCGTCTCGCCGACTCTCGAATGGAACCGAGAAACTTGTGTCGTGGGAAGCAAGGCGCCGCATAAGCCCAGCAAGGTCGAGGAGGGGGCGCGAAAATGAAGCCCACAGATAGAAGATGAGGGCTACAAAGAGGACAAGCATCGCAAGGATCAGGTCGGATATGAAACGCTGAGCTCGCGTAATCGCTTCGGCCGCGGTCTTGCGTGCTGCGTCCGCCTTGGTCTCGGTGAGATCAATCAGGCGGCGAAGACTATCAGCAGCCTCTTTGAAGCTGAAGTGCGCGCTCCCCTTGAAGAGAGCAGCTGCCTCATCTGTCTGTCCGCGTTGAGCTAACGATACGATTGTTCGCGCATGCTGATCATGGTCAGCCCAGTTTCTGAGAAAGCTGTCAAACGCCGGAGTTTCGTCGGTATCGTGCGGTATCGAGCGATAGCGTCCAATGTCCTGCGCGATCGCACTGAGAGACCGCTGCATATCCTCTGAACTAGTCCAGCCCGACGCATCGCGGCGAAGCAGAGCCTCGGCTTCCTCCGACCGGACCGTGGCAATGTGACGACTCAACGTCCCGAGAAGCCGGACCGAGTCGAGCCAGCGGTTTTGGACCTCCCCAGAGACTGCGTCCACATGGGCAAGCCGATCCAGGCTCAGAACCCGCACAGTGACAACAGCCAAGACAAAAAAGGCTGCGAGCAGGGCAAGCTTGGCCGGTAACGAATTTCGCAGAAACAGTAAAGAACGCCACGATCGCATGATCCGCTCCGCTTGGAGCCATTGCATCACGCCTTGACTCCACACATCTATTTTACCTGACCAGCCACAGCCGAGTCCCTGTCAGATTTCGCAGCCTGACATCGTATCAGGGCCGTCTGATCTTCTTGTGTACGCACGAGGGTCAGGAGGCAGCCGTGCACAGGAATGCTCGTTCGGCAAAACGGCGGCTTCTGGAGCGCACCATAGAACTCGTTCTCGGGGGGGCCGCCGCAGCGATCGTGTTAGGCCCGCTATGGCTGCGTACTGGAGCGGCCAAGCCGATGCCTGCCCAGCAGCCCGCACCAGCCGTTCCTGTCCAGACGGCTAGCATCAAGCCGCAGAGGGTCGAGCTTACGCACACAGCCCTAGGGACGGTGCAGGCCTGGAACACGGCGACGATTACCCCGCAGGTGTCGGGTCAAGCAATCGAACTTCCGTTCAAAGAGGGTAGCATCGTCCATGCAGGCGACATCTTGGTGCGCATCGATCCAAGGCCGTTCCAGGCGGCGCTTGATCAGGCCAAGGCAAAGAAGGCTCAAGATGACGCCAATCTTGCTGCAGCACAAAAGAACCTCTCGCGAGACCAGGCGCTTTTAACCAAGGGGGGCTTCGCAACTCAGCAAACCGTCGACAACGAGCAGGCGCAGGTCGAAGCGAACAAAGCCATAATTGCGGGAGATCAGGCTGCCACTGAGACGGCTCAACTCAATCTGGATTTTGCGACGATCAAGGCGCCGCTCACAGGTGTTATTGGTCTGGACAACATAAGCCCAGGCAACGTTGTTGCGCCGAACACTCATATTGTCACGATCACCCAAATCGAGCCAATCGCCGTTGATTTCACCCTTCCGCAGGCCGACTTGGGCGAATTGCAGACTGCCGTCGCTCACGGAACTCCGCCCGTCCTCGCCTTTGATCAGGACGGCAAGACGCTGCTGGCACGCGGGAGCCTCGAAGTCATCAACAACGAGGTCGACTCGACTAGTGGCACGATCATGCTCAAGGCACGCTTCGACAACAAGGACCACAAGCTCTGGCCAGGCGCTTTCGTCCAGATCCGGGTCGTCACTAAGGTAGAGCCAAATGCCATAGTCGTGCCATCGCAGGCCGTCCAGCACGGCCCGAACGGACCTTATGTCTGGATTGTCTCCGGTGACCAGACTACGCAGCCGCAGCCGGTTGAGCTCGGGCAGATCATGAACGATCGAACCGTTGTTGCTGATGGGCTTTCAAATGGAGATCGGATCGTCGTCGCGGGTCAATATCGTCTCACGCAGGGAACTCGCGTGAGCGAGACTGACCCCTCGCGGGTTGCACAGATCAAGGAAAACCGGCCATGAATCTATCCGCCCCGTTCATCGGACGGCCGGTCGCCACATCGCTGCTGATGCTGGCAATCGCCGCTCTCGGCTTGGCAGTCTACCCGCTGCTTCCGGTTGCACCCCTACCGACGGTGGACTTCCCCACGATCCAGGTTTCAGCCTCGCTGCCGGGCGCAAGCCCCGAAGTCATGGCGTCTGCAGTTGCAACGCCGCTCGAAAAGCAGATCGGCATCATTCCCGGCGTGACGCAGCTCACCTCGTACAGCAGTCTCGGCAGCACGCAGATCACTGTCCAGTTCGACTTGAACCGGAATATCGATGCGGCCGCTCAGGACGTGCAATCAGCCATCGCCGCTGCGGCGGGCCAGCTTCCGAGGAACCTGCCGAACCCACCGACTTATCGAAAGGTCAATCCGGCCGACTCGCCAATCCTCGTGCTCGGCGTCCGCTCGGATACGCTCCCGATCACGCAGGTCGATGATTACGCGGAGAACAATCTCGCCCTGCAGATCTCCCAGATTCCGGGCGTCGCGCAAGTCTCGATCGGGGGGCAACAGCAGCCGGCGGTGCGCGTTCAGATCGACCCTGCGAAGTTGAGCGAGAAGGGGCTTACGCTCGACGATGTGCGCGGCGTTATCGCCGAGGCAAGTGTCAATGCCGCCAAGGGCAGTATACGTGGCCCGATGCAGAGCTTCTCCATCTACGACAACGATCAGCTGACGCAAGCTGCTCCCTACAACGACCTGATCATCGCCTATAGGAACGGCGCTCCAATCCGCATCCGCGATGTCGGTCAGGCGGTCGAAGGTCCCGCAGACACGACCTTGGCCGCCTGGATCAACGGTCAGCGCGCCATCGCACTGACCGTCTTCAAGGAACCTGGCGCCAACGTGATCAATACGGTCGACCGCATCAGAGCCGAGCTACCACGCATGCGCGCCAACATTCCGCCAAGCGTCGATGTCACGGCGGCTATCGACCGTACGACTACCATCCGCGCCTCGGTCAGCGATGTGCAGTTCACACTGGTCCTGACGATGGGGCTCGTGATAGCGGTGATCTTCGTGTTTTTGCGCAACCTACGCTCGACGATTATTCCGGGTGTTGCCGTACCGCTCTCTATCGTCGGTACCTTCGCGGTTATGTACGCACTGGGTTACAGCCTTGACAACCTGTCACTCATGGGATTGACCATCGCGGTCGGATTCGTGGTCGACGATGCCATCGTGGTGCTCGAGAACATCGAGAGGCATATGGAAGTAGGCCTACCTCCTCTCCAAGCCGCGCTAAAGGGCGCCGGCGAGATCGGCTTCACGGTGCTCTCGATCAGCCTGTCGCTGGTTGCTGTGTTTATCCCGCTGCTGCTCATGGGCGGCATCGTCGGACGTCTTCTCCGTGAGTTCGCCGTGACAGTCACCATCTCGATCCTGGTGTCGGTCATCGTTTCACTGACGCTGACTCCCTTGTTGGCCAGCCGGTTCCTGAAGCCGAAACGTCCCTCGACAGAGCAGAACCGCCTCTACCAGACGAGCGAGCGTGCCTTCGAGGCGCTGATCCGCGGCTACAGAGGATCCCTGAACATGGTGTTGCGCCACCAGGGGCCGACGCTGCTCACCTTCTTAGCAACGATTGCGGCCACTACCTGGCTCTTTATCATGATTCCGAAGGGTTTCTTCCCGATCCAGGACACAGGATTCATCATTGGGCAGGCGCAGGCAGCGCCGGATGTCTCTCCCGGCGAGATGGCCAATCTGCAGCAACAACTAGCTGCCATCGTCTCCAAGGATCCAGATGTCGCGCAGGCGGTTTCGATCGTCGGCGGCAATCGTACGGTCAACCAAGGACTAATCTATGCCAGCCTGAAGCCCGTCGACCAAGGCCGTGCCAATGCGATGGAGATCGTGAATCGCCTGCGGCCGAAGCTTGCTCAGGTGCCGGGTGCACAACTCATTATGCAGCCTGCGCAGGACCTTACGGTGGGAGGCCGCCAGTCAAAAGGCTTGTTCCAGTACACACTTCAGGGGCAGGATTACAACGAGCTGAGCACATGGTCGCAGAAGCTTCTCGCAAGGCTCCAGAATGTGCCGCAGATCACCGATCTGACGACCGATCAGGTCGCAAATGGGCCGACCGTCACTCTCACGATCAATCGTGACACCGCTGCGCGCTTAGGCATTCAGCCAGCTGCTATCGACTCCGTCCTGGCGGATGCCTTCAGCCAGCAGCAGGTCACGCAGTTTTTTACACAGCAGAACACCTACAAGGTCATTCTCGAGGTCCCGCCCGACCAGCAAGGCACAATCGATACGCTCTCCAAGCTTTACGTGCACTCCCCCGTGAGTGGCCAGGCGGTTCCGCTGTTGACACTCGTATCGGTCGACACGAAGCCAGTCTCGCCGTTGGTATTCACGCACCAGGGCAGTTTCCCCGCTGTGACATTCTCGTTCAATCTAGCGCGTGGCGCTGCGCTCAGCGACGCGGTGAATGCGATTCAGACAGCCGGGGACGATATTGGCCTACCTAGATCCATAGTGGGCAGCTTCCAAGGCAACGCGCAGGCTTTTCAAGACTCGCTGACGACCGAGCCCCTCCTTATCGCGGCGGCGCTGTTCGTGATATACGTACTGCTCGGCGTTCTCTACGAAAGCTACATTCATCCGGTAACCATCCTGTCGACTTTGCCCTCAGCGGGACTCGGTGCGCTCCTGATGCTGTTCGTGTTCCATATGGAATTCACGATCATTAGCCTGATTGGCATTATTCTGCTCATCGGCATCGTAAAGAAAAACGGTATCATGATGGTGGACTTCGCACTCCAGGCCGAACGCGAAGAGGGATTGTCACCCGTTGATGCGATCCGCAAAGCCAGCCTGCTGCGCTTCCGCCCCATCCTGATGACGACTGCTTGCGCCATCCTAGGGGGATTGCCACTCATGCTGACGCACGGGACGGGATCGGAGTTGCGCCAACCGCTTGGCTACGCGATCGTTGGCGGGCTTGCCTTGAGCCAGATCCTGACCCTCTACACGACGCCTGTCATCTACCTTGCTCTCGACCGGCTGCGAGCACACCCGATCCGCCAGGAGCATGGCGTTGCTCCGGCAGAGTAGATCAACTCGTATCCGCTATCGTGGCGCAAATTCTGGAAATTAGCTTGTATGCCCTTGTATTTTGGTATGCCGAAAGTGTTGATCATATCGGCGGGTTCTCAGGTGTCCTCGCCGGGCTTGTAGCAGGCGCAGTTCTGGGTGCTACCATCCGAGTTGGCCATAACGGCTAATATTGACGGGGCTGTCCCGATACTTCATGGAGGCACTCCGGTTACGCCCGCGTTCGTGTCTTGGCCCGATCAGAATAGCTGGCGTTCATCAATATCGTCTCCCTGAGTAATTGAGCCAAGCCGGCGAGTGCTTGCGTGAGCGGGCCTTGGCCGGACTGAGCCGTGGGCATGAATGAGCCAAGGGCATGAATTCCGTTGCCCTTGGCTAGGATGGTAGTACGACTGTTAGTCGTCCTGCTCGACGGGGGCCTGTGTCTGCGCACTGCAGGCGCTGGGCCGAGACGGGAATGCGACGGTCCGGCCGCTGTCATCGTACGGTGGGGTTTGCCCGCAACCGGATGATGCACTACGCGGTTTCGGGCCCGATCAACGAAGTACGGGGAGCCGCACGTGGCAGAGGGATACTCCTACGTGTAGGATGGATAGCCATAGCTGCACCTGACATACGGATAACCATAGATGTAGCACGAGGAGTTGTAGTCGAACTCGAGGTCGAAGCGGTCATGGGCGCCGCGCACATAGCGACGTCTGGACAGTTCATGCCTGAGATCGCGGCCGACAATATCGTGTAGGACAATGCCACCGCTAATTTCCCGGCGGACATCTCTAACGCCGCCACCAAAGCTGCGACCTAACTCTCCAACAGGACTGCCGGTGCTCTTGTTCTTCCGGATTTTGCAAGGTCTTGGCGGTGGCGGCATGGTGCCGATCTCGCAGGCGATCCTCGCCGACGCTTCCTGCCTGAGAAGCGCGGCCAGGGCTTCGCAATGTTCGGGGTTGCGGTCGTGGTGCGCCCATTGTGGAACCGGCCCTCGGTGGTTGGCTTTCTGACAAATATTCGTGACACTGGTGCTTTCTGATCAACTCACCGGTGGGCATCTTCGCGATCCCGCTTGTCGCTCTGATCCTGCAGGCGTCTGAGGCGGTGGTTGAGGAGCGCAGGCGGCTGAAGCAGCAAGGCTTTCGCATCGGCATCATCGGGTTTCTCCTCGTCGCGTACCTCATTCCGCTTCGGGCTGCCGCTGATCTTTATTCCAATGACCATAGCAGCCTATGCGGGCCTCCCACCTGAAAAGACCGATCAGGCTTCCGTGCTAATTAATGTCGCGCGCAATGTTGGTGGATCGATTGGGATGTCACTTGCACAGAACGTGCTGGCGCATAGGGAGCAGTTTCGCCAGAGCCGGCTCGTCGAAAACGCGAGCCCGTCTAACGTTCAGTACCAAGAGGCACTTCGGCAGGCGACGGAGTATTTCGTAGCTCACGGGAGCCCCATGATCCAAGCCCAACAGCAGGCCTTCGCCTGGATCGGCCAACAGGTGCAAACCCAGGCGACATTTCTGGCTTATGTCGATGTCTTCTGGATCCTAACTCTGGCCTCCGCCGCTTGCATTCATCCTACGCAGCGCCAAGCCCAAGGCTAGCGCCTCGGCTGCGCACTAGCACTACAGTTGCATCTGCACATCTATCCGGCATCCTTTCAGGCTGGACGGGGCTGACGAGGTCGAGCGTCGCTGATGCCAGAATGGGTTGTAGAACACCGCATCTGCCATGACAGTCTTCCTGGTGGACAGGCCGAGGTTTCAGTTCCGGGCCGGCGTCTATAACCATCGTGCTGTCGCATGAAACCAAAGTATAGATATCCCAAACGTACTCAGTAGTCCCCACTCCCACCTAGATGATCACGGTCCAATGGTAAGCCATGCTACCTTTGGACCGTTCGATGATGGAGCTCAATCTAGAAATAAGGAACGAGCCATCGTTGGCACACTTCGGAGGTCATCATGAGTGCGGCTCAGTCACAAAGGATTCTTATTGCTGACGATAACGCGATTTTCCGGGAGACAATCGCGGAACGGTTGCGCGCTCAGGGTCACGAAGTGGTCACCGCAGAGACGGGAGAAAGAGCCTTTTTAATCCTGCGCGAATGGTGTCACTCCATCGACTGGCTTTACACACGTGCCGCTCTACCCCGTCTGATCGACGGCTGGATTCTTGCTGACGAGTACCATGATACGCACAAGAATAGGCCAGTGATACTGTCCGGCACTGAGGCCCGCGTGTCCTCAAGAGGTGATGTTGTCCTGAAGCAGCCGACACCCACTGCTGCACTTGAGGCCATTCGTCAGGCTCTTGCTGTCGGGAAGGTCGCAATCTCTACCGAACCAGAATCTGTTGGTGTGCGGCAGGCAGCTTAACGCCACATTTCAGAACTCGCTGATACCTTCGCCATCAGCCTATATCCTGGACGCTTGTGCAATGTTGAAGAACAATCATTCCACCGGTCTGAAAGGAGCGCAGGGTCTAATGCACGGCAGAGAGCCCGAACCAAACCCCGAGGAGATAGGGCCCGAGCCCCCAGGTTGCGATCCAGAGTGCCGACCCGACAGCATTGGCCGGAATGAACCGCACGAGTGGCATGAGCACCGCACCAGTGGCCAACCGTTCAGTTGTCGCAGAACAATGACGAACCGCGCTACCAGGATCAACCAGAAGCCATACCTTCGGATCTGATCCACCACAAACTCGAAATGTTCTGCTGTCAACCCGATGCTTGGGCCGAAGCGCATGAGCACTGGCTGGCCGACGAACCGCCCGACCAAGTAGCCGGTGCCATCTCCCAGCACGGCGCCTGACCAACTCGCTGCAAGCACTGCGGCAATCGGCAAGTCGCCCAGGACAGCGAGCACGCTAGCGGCAATGAGCGCGCGCTCACGTGGCAGTGGCGCTGCGAAGGATTCGAAGTAGATGATCACGAACAAGGCAAGGGAGCCGTGAGCGGCAACGCTGGATTCGACAAGGGAAAGTTCAATTGAAATCACGTCTATAGTAGAGCCAAGTCTCCATTCAGCCTCTGTACGACGCATAAGGCATCTAGCAATACTGTCAGATTGCGCAGGCTGACGTGCAGGGAAAAGCGTCTTATCTTCTGATTTGCGATACCGCATGGGCTTCGCGGTGTTGCACTCTCTAGGGTGATTCTCCCTGACTTGGACTGCTGGCATCAGCGGCCCTATTCCCGCGACAAAATTGCGTCAATCTCAATCGTCTAGGAAGGGAGCCATACGTTGAACGGCTCTGAGGTTCGTCGAAGTACCATCTGATGCTGAAGTCTACCGGCTCCAGCCCTCGGCCTGTGGGATCTGCAGTTTCTTCAAATGCATAGTGTATCGTACAGAAGGTCGGACCGAAACCGGATCTTGCTTCTGGCAGCCGATCCAGATGTGCCTCCGTGACTGCCGGTGACCGTGACGAGTGCGAGACTGGATGAGAGCAATCGATCAGGATCGTCAGGAACTCCTGCGCCGCTATCCTCATCTCCCTTCGCCCCGTGCATCATGGGCACCTTCACGGCCCGGCGAGAGGCTGTGGTATAATATGAGACTCGATTGCGTGGTACCCGTGGGGCTTACTGGGCCTGTTTGCGGCAATATCCTGATGGTGTTCTCATGGAACCCTTCAGCCAATACCTACTGAGCAGGATCACCACGCCACATGGAGGAGCCTGCCCGGATGGAATTCTGTCCTTCTCAATCATCCTGCACGGTCTGCTATCATCTGTCCGGCAGACGCTCCTTGGCGTAGACCCCGGGCCTTCTCCACCTGTGATGCTGTATGTGCGCTGTCGAACTGACTCGGCCGGATGACCGGCACCGTCAGGCACACGCTCTGCGTCGGCAGGACCCGCTTCCAACGCTGGATCAACTGCTGATAAGCCACGCCTACAGGTCGCATGTTGCGGTCGAGATCGCAGAGGCCCAGTGGGTTTACGTGGCCGTTCTCTCCGCACAATGCGGTGTCCCAGTCGATCTGATCAGTCAACGAATACCAAGTGAAACCGACGATTGGTATACCGCTGTTGCGAACCCGCAGAACGTTTGCCCATTCCTTGCGGAGCCAAATGACGGCTTCTTCGCCCGTTACGCCTTCGGCAAGGTTCGTCTCCGTGTGCATAATCGGGATACGGTAACGGTTGTAGTATTGTCGAGTGATCTCGGCATACCCGAAAATCTCTCCCGACGCCCAGGTTCGCCCGTCCGGTGCAATCCGGTGTTCGTTCGTAAGATAGTAGTCATTTCCCATAATGCAGTGCTGCCGCAGCTGGTAGTTGAGGAAAAAATGGTACTCCTCGCGCGTCATCCCGTTGTCCATGAGAAACTCGTACATTTCGGAATCCACACGCCGGCCATAGTTGAGGTCGAGGGACAGAAAGCGCCTTGAGTTCATGATCTCGGCGGGTTTGATGGCGTCAGGCTCATCAGCATGGAAGTACTCGGTAGATTCGCTTTGGATGAAGATCGCATCAGGGCGAACATCGAGGATCGCCGCCATGGCCAGCACGTTGGCTTTAACGATGTGTTTGAGTGCTGTTACGAATGCCAGGTCACTCGCGAGTTGCTCATTCCACCACCCATATGCAGCGGAGAATGTAGCACAAATGAACATTTCATTGACTGGCGTATAGAGTTGCACCCACGGAAAGCGCTGTGCGAAGGATCTCGCATACCTAGCGAAGAGCTCAGGGAAATCAGAGTTCTGGAAGTTCCCGACCCAGTCTGGTACACCGAAGTGACAGAGGTCGGCGATTGGCACCATGTCGAGTGCATTGAGCATTCCGAAGGTTTCGTCCGGAAAGCTCCAGTCATACCGACTGGGGCCGAGCCACACATGGTGGATTGGCGGGCCGTAGCGCAAATAGCGGATACCGAGATCCTGAACAAGTTTGAAGTCCTCCCGCCAATGTTTGTAGTGGCCGCACTTCTCCATCTCGTCGACACGGACGCTCCCATTCTTAATGGTCGGGTAGCTGCTCTCGATACCGGTTGCGAACATAAACCAAGGCGCTGTCATTGTGCGCCTCCGAGTTCGATCATACGAAGACGATGCATTGTGTCGTCTCTTATCCACAAGCGTGGCCGATAGACCAATTTAGTATGCATCACGCCCGAATTTTCCTCTGGCCCCATTTGCCGCTGCCGTGACGCGTGGGAGACTCTCATAGACCATTGGACGTTCCGCGCGGGGATAGCGAGCCAGCGAGATAGCCCTCGTCACTGGGGAGCCTGTTTAATCCGCTCTGTGTCATAGGTATCTTGCAGGACATTTGCATCAACTTCAGCCTGCGAGATCTGACAGGGGATCGACGCACTGGTTCGCACTAGATTGATGCCGGTGACGTAGCGCCCGATCAACCCTGCGGTCGCGCCCGGCGCTTGCGTGCTGGCAGAAACGGAGAACTGCATCCGAAGCATCAGGAAGGAGAACATGATCGGACCAGTCGCGGATCTCCGGTCCCTCACGCCGCAGCAGCGCAATGTCGTCGTGGCGACATCTCTCGCATGGACCCTTGATGCACTCGATTTCTTCCTGCTGGTGTTTGTTCTCAAAGACATTGCGCAGGCCTTTTCGACGGACCTCAAGGCTGTCAGCATTGCCATCCTGCTGTCCCTTGGGATTCGGCCGCTCGGGGTGACCATGGGCGGTGAGTAGGGTGTTGGCGCCTCGCTCACCATGGAGTCGATCCCGGCGGGGACCGGCGGGACGGTATCAGGGCTCCTCCAGGCCGGCTACCCAAGCGGGTATCTGCTGGCGGCGCTCGCTTACGCAACCCTTTATCCTCATATCGGTTGGCGCGGGATGTTGATGCTCGGCGCGCTTCCGGCGCTCCTCATTCTCTTCATCCGCCGGAACGTCCCAGAATCTCCACTCTTCTCCGCCGATGCGTCCAGACCAAGGCGCTCCTTCCGCGACGTGCTGCGTCAGTAGGCTCGTGATTCACGCACTGTTGCTGATGACGGCCTTCAACTTCCTGAGCCATGGAACGCAGGATCTCTACCCCACCTTCCTTCAGGTTCAGCGCAAGCTGGATGCACGAACCGTCAGGTGGATCGCGATCGTCTACAATATCGGGGACATCATCGGCGGCATTGTCTGCGGCGTGCTGTCCGAACGATTCTGGCGACGATCTGTCATCGCTGTTGCGACCTTATGCGTGCTGCCGATGATCCCGTTGTGGTCTCTGTCAACCACGCCACTGATGCTAGGTTTGGGAGCATTCCTGATGCAGATCGCCGTGCAGGGCGCCTGGGGCGTCGTGCCGGCGCATCTGAACGAACTGTCGCCTCCGGATGCCCGAGGGACGTTTCCGGGTCTTGTCTACCAGCTTGGGAACTTCCTCGCCGCCAGCAATGCGACGCTGCAAGCCTCCGTTGCGGCCGCGCATCGCCGGCCTGGCAGCCATTGTCGTCGCGGTGCTCGTGATGTTCGGGCGGGAAACGCGTGCGGCTGACCTGCGGGGGACATCCCTGGCGCCCTGGCTCGAACGTGACAGTGACAGCATTGCGGCCAAGTCCCAGGTTTAGATCCATGATGTTAGCCGCAACGGATTCACTCCCGAGCTCTGCCGATCGCGATTGACATCCCCTGCCCTGCAGGCTGCACGTGCTCGGAGGGTGGATTGCAGGACAGTGTTGCTCATAAGCTCCGAAATGACTCACTCATGCTCTTCTCGGACCGTCGACCAAGTAGCTGCGTGATACGACAGCACTAGAGTCCCTTATACATACTGTACCAGCCCCGTCCTCGGTGAAGGCTCTAAAGCGAACCGTCTACGATGTCGAGGAGTTCAGGAAAGCCCGAAATCCCTAATTCTCGGACATCGCCGCGCGGTATCCTAAGCCTTGGCCTTCACTTAACTCTCAGGGCCGACCTTGGGCGGCATGTTTGGTGAACTTATCGCGGCTAGTGCCTGAGATCTTCGAACCTGCCCCGGTGCGGCTGCCCCGTTAGGCAAGTCAGCTCGGCCGACAGGGACCAATCTAGAGAGCTCCGGCTGAGGAGCTCCTCGGGCATGCCCCCCTCAATCTTGTGTGCCTTGGCGCGCGCCCTTTCCAGCCCCGAAAATGCCACGGTACGCTTCCTTACTATGCTCCCTGATGGAGTTAACATATGCGCGCCATCCTCGCACTCCTTTGCCTGTTTTGCAGCTCGCCCGACGATGTCGCGGCGGAAGGTTACGATACTGCGCAGGGATCAAAGGTTGGGAAGTATCGGGTTCTCCTCGCCGACCTGGCATCCTCGAGAACAGCCTTAGAGACCAAGGCACCAATCGATCTGCCTGAAGACGTGAAGGAAGCAATTGAGGCTTGGACGCAAGGCTAGGGAACGAGTGACTGTGCAACTGGACGAGATCCTGATTCCGGTGAGTCTTGGCCTAATTCGCCTGCGGTGCTCATCGGATGCCAGTGCGGTCACTATGCCGGGGACCTTCCGACTTCGTCGGCTGGCGCCTGCATTGCTCAAGGAGTGACTAGGAGCTATTGCCGTTCTGAGGCGGTCATGCAGAGTTATGCATGCCTAAGGCGGAGAATGGTATCGAACGCAGCCAGCTTCGCCTTGCGCGAGTTCTCATGTCTGCGGCGCGCCCATGTTTCAGCGCCGGTTGTCTCATCCGTGATGACGCCGCTCCAAACCTCATTTCTCTTGAAGATCGTAATCCGGTAGCCCTCGTACCAGAGCGTCCAGTTGCCTTTCGCAGTCACCTTCCAATGGCGTCGATCTGGAAAGGGGGCACGCTGCCGGGTGGCATTTTTTCATTCGCCGCTCGCGCGCCTCCGCACGAGCAACATCACTTCCCATTCGCCCGACTGGCCAATATTGCGCAGACAGGTGACGTAACGCCGTGCAAAGCAGATGTTGCATGGCCCCCTACTAGCAGAAAGGGCAGGGAAATCCCTGCCCTCAACGCTCAATCCTATAGCCGTAGGCGGTCGCGTCAGTACGGCGATTCCGGGAAGTAGTAATCTTTGGCATTCTCCTTGGTGATCAAAGGACTTCCCAGCACCCACCGGCCGCTGACAGGTGCGCCTGTCGCAAACTTCATGGCCGTCGCGCCGATCGCAGGAATGATCAGGGTTGGCGGATAGAAGATGTCTGCATCGATCAACTTGTCACCGTCCGTGATCTTCTTGATCACCTTGTTCATACCGGAGCCGCCAAGGACGACCACCGCAGGTCAGCAGCCGCGAAGAGGTGCGGGAGGCCCACCAAGCTCAGCAGGAGGGGCGCAAACGCCAGCGAGTTGGCGTCTGAGCGACCGCGCCGAGGCAAGTGCCAGCTGTTATTTGTTTCTCCCTGCCTGCCTTGCCGAAGGTTTCAATTCGGCAGGGCCTTTTTCAATGGGTATCGAGGTCCTGTAAAGGTCTGGTTTTCAGTCTTGATCCCCTGCTGCCGCGGCAGATGTGAAGAGCCGCACCGAACCAAGCCGTTCGGGTTGGGCAAGCTGCAGTTGAATGCAGAGGGTTGGTTCCGGTCTCTTGGCCCGAGCAGCAAAATTCCGCA